>JBAXCC010000020.1:0-21802 GCA_037141675.1 bacterium | reverse complement strand
TGCGTGTGGAAGGCAAAGAATACATTGTTCAAGATGGCGATGTGATGCACTTCCTGTTTAACGTTTAAATAATCAAATTCGGCTTGTCTCTAAAAATGCGAGATGCTATCATGTTTCTATTCAGAGATACGTGGATTTTACAAGGAATTATTTTTTAAACCAAAGGAAGGTAAGGGAACGATGAGTACGCCCCAGCAATTCGGACAAGGTCCAGATGAAAAAGGTTTTTTTGGTAAATATGGAGGGATGTTTATTCCTCCACAACTCGAGAAGCCATTCGCAGAAATTATTGAAGCTTATAAACGAATTTCAAATGATGCCGCGTTTATTGCCGAGCTGAGAAGTATTCGTAAAACGTTTCAAGGTCGTCCCACCCCTGTATATCATGCACGCAATTTATCTCTAAAAAATGGAGGGGCTCACATTTATTTGAAGCGTGAGGATCTCAACCATACAGGAGCTCACAAAATTAATCATTGTATGGGAGAAGGCTTGCTCGCTAAGTTTATGGGCAAGAAAAAGCTCATTGCTGAAACAGGTGCAGGGCAGCATGGTGTAGCGCTCGCGACGGCTGCTGCTTACTTTGGGCTTGAATGTGAAATTCATATGGGTGAAGTTGATATTGTCAAGCAGGCTCCAAACGTGACCCGCATGAAGTTGCTTGGTGCAAAAGTCGTTCCGGTTAACTTTGGTCTTCGTACACTTAAGGAGGCAGTGGATTCGGCTTTCGTAGCCTATCTTGCCGACTTTGAAAATTCAATTTACTGTATCGGATCTGTTGTGGGCCCTCATCCCTTCCCGTTAATGGTACGTGACTTCCAGAAGGTTGTTGGTATCGAAGCACGTGAACAGTTCCAGGAGATGACGGGGCAACTTCCGGATGCCATTTGCGCGTGTGTTGGAGGCGGATCAAATGCGATGGGCCTATTCACTGCGTTTTTAAATGATCCTGTGGAGATTTATGGTGTCGAGCCCTTGGGTAAAGGTCCTGCACTTGGAGATCATGCGGCGACCATGTCATACGGACGGGAAGGCATTATTCATGGGTTCAAATGCTACTTGTTGCAGAATGATGATGGCTCGCCTGCACCGGTATATTCCTGCGCAAGCGGATTGGACTATCCTGGGGTTGGACCTGAACATTGCTACTTGAAGGACGCTGGGCGTGTTAATTATGTCACATGTTCTGATGAGCAATGCAAGCATGCTTTCTTTGCCTTGTGCCGTAGCGAAGGCATTATTCCAGCAATCGAAAGTGCACATGCACTTGCCTTTGCTCTTGAGAAGGCCCGCGAAATGAAGACAGGTGCCATTCTTGTTAACCTGAGCGGTTGCGGCGATAAGGATATGGATTATGTTGTAGAAAATTGGGGTATAGGGGAGTAATCCTGATTCTAAGAGCTTTTTCCTGTCATTGATGAAAAAAGACTGTTAGAAGGTCGATAGTTTCGCTACTATCGACCTACTTATTTTATGAGTGATACTCAGACACAATTTATCCACTCCTTGCGTAAAAAGGTGTTGAGCTTGCGTGATGATTCGAGTGGGGTATGGACGGGAGAACTCTCTTCCAGTGCACTGAGTACCTCCCTTGCGCTTGTCGCGTTGATGGGGGATCAATCCGCAGAACGGACAATGGCTTCTGCACAATGGCTCCAAGACAATCAAAACGAAGATGGCGGATGGGGGGATACGCCGACAAGTCAGTCGAATATCAGCACAACACTCATTGCGCGAGCTGCATTGTGTGCCTATCAAAAAAAGTCTTCGCAGAATTTCCAGGTACCTATTCGACATGCAACTGATTGGGTTGTGACACGAACTGGGGGAGTAGAATTTCCAAAACTTGTAAGTGCACTCAGTAAGATTTACCGAAAAGACCGAACCTTTTCCATTCCCATTTTAACATTTCTGGCCATTTGTGAAGAGGATGATCGTGTATGGAAGACTATTCCGGCCCTTCCCTTTGTTCTGGCCCTATTACCTCATTCGTTTTATCGGTTTTTCCAGTTGCAAGTCGTGAGTTATGCTCTCCCTGCCTTAATTGCTATAGGGTTATGTCGTGCCGCATGTGTATCCAACTCAAAAAAGACAATTGCGTGGTGGCGATTTGTTGAAAAACCCTTATTGAAGAAGCTTGAGAAATTGCAACCCCCTCACGGGGGCTTTTTAGATGCCATCCCCTTGACAGCATTCGTCGCTCTGGCATTATCAAAAATCGGGTATCAATCTCATCCTGTTGCCCTGCGATCAAATAAGTTTCTTCTTGGATCATTTCGTGCAGATGGCAGTTATGCAATCGACACCAATCTGCGGGTATGGGTTACAAGCTTAGCGTCACGTGCATTATTGAAAAGTGACTTGGGAATAAATGATTTTCCACTAAATGACAAAACCAGGTTGGCCCACTGGATTCTCGAAACACAACAAAAGCATGTTCATCCGTATACAGGTGCGAAGCCAGGTGGTTGGGCTTGGACCGATTGCGCAGGGGGTGTTCCAGATGCTGATGACACCAGCGCGGCCTTAATTGCGCTATATCACTTGCAGCAGCATGGTGTTACACTCAACATGGCTAAAGCCATAGGCGCCGGGATACAATGGCTGATGGATTTGCAGAATCAGGATGGAGGTATGCCCACATTTTGCAAAGGCTGGGGCCGCTTGCCTTTTGATCAAAGTTGTCCTGACATCTCTGCACATGCTTTACTCGCATGTGTATTATGGCGAGAACAGTTAGAGATCAAAGAATACAAACTCAATCGTCTTGTCGCCTATTTAAAAAGATTTCAAAACAAGGACGGGAGCTGGATTCCACTGTGGTTTGGCAATCAAGAAGCGGAGGGTTGTCTTAATCCAGTGATCGGCACTGCACGTGTCGTTGATGCACTGCAGCAAGTTATTAAAACGGGTTATACCGCATTTGGAATGCCAGAGATGTTATCTGATGGCATCACATGGCTTCTTCATCAGCAACATGCGGATGGTTCATGGGGTGCCGGTAAGCCAGGAACGAATGAGGAGACGGCGTTGGCTGTTATTGCTCTGAGAAAACAAGAAAAGATATCTGTTCAGCATGCCGTTAAGCAAGGATGCCTTTGGCTAATCAAGCAGGGGCTGGAACCTAAACCGGCGCCTATTGGACTCTATTTCTCATTGCTTTGGTATAGTGAAAAAATGTATCCTTTGAGTTGGACCTTGGAAGCATTAGCAGGAAACGTCAGCCATGAATGACCATGATACTCTACTCGCTGCACTTGAAGATAAAATTGGATATACTTTCCTCGACAAAGCATTGTTGGAACGTGCATTGACTGCACCTTCTTATCGTGCGACACATGGTCTTTGCGTTCATGCAGACAACCAGAGATTGGAGTTTTTAGGTGATGCGGTACTGGGATTACTTGCGGCTGAACATGTATACAATAAATATGATCAGCACCCGGAGGGGGTCTTAACTATACAACGCAGTCATCTTGCGAGCGGACGTGCATTAGCGATGACCGCTCGTGCCATAGGATTAGGCGCGTATATGCGCATCGGGCTCAGCGATGAGACAACGGGGGGCGTTGACAAAGAGAAATTGCTGGCTGATGGAATGGAAGCCGTATTTGGTGCGGCTTGGTGTGACGGAGGTCTACCAGCCGTATCCACTATTTTCCAAACGATTCTTCGACAGAAACTGGATAATATCCCTGCAAATCACTGGGCCAATAATCCCAAGGGCTATTTGCAAGCTATTTGCCAGCATCATGCTTGGACTGATTCTCCGGTTTATCAGTTGATTGATTCCACAGGGCCAGATCATGAGCCGGTTTATACTGTTCGTGTTAGCGTTACGGGTGGATATGAGGCGACAGGAACGGGACGATCAAAACGCTTAGCAGAAGCAGATGCTGCGAGGCATCTGCTGTGCACGCTTTCGGTTCATGAAATTGGATGACCCTGTTTAGGATCCCGGATGAACAAATGGTGTCTTCATGGCACAAAGAGGGCATTTGGCGGGTTCCCACACTTCCGGAGCCATCTTCAGCAGAGAAAGTGTTGGATATCCAAATGAAGCCTGCCCTGCACTTCGGTCAACCAAAACAAGGACAGCGGCCACTTCGGCACCAGCAGCCTTTACAATGTCAATCGTTTCCTGGACACGTCCACCGCGTGTGATGACGTCCTCTGCAACGACATAGCGTTCACCCGATTTCAACGTGAAACGACGCATGACGAGCTTGTTATCTTGCTTTTCAGCAAATACACATTTTACATCTATTGCACGAGCTACTTCGTGCCCAACTAAAATACCTCCAAGTGCAGGTGAGATGACGCCATCGATCTTGCCGACATTCATTTCGGCGTTCATCCGCTTAACCAACTCGTCGCAGAGCTGGCCAGCAATGCGGGGATAGCGTAATACATTAGCGCACTGAAAGAAACGATTACTATGCAATCCCGATCGAAGCTCAAAATGGCCAGTCAGCAAGGCACCGGTTTGTTCAAGTATTTTCAGAATATCTGATTCGTTCATGTTGTCTTCCTTATTTTCGTGTTTGTGAAGTGATGAGTCCGTTTCGGAGTTCAACCTGTCGAGCCATGCGCAGTGCGCAATCTCTTGAATGTGTGACAAGCATTAATGTCGCACCTTCATCTCGGTTGAGTTCAAGGAGTAAATCGATAAGTTGTTGAGCCGTATCGTAATCTAACGCCCCCGTGGGTTCATCAGCGAGGAGCAGGCAGGGATTCATCATAAGTGCGCGTGCAAACGCAATGCGTTGGCGTTCACCTCCTGAGAGTTGCCCCGGGAAGTGCATACTACGGTCTGATAACCCCACTCGCTCAAGTAAGGCTCGTGCACGGGTCTGGTGTTCACTATCTTGGGAACAGTGTGTTGTCCATGTCGGAACAAGAATGTTTTCAAGAGCCGTTAGCTGTGGTAACAAATGATGCGACTGAAAGACAAAACCAATTTCACGATTTCGAAACGCTGCGCGTGCTTGCTCATCGAATGACCCCAGTTCACGTCCATTGACACGTACTTCACCAGAATCGGCAGTATCCAGTGCTCCGATAATTTGAAGGAGCGTTGTTTTTCCTGAACCTGAAGCACCTGTAACAGCAATGGTTTCGCCCGACGCCACATGTAAGTCAATGCCACGCAACACAGGAGTTGGAGCGATGTTGGCAGAAGAAAAGGTACGAAAAACGTTAGATAGTGATATATCAGCACCGCTAGAAGAGGCCATAATCAAAATCCTTTCACACAAATAAGTTCACCATCTGAGATTAGAACGGTTTTCCCATTGACTCCAGGAACAATAGCGCGGAGATCATCCCCGAGTGTTGTGTATTGTAACCTTTTCGAAGGGGCCGTTATACTCACCGCAACTACAGAACGATTGCCAATTGCCCAGAAGATGTTGTTTACAACGATTGTTTCATCGAATGAAGATGAAAGTTTTATTACATCGTCCGCAACGAGTTGATCGCCATCTAATTTCCAAAAGGTCAGTCGTCCTTCTGAGACCGGCATGAAAATACGCTTTGCATCCACCAGCACGGGTGTTGCAAAAGCTTCTGCCTCCGATACCGATACACGTGAGATGCACGTCATGCTCGTTGTATTGAGCAAGGCTAATTTGCCACTTCGCGTCCCCACCACAAGCAACTTTTCATTCGGAAGCGGCAGAATCGCGCCTGCTACTTGCTCGTCGCCCTCAAGTTGAATCGATCCGTTAAGTTGCCCGTTCGTCATTGAAAAGAGGTGCACTGCCGCATCACAATTTCCATAAGCGATCATATCGCCAAAGCGAGTAGGGGGGCCATCGGATCGACTCGTTGCGGGACTCTTCCAGCGTATACTTCCGTCAAGCGCATTGAGGCATACGAGTGTTCCGTCTTCCTGAGAGAGCAAAATGATAACCCGCTGCTGTCCGAGCATCTCAATAAGGGGAGGATGAAGACATATAGTGCCTGTTTCTTTTGACCACTTAACAGCGCCTGAATTTAATTCAAACAGAAAGAGTGTGCCTTTCTGGGTAACAGCACAAATGGTCTCGTTATCCACAACAGCAGAGGCTTGCCACGCATGATTTGAATAGGATGTTTGCCATCGAATATCACCTGTCTCCGTAAGGGAAATGATTCGGCCATTGGTATCCGTAACGAACCAACCAGAGGTTAAGGGGGTGGGTTTGTTGACGGTCGATGAAATGGGTATTCGCCAAAGCGCAGGTGTTTGCTGTGTTTTATGATTCGCTGTACTTTTCTGTATTATCACCTGGTCTACTGTCGCGTGTGATGGCGTTAGACGCAAAACCGAATAAAGAGCACTTGCCGCTGTCAGAAGGAAAAGCATTGAAAGAAAAATGACGATTCGCTTGGATTTCATTTTCTGATCATCCATTCAATGTCTACCCAGCCTGCGGCTGGAGTTTTCGCTTTTCCAAGCATGAGCGCCCGTTCAAAAACAGAAGTGTCTTGCGTGACAGGAGACAGCCGCAAAATATGTTCAACTTCCCCAGCCGAATTACATTCTAAATAAAACCGACATTGACCTGATGGTGCTGAGACGGTTTTCAGTACATCTCCGAAAAATTGAAATTGAAACTTTGCCGCTAATAAAGAAGACGAGAGGCGAGCATTTAAGGTGTCTCGTTTAGGAACGTTTTTTATTGGGCTTTTTATTATTTTCGTTTCAGGCGAGAGAATAGATGGAGTACTTACAGGAGCTTGTGCTACAGCTTCAGCCTTCCAGTCTGTCGGTATGATGCTTCCTTTATCGAGATAGATAGGAAGGGGCGCTTCCAAGCTAGCCTCCAAAGTAGTCAGATCAAGTCCAATAGATCGTCTCTTTCCCTTTGAAGCTGCACCCATCATCCATTCAGATGCGGCCCGTTTAACGAGTTGATTAATACTTGCCTCATCGATGGTTATATAAGCAACTTGTGGAGATAAACGCTGTGAATGAGATTCTGCTGGGATAGAGTACGTTTTTAGATTCCATGGAAACTGAGCCCATAGTGCGGTGACAAGAGAAACGACAATAGCAATAGGCCATAAATACTGCAGTGGTTTTGGCTTATACAGGTTTGTCATCTTCTGTGTCATTAAACTCGGCATATTACTCAGGTCGTTCAGCAACATTAATTTTTAAAACACCAGCATTTCGTAAAATAGTTACAAAACGCATGATATCGCCATGTGAAACACGTTTATCAGCAAGCAAAAGGAAATCTTTACTGTCGGCATTCTTCATCCGTAATCGGATCTGCTCTGCCAGGGTTGACATCTGTTCATCATCCTGAACCATGTAGCGGGCATCGTCAAAAAAAACCAACGCATCCTCTCTTGCCATGGATTCATGCGTAACAGCAAACATCAACGCTGTTAAACCAGTATGAGAGCCTTCACGTAATGGGGCAGACGGTAAATCAAAGACGATTCCGGGTGAAATTGCAATACGTTGATGATAAAGAAATAGTAATACGATCAGAATAAGCGTATTAATCCAAGGGACTGAATAGATGACCGACTGAGCCCATGGGCCTCCAAAACGATAAACGCCGCGCTTAAGCCGGAGGCTTTGCAGCCAACAAATGGAATCATTCTTCTTCATGTGTCGCCCTCGGGGTCAGAGAGGAAGCATTGCTTGTCAAGTAAGCAACAATTTCAGCGGCAGCAGCCTCCATGTCAATAACAATACGTTCAATACGAACCATGAGGATCGCATACATGGCATGGCAAGGAATCGCAACCAATAGCCCTGCAATAGTTGACACGAGTGCCTGCATGAGCCCTGTTGTGAGGTCGACGCTTTGCACAAGCGGAGACTGAGCATGGGCGGCATGCACGATTTTAAGCACGCCAAACAATGTTCCGAGTAGCCCTAGCAGAGGTGCGATTTGGCATGTAATTGCTATTGCTGCCTGGCGGCGCTCCATCCGAGAAATTTCGGCCCGTCCCGCATTATCTACAGCTTCGCGCAAGGCAGTGCTGTCGGCATGGCGATGCCGGATGGCAGTCAGAACGACCGCCGCAACAGGTCCAGGGGTCTCTTCACAAATCATAATCGCTGCACCTACGCTCCCGTCCTTCAGAACGTTACAGATTCCTTTGATGAAGTCTGCGTAGTCAATTTGCGCGCGGCGTAATTGTAACATGCGAGTCAGGAATGTTACAAATGAATCAATGCCAAGGATGACAATGATCCAAAAAACAAAACCATATTGAGCCAATGAGGACATGCTTCATTCCTTTCAGAGACGTTACTGATACACCTATTTTTTCCGCAACCGTTCAATGCGAGACCTAACTTCTTCTTTTCCCTGCACATCAGTTTCTAAAATACGTTCAAGTACTTTTATGGCTGAACTGGATCGGCCTTTTTGCTCATACAAGTCTGCAACGTTAAATGCAGCACGAACAAAAAGGCCCGCGGCAGAATCATCATACCACACCCCTTGCTCATGATTATTTTGATACCGAAGGACAACATCAGAATAATAGGCATCTATGGCCTCATCAAGACGTTTTAGTTTCTCAAGACAGCGTGCTGCCTTGTAATTGAGCTGAAGGACTTGACTTGATGAGAGTGTTGGATGTTGAAGGGCTTCACGGTAAGTTGCCAAGGCCTTAAGATATCGGTCCGTGTTGTCCGCTCCCATTGCAAACAGGCAGTCACCTTTGCGCAATTTGGCTTGCTCAATCCATTCACTTGTGGGATCCGTGGCGATGATTTGATCCAGGAGCAGGAGCGCCTCGGAGAAACGCGCCAACTCCATGAGCGCTGTTGCTTGGACAAGGCGTGATTCTGTGGTGCGACCGCTTTTGGGATATTCACGCACAAGACGAGCGACCAGTTCAACTGCACTCGAAAAATCAGCATCATCTACAGCTGCTCGTGCTGCCCATAGCAATGCAGCATCGGCCGATTTAGCGGTTGGCCATCGCGTAACATACTCAATGAACATCTTTCGTGCATCAGCAAACTTGCCGCGGTTAAAATCAAATTTGCCAATCCATAGAATCATGTCTGGTAGCCATGAAGATTCAGGAAACTCGGAAATAAATGCCCGGGCTGAAGCTTGGGCTTCTTTATCGCGACCTAGCGCATATAGACAGCGTGTAATCACGTGGCGAGCTTCATCAGAACGCGATTTATCTGTCTCGCCAACCGTTGCAAAATCCTTCATCGCGGCATCGAAACGATATAAACGGTAATAAACATTCCCTCGCCCCATGAATGCATCACTGTGCTGTGCTTTAAGTGCAATATTCGTCTGAATGGCGGTGTATGTCCGAATCGCGGTGTCCAACTCACCACTTAAAACATAGAGAGCCGCAAGGCGTAAAAGTGCCCGTCCAACATATTCATGTTGTGGGTAGTCTTTGATAAGTTTTTGATAGGTTGTGAGCGCAGACGGTGCTTGTGCGGATCGTTCTTGGCATTCAGCCTGGTGATAAAGTGCACGAGGGACTAAACTGCTTTGGGGTAATTCGTTTGGCAATCTTGCAAATACGGTGGCGGCCTCTGAGTATCGTCCGTCGGCCGTCAGGGCATCCCCCCATTTAAATAGGCTCTCCGCTTTTACAACATTATTCGTTGTCTGTTCTGCGACACGCTGAAAGACTCCCGATGCTTCGGTATACCGTTTTAATTGAAAGAGCGCCCAACCTCGTCCGAGTAAGACATGGTCGTCTTTTGATGAGGAAGTGTAGGTTTCAAGAACCAGTCGGTATTCATCAGCAGCGCGGGCTGCAAGACGATATCTCAAAAAGGCATCAGCCAACTTCAAGTGCGCTTGTACCGCGAGTGGATCGTCTGGAAACTCGCGAACAAGTGTTTTAATAAGTAGATTACATTCGTTAAGTGTTGAAACATCTGCACACAGCAGATTGCTGAGATAAAATCCTGCGAGTTGACGCATGTCAGGTTGTTGGGCTAGAGAATATGCACTTCGCGCATAGGCGATGGCATCGTTCGTCTTTGCCATACGCAAGACGGCCGCGCTCATTTCAGTATAGGCCTGAACACGAATGCGTGATGAAACAAGTCGATTTGTAGCAAGCTGGTCGTAACTGAGCATTGATTCCGCGTGTTTGCCTTGACGCATTAGAAGCCGCGAACGGAGCAATAACCCATCAGAAACTTCAGAAGTGAACATATTAATTTTGAGCAAGCGAGAGAGTACTTCAAGAGCTTGGTTGTCTCGGAGGGTTGCTTCAAGTGTCAAAGCCCATTCTACAATGTTAGCCACACGTGTATTGATATTTGTTGAAGAGGTATCTATTAATGCAAAAACATCAAGTGCTCCTATGACATCGCCAGATGCTTTTTTTGCTCGGGCGGTCATGCGTAGGATGGCGTCATTCAAAGCAGAGTCATCTTTAGGTGCAGGAGAGGTTGCAAGAACTACCACGGCCTCGGATGGCCTCTGTAAGTTTAAGAGTGCTCTTGCCTGCCAGTAGGCGAAAGAAGCAGGTTGCTGTGCGCGTTCAACAGTGTTTGAATATCGCGCAAGCATATCGAGCGCATGTTGATAATGGCCTTGCTCGCAAAGAGCTTCGACAAGAATCGATAATGCTTCTGTACTCTTGCCATTTGTTGACTCTAATTGCTTTTGCGCATGCGTCTGTGCTATGTCATATAATTGATCCTGCATCGCGGCGCGAGCAATATCCAACGATTCAGCCCAAACAAAACCGTTTGCGATTATTGCGCAAATAAAAATATAGCCCAATTTCATTTTTTTATTGTAGCTTAGATGAGGGCACAAATCACGCCAAAAATGAAAAGGGGGTGGTTGAAAAACAACCACCCGTCCTTGCTAGAGCATACGAAAAGAGAAAGAGCTATTTAACTCTTCGACGTTGTTTCTTCAACCTTCTTAGGCTCTTCCTTCTTGATTTCGTTAATGACGTCCTTGACGTGTTCAGAGGCAAGTTTGTCGCCTTCTTCTCTGCCCTTCTTAAACTCGCCTAAGCTTCGCCCCAAAGAACGAGCCAGATCAGGTAATTTATTGCCTCCGAAGAGAACGAGGATGATAATTAAAACTAACAATAATTGAGTGGGACCTATAGCATTAATCAGTGCGATGGGTAACATGATGACCTCCTTTGTAGAATTCAAAATGCGTAAAAGAGTAACTTAACTCTTCGACGTTGTTTCTTCAACTTTCTTAGGCTCTTCCTTTTTGATTTCGTTAATGACGTCCTTGACGTGTTCAGAGGCAAGTTTGTCACCTTCTTCTTTGCCTTTCTTAAACTCGCCTAAGCTTCGTCCCAGAGAACGAGCCAGATCCGGCAATTTATTGCCTCCGAAGAGAACAAGGATGATAATCAAAACTAACAATAACTGAGTGGGACTGATGAAATCAATCAATGCTATGGGTAACATAATGATCTCCTTTGTAGAATTCAAAATGATAAAAAAATCGTAGCTTAACTCTTCGAGGTTGTTTCTTCAACCTTCTTAGGCTCTTCCTTCTTGATTTCGTTAACGACATCCTTGACCTGATCCGCGGCGAGCTTGGTGCCCTCCTCCCTGCCCTTCTTGAATTCTCCCAAGCTCTTGCCTAATGCGCGTGCAAGATTAGGAAGTTTACTGCCTCCGAAAAGAACCATAATGATAACCAGTATAAGGATTAGCTCTGTTGGTCCTAAATTTTGAAGAAACGCTAAGGGTAACATGATGACCTCCTTTGAAAAAAATTTAACCTCGATAATGTGTTGCTACTGCCCGGCGGGCTTCACGGTCGGCATCGCGTTGTTTAATCGTTTCACGCTTATCCTCTTGATCCTTCCCTCGGCAAACAGCAATTTCAACCTTTACCTTTCCTTTCGGTGTCAAGTAGATCCGCAAAGGAATAAGTGAAAGCCCTTTTTGTTCTGATAGCGCCTGCAACTTGCGGATTTCCCGTTTGTGCATCAAAAGACGTCGTGTCCTAAGCGCTTCATGGTTAAACCGATTACCAAATGCATACGGCGGTATACGAACTTGATTCAAATAAAGCTGTCCGTCCTTGACACTGGCGTAGGAGCCGCTTAGGCCTGCCTCGCCGTTACGTACAACCTTAACCTCTGTTCCAACTAGCTCAATGCCAGCTTCGTATTTCTCAAGAACAAAATAATCATGCGAAGCCCGTCTGTTAACAGTAAGGTTATCGCGTTTTTTCTTGTCCTCTTGCGCCATACATTACAAACGGCCGAATTATTCCGACCACCGAGTCTGGGCCTGCTCCGCACGTGCAATAGCGGCAAAGTCTACTTCGCAAATCAGAAGACCTTCCGCAATTTCGCGTAATGCAATATCAGCCTTGTCTTCGTCTGCAGAAAGGGGTTTGACTAACGGGCGTTCACCCATATTGAGTTGACGCACACGTTTTGAAACCACATTCACGAGTACCGGTACGCTTGGAAACCGTACTCTTGCCTTTTCAATCAGTTCAACGTTCACTAAAAGCCTCCATTTGAAATGTTTAATATATCGAAATCCCCCCCTTCGGTCAACGCAGAAAAGCCTAAAAGGGAGTATTTTTAAAATTTCTGATTAGAATGCCTTTCCATATTTGCAGTGTTATTAAGAATTTAGCCGAACGTTACAAGTGCTCGTCGACTATCTTGATTGGACGGTTTTTCGGGTTTGTTTGCCAGTTTCCTTATTTTTGCCTGTCCAATAGATCAGAAATCGCCTTCTCGCACACTTTCATACGCTCCTGAAAGCTTGCAAATTTTTTGCTATTTTCATCATTGCGTTCTGGCTTTGTCTCAACCCACGCTTTCAATTCCTTTTCAACAGACTCCTGCCCTGCCTTTGCCTTGTCGTAAATCACCTTATCTTCGGGGCTCAATTTAGCAATCTTTGCCGGCCACTCGGTATATTTCTTGATGCCTTGAATGAAACTTGGAGGTGTTGCGTCGCGTGAAGCACTGAGACGGCCGAGTTGTTTTTCGCCATCAGATGCTAATAAGATGTATGTGGGATAGCCTTGTACTTCAAATTTGTCACTGAGGGCCTTGTTGGCTTCAGCAAGTTTTTCCGGGACTAGTTTCTTGTCCTTTGGGAAATCAATAAAAACGAGGACGAGTTTGTCTTTTGCGTATTTCTTCCAGTCGTCTGTTGAAAAGACATTCTTATCCATCAGCTTGCACCAGCCGCACCAGTCGCTCCCCGTGAAATTCATCAGCATCGTCAGATTTTTCTCTTTGGAAAGCGCTTTGGCTGCCTCAAAGTCCATGGTCCATTCCCCGACCTTCGCGCCTTCTGTAACAGGGCGTTCGGCCCGCACTTGTGTCGTAAAATTCAAAGCGATAACCAGTGCAGCAACCATTGTCATATAACGCATAATCTCTCCTCTATAATTCGGTGTCGTAATTAGTTATAAACACTTATTGATGGTGATTAGTTTAGCGGTATGCCCCTAAAAGTCAAGGAGAAGCCGCTCCAAGGAGGAGCTAGGAAGGAGGAGGGAGGAGGAAAAGAATGTTTTACGCTAAGATCGCTATGAGAGGTTCTTGCACGGAAAGCCCCCGCAAGTGGCTGAATACCCGCCTTCGCCAAGGCTACGGCGGGCAGGCCGCCGGGGCATATCTCGTGCAAGCACCTGAGCGTCACGTATGGACTCTGGGTGAAGGACGAGCTGTGCCGACGGCGTATTCGCCGCTTGCGTAGGACAACAAGTAGGCGCAGAGCACAAGCGTATCCGCGCCGTGCGAACGCTCACTTGAAGCCCGCTCCGGCAACCGCCGGACGGGAGCGATGAGCGCAAGCGAAAGAGCGGCACTCCGTCCTTCACCCAATTTGCGCTCTTTGCGAAAAAGTATTCGAACCTTTGATTTCAAGTATAGGAAAGTTGCAAACAAGTCTGAACTGCGCTCGAGCTCCTGCATATTTCATAAATAGTTTTGACGAAAAGTAACCAATATGGGAATATTACCCCCATGCATTTCTTAATACTTTTTCTAATGGGTGTGGCCTTTTGCAGCCATGCTCAGGTCATGACCTTCACGACCACGGGCGACAAAAGCAAATTCTTTGAAGCTCAGACGCTTTCGCTTGCTACAGGAGATAACCCTTCTGCAGTCCGGCTGAATGGCGAGAAACGGTTTCAGCAGATGGAAGGGTTTGGCGCGGCAATGACCGGCAGTTCGTGCTACAACCTGCTGCGGATGCGGCCTGACGAACGAAAAAAGTTACTGCAGGAGACCTTTGACCGGCGTCTTGGGATGGGCTGGAGTTTTGTTCGTATCACACTGGGGTGTTCAGATTTCTCCTTGGATGAGTATTCCTACTGCGATAAGCCGGGCATTGAAAACTTTGCCCTGACTGTGTATGAGACGCGTGACCTGATCCCGGTGCTGAAAGAGATTTTGGCCATCAATCCTAACGTGAAGATTCTGGCCTCGCCCTGGACGTGTCCAAAGTGGATGAAGGTGAATAACCTGAAGGAGTTGCGTCCGCATGACAAATGGACAAGCGGACATCTCAACCCTGCCTATTATCAAGATTACGCGACCTATTTTATAAAGTTCATTCAGGCCATGAAGTCGCAGGGCGTTGAGATTGAGGCGATCACCCTTCAGAATGAGCCGCTTAACCGGGGCAATTCAGCGTCGCTCTTCATGGGATGGGATGAGCAGAGAGACTTTATTAAACAGGCGCTTGGGCCGAAACTGAAAGCCTCTGGGCTCAAGACCCGCATCTGGGCGTATGACCACAATTTCAACTATGACAAGATGAACGACCAGCAACAGTATCCTCTCAAAATCTATAACGATCCTGAAGCTGCCCAGTATATTGATGGCTCAGCCTGGCATGCGTATGGAGGAGAGTTTAAGGAACTGGAAAAGATTCAAGCCGCATACCCGGCCAAAGGAATCTACTTCACTGAGATTGCAATTGGGGAGTGGAGTTATGATTTTGCGGGCGATCTGATGTGGGCTTCCCGGAATGTGGCCATCGGCACGATACAACGCGGATGCAAAGCGGTCATGGTCTGGAATTATATGCTCGATGATCTTCATGCGCCTAAGCGCCCCGGTGGATGTAACAATTGCTTTGGGTGCGTGGACATTGATTCCCAGTCCTATTCAAAGCTGGAACGCCGCTCCCATTTTTATCTGATCAGCCACCTTGCAAAGGTGATTCATGCAGGCAGTACACGCGTGGACCTTACAGGTGATCTTCCGACGAGCACGACGGCCATCGCGGTTGAAAATCCAAATGGGACCTACGGACTCTTCATCCGTGCAAATCACGACAAGCCAACGAGCATGTGCATCAATGACGGCAAAAAGAGCTTTACCATCAACCTCCCACCCAAGAGTCTGGTGTCAGCCATTTGGAGGAAGTAATGGAACGGATAGAGGCGGGGGTGTCGATAAATTGATTTGTTTTAACCACAAAGAGCACAAAGATCTCATAGATCAATTTCTGAAAACCTTGCTGTTGTCTTGGCAGGCAGACTACGGGTTTTGAATAGTATTGGTGCCAGACATGGACTGAATCTCTAACTGTTGAAAATGGTTTGGATGTATCCATTCAATCACCTGATAACTGTTGAGAGAAATGTACATCGTTGCGGCGACCAACAGTGAAATGCAGATAACTATAAACACGAATCCGTATGCGCCCATAAAGGACATGATGCCATTGATCGTAGGGTTGTCTGGATTATAATAAACGCGTATGCGATCGCCGACAGAATAACCGGGGTTGCTTGTCTTCCATGATGAATTATAGGTGTACTTCTTGTTGTTGTCAGCAAGGAACTCCGCAGTCACGCCGTATGTTGTCCCATCTGAATCCGAAGAAACGGGCAAGTCCGTCACCACCCCCCAGCAAACCTTGCTTCGCGAAATCTCTCTGTATGTGTTTAAGAATGAAACCATGCCGATGAGGGCGATAAGAAGCGATATGATCAGTGCTATTTTCACGTGCCCTCCTTTAACGCAGCATCACGATTGCGGCCGACGTATGCGCGCTATCGTGACTAAGGCCCACAAGGCTCCACCTATGAGCAAGCCAGGAACGGCGATGCCGTAAAATATGCCCGCATCGCCGTCGACCGGCAGAATGTCAGTCATTATGCCAACCACACCAAGCATGCCAAGACACATTGCGGCGGCTGCTCCAAGACGATGAGGTTTGAGACGCTGGTATTGCTGCTGAATCTGCAACTGAGTCGCGGCAACGGTCGGACCGGGTGCTCCGCACTTCGGACACGACGCAGCCGATGTCGAAACCTCATTTCCACAATCTGCACATTTCACCAGTGCCATATTTCCTCCGTTTCTTGCCGAACATCAGATTATGGGACAGTCCCATAACAATGTTGAACGTATTATCAAAATTCTTATTTTGATCCAAATACCTTCTTCAGAATATCAGAAGCCCTTGCAGCAGGATTTTCCCTTATTTTTAACTCTTCCTGTGCAATAAGAGAGAACAGGCCATCCAGCGCTTTCTGGGTGATGTACTGATCCAGATTCGTATTGACCAGGGGTTCGCCTGTCAGCAGTGTAGTTCGGTTGTAGACAGATGTAATTGGAGTCCAGTATTTGGTCACATTAACAGTCTCCACGGCATTTTTAACCACAGGAGAAAACTCAGAAACCAGAGCATTTTGTGTCTTGGCCCTTAGGTACTCTGTGGCAGCGTTGTTTGAGCCACGAAGTATACTAATGCCATCACTGATGCTCATATTAAGAATAGCATTCTTGAATATGGGCAAGGCTTTTTTAGAGGCTTCCTCTGCGGCGCGGTTCATGGATAGCTCAAAATCCTTTACTAGACTTTTGGAGCCAAGTTTTTCCACCGTCGTTTTCACTTTTATGGCTTCTTGGGGGAAAGGAATACGGATGAGCGGGTTTAGGTTAAAACCATCTGTTTTTGAGGTAAGGGCAGTGGAATTTACGGCGCCAACAATAAGCGCTTCCTTCAAGCCTCTAATGATTTCATCACTGGTAAGGCCGCTACCTGCTGAAGACCCGATGTTTAGCACTTGATCGAGCTGAATATTCTTTAAAGCGTCAACACAGCCGACCAGCATGAGGCATGATAACAGGACAGACAAAGCGAAACTCTTCTTCATGTAGTATTTCTCCTTATATTTGCCAGAAGGTATCTCATAAGATTATGGGACAGTCCCATAACAATGTAGAAAGTATGGCAAAAATAATATTATCGGACAAGAAGAATGAATGCGTTTGCTCGCCAGAGCACGCGCCTGCTGCTGACGGCTCAATCACGCGAAAGATCTTCGATGGCACGAGCGAGTTTGTCTCGATGGGCTTCCATGAGGCGCGGGTCTTTGGTGAAGGTCGTCATGGTGGAGGTAATTTCAGAGGGCACGATCAAGAGTTCTTTATAGGCTTTCCGCTTGGAGTCGCGAAGGGTGGGGCCTTTCTTCGCGAGCAGACGTTGGAGCATGACAAAATATTCGTAGTCTTCAATGCCGTCTCGCAAGAGTTCGAGTCGGTAGCTGTCAACCGGGTTGTCAAAAATAGGCGCGTTGTTTGTCGTATTTACTGCAGCAAGTGGCGGATAGAGGAAGCGTCCGTCACCATTGCCCCACGGTAGCTTGGTCCCGGGCTTGAAGTCGTAGTCGCTGACCCAGCTCATGGGGTCAAGATAGGGGTTCTGGCGTTGGTTAGGATAGGCCGCCGAACTGGTCCAGTAGACCGTCTCCCAAATCAAGATGCCTGTCACGCGCTCTTTCCACGTCTGCCAGAGCCAGAGACGCATTTCGGTTCCGGGGTGATCTATAAACTCGGTTATGTACGGCTCTTTGGGTCCGCAGCAGACATACCACCAGAATTGGTCACCTGCTGTGCGGCGTGCTTCGGTCATGGGGGTTTGCAATGAAGGTGTGAGCGGGCACCAGAGATTCGGACCATTGGTTAAACCGTTCTCAACCTGCTCTGTCAGCATGCGTCTGAGTCTGGGTGCATATTTCTTGAGCTTATTGAATCCGTTCATCACAAAGGCGTAATCTTTGGGATCAGGCTCATCGAACCAGTAGATATAGGCGTTATCAATCCAGCCCTTTTCAACAAGATGTGATTCAATTCCCTTGAGATATTTTTCTAAGAGGATGTGGTATTCAGGTCTGTCTTCCGTATAGCCCATGAACATGGGTTCATTTCTGGATTGGAAGGTGCCTCCGCCCAGTCCTTCGACAGCCATTCGGAAGGTGTTGAAATGGTAGTTGGTGAAGGCGAACTCCATGGCCGCATCCCAGCGTGTCCATTCAAAGACAGGCTTAATGCTATTGGCATCGACAGGCTTAAACGCTTCGGGTGCGATGAGGTTCTTGCCGGAGGAAAGATCAATGACAGAAAGGTCAGAGACCCAGAGCGTTCCAGTTTGTTTGCCCGGCTCCTGATAGCCTGCGCCCCAAAAGCGTAAGGCGCAAGATGCGGCCTCTTTGGGGAAACGTGTGATCTCTTGCGTATAGTGTTTCCACTCCGTGCTTCCGGGAATGCGTTGATCAATATTGTGTCCTGAGATCCACGATCCATCTGTGCGGTGGTTATTAAAGGTGAACATCGCAGTTTGGTCTTTATCCGTCTTGTAGGTGAATGAAATCCGAAAACCCTTTTCAGAAATACGGAAGGTGTCCTGATAAGATGCGGAGGTGTTGGCGGTTTCGCTGACGTCGGTAATCTTGAGGGTGTCGCGTCCATCAACCTTCTCGGTTGTAAAGGTTTCCTTCCACGGAGGGAACCCTTCCCAGCGCACATGCCACTCAGCCAGCGGATCAGGGTTGTAGGGGGAGAGACGGTGGTGTGCGAGGGATTGGAGGTATTTTGCATAGACCTCCTGCTCTTGTACTTTTGTGGTGAGGCGATGATAATCCTTAACTTGGTGGTGGCCAAAGCCAAAGGCTGTTTCGCAGGTCATGGTGTCCGGCAATGTAAAGTCATAGACCTGCACATCCATCCGGACGCGCTCTGAAATAGCGCCATCCGCCTCAATGATCACATTCCCTCGGTATGCGGTTGCCCGGATTCCTTTCGGTGCTCTGATGCGAATCCAAAGGGGCTGGTTCTCACCAGCTTCAATGGAAAATGGCTTGTCTGTCGGGAGCAGTGGATCCGGCCAATCCGTCAGCACGCTTGTTTTATCTGTCCGCGTGCCAACAGGCACATACCCGACCCTCAGGATATCGACCTTTAATTCGCTGAGTCCTTCGATTTTCACGCGCACGTTGGTCAGTGGCTTTTTCGTCTTGATGATAACTTGTGTAGCTTCCCATTCATTCTTTGCAAGCTTAACCTCCACGTTCCGTGTTTTGGCTCCAGGCAATGCGCGCTGCTTAGGGACCTTCCAGCCGGATGAGGCGCACCAGAGTGACACGTCTGAATTCTTGGACGGCAGCATCTCGCCATACGTGGCATCGTAATAATCAGGTACAGTGAAGTGTGTTTTTGTGGTGTAGAAATCACCAAGCTGGAGTGTCATCTCCCAGGTGCCGCATCCTGGCTCAGTGTAGGGTAATCGAATACGTTGTTGTCCGGATTTCAACACGAGGGGGAGACGCTGAATGTTGGGTCTTGATGGTTGCTTGTTATCAGCGGACTGGAAGGTGAATGTTGCTTGGGTATTCATGGCAACTGCGGTGTTGATATCCAGCTCGACTTCAGGGGAATGGCCGGAAATGACGCTGCTGATGGCATGGACATCAACGGAGATTTCAGGCTTCTTGTTTTCGACCTCCATGTATTGCGTGGCCCCGAGTAGTTGAAGTGGCTCGCCTGTTGTAGTGCCGGAGAATTCATAAGCATGAATTTGGAGCGAACATTTTTTTTCACCGCGCAAGCGGATGTACGTGACCTCGGGTGTGAGCGAAACCGTTACAGTCCCAAGTTGGGTGATGACCCCGACACGTTTCCATGTCGCGCCATCTGAGGACTCTTCAATGGTGGCCTGTCCACCCGCATAATAGCCGCAATTCACGCTCAGATTAGCAGAGACCCATTTCCGATTGGGCAACTGGTGTTGGTAGATAATCCAGGTGCCATCACTCAGGCACCAGCGGTCTGAATTGAAGTATGCGGTAGCGGCTTTCAGAGGCCGGCTATGATTGCGAGCTTCCGTGTTTAAGGGCGCATGAAACAGATATGCATGACCGTCGATGCGCTCTCCTTCGCCGAGCGCTAGATCTCCTTTGCAGGCATATACGGACGTAACAGGGGTCACCTGTACGTCATCAAAAAAGAGCTTGCCTGTCAGGAACCATTGGCCTAGACGGATGGGTGCTTTAGTCACGCCTTCAGGCGCGACAAAGAGATTGGATACTTCCCTCCACTCTGTGCCGACAGACGTTACGTCAATGTTTGCAAAGGGCGTTCCGCTCATGACCGTTCCAGTCGCCTGTTCGCCTCGCACCTGAAAGCGCATCCGATAGACGTGCAGCGGCTTGAAAAGAGCAGGCGCTGATTGCCAGGCGGTGCTTGTGCCACCGGTGCTGGATAAGGTCAGGCATCCCTTCTGCTGATCCCAGGTGCCTGTCCCAGAGGAGGACAAGGTCCATCCTTGCTGCCCCGCATTGAAATCAAAGGACTGCGCACAGACTGTTACGCCGGTGAGCAGAGCGAAAGCAAGAATCGGAATTTTCATGGTAACCTTTTTTGAGAGGAATACTGGAATGGTGGAATATTGGAATATATCACTTTCGGGGAGTGGCACGCGCTTGTCAGAGACGCTATTCCGTCTCTCCGCCACTATTCCAACATTCCAACACGCGGTTCTACTCTATGAGTTTGTCGCCCACATAGAAGTTATAGTCTTTGATGCGTCCGCCGCCTTCAGATTGACGCGGCACATAACGGAAGCCTGTGATGGTCTGCTGCTTGCCGAGGTCAAGGACAAGACGGTGCGGATGGCCCGGTGACTTCTTTTGCCATTCCGTATGCCAGAGGTTGGCAGTCTGTCCGTCTATTGCGTTTTCAGCGCTGCCGTCTTCAGATCCGCGCTCTTCGGAGGTGACGTGTGCAATAACCCAGCCATCGTGCGAGATCGTTTTTTTAGTGGCGTCATAAAAATCAAGCTCGGCAATCGCGGCATACGCTTTGTTGTCCCAGGCGTTTAGCGATTCAACAGCGACAAAGCGGCCGACAGCAGGCTTCTCGAGCACGATTTCCTGAGGGACATTGCCCTTGGGAAATTGGCCGGTTTTTGCAGGCGTGTTTGTGGCGAGCCACTTTGTTTTTGGACGATTGACCGTGTTGAAGTCTGTTTCAGGGCGCATCTCGTTCAGATTAGGCGTTTTTAAGCCAGTGAGAGCAGGCTCTCCATCTGTGCCAACAATCTACCATACAATGATCTCATTCTCGCCCTTCTTCAGCCAGCAGCCCGGCAAGTAGGCGGTTTGCGTAGGACCGATGGACCAGTAACGGCACAGGGCGATGCCATTGACAAAGACCATGCCCTTGCGCCAATTCCTCATATCCAGGAAGGTGTCAGCCGGATTATCGCAGGTCAGCGTGAAGCGATAAAACGTCGGGGATGTCTGGGGTGCGGGAATAGCTTTCGAATAGGCGAAGGTATTACAATCCATGAGCGGCAGCTTGTAGATTTGCCAGCCCTTGAGCTCCTGTTCTCCGAGACGGACTGGCGCGTGAAGGCCTTTGCGATCAGCCATCTCGTTGCCGAAGTTCACACGTCCCATGGGTTCGAGGAGGATGTCAAGGCGCGCGGCCTTTGCACGCGCTGGAACCTTGATTGTCGCTTTGGGACGGCGACGGTCAAAGGCTCCAATAAAAGTTCCGTCGAGATAGGCATATCCGAAGTCGCGCACATCGGCAG
>JBAXCC010000019.1:0-22042 GCA_037141675.1 bacterium | reverse complement strand
CACTGTAAACGGCCATAATCAGCATTCCATTCAAAACAAGCAACGCCAGCCATTTCCCCAGCCAGAAATCAAGCGGCCGGACAGGCTTGACCGCTGAAAGTTGAATATTCTGATTGTCAATTTCGGCTGCGAACAACGCACAGGCAGCCCAGAGCGTCGACAGACAGAGGATCGCGAAGGCAAAGCCGATCGTATACATCACCAAAATGCGGCAGTCGCCCTCTGGCGTGCCATCGCCCTTAATGACCGCAGGCAAGAGTGTTACACACGCCGCCAAAAGCATAAGCAAAGCAAAGACCGTCTTCGCGCGCAGGGCTGCGCGCAAAGAGATCACCAGGATACCAAAAATTTTTCGCAGTGTTTTCACATCACTTCTCAAGGAACGGTGCAATCTTGAATGCCTGACCGTTCGATTCCGGGGCAACAACCTTGAGGAAGTAGGCTTCGAGGCTCATCTCCGGGAAATCTTGATGCACGGGCCGGTCCACCTGTTTCTCGATCTGCCTCCGCACATCAGCCGCTGCTTCGGTTGACAATCCCGGTATGGAGAAACGGACAATCTCTGGATTGCGAAGGAGTTCACGCGTCGCGCCATTTGCACACAAGACGCCCTTGTTCATAATCGCAACGCGGTCACATACGTCCTCAACATCGGCCAGCAAGTGGGAGGTCATCAGCACGGTCACGCCGCTTTTCGCCAGCAGGCGGACCAGATCCTTCACCTCGCGGCACCCAATGGGGTCGAGCCCGGAAGTCGGCTCATCGAGGATCAACAACTCAGGAGCATTAATCAACGCCTGCGCCAGACCGACCCGACGCGCCATACCCTTGGAGAAGCGTCCGACGGCACGATCCGCAGCATGCACGAGCCCCACCATCTCCAGCAACTCGTCGGTGCGGCGTTTCGCGGCCGCGTGCGGCAGGCCAAAGAGCGAGGCATAGTACATCAGTGTTTCACGCGGAGTCAGAAATTCATGAAGGTTGGACACTTCGGGCAGATACCCGAGACGGGACTTGACAGCAACATCTTCCGGACCGCGTCCGTCAAAGAGTTCAATGGTACCCGTTGTCGGACGCAAAAGCCCCAACAGCATTTTAAGCGTGGTACTTTTGCCTGAACCGTTCGGTCCGAGCAAGCCAACGACCTCACCCCGTTGGATCGTCAGATTCAAGTCCTTGACAGCCTCGACCACTGGCCGGCGCCAAAAATCCTTGAAGGTCTTTCCCAAGTTTTTAATCTGAATAACCTCATTCATAGCATCCATTATCCTAAATCTCTGTTTGCAAAGGAAAGGCATCCTGCCGTGATAAACAAGGTACAACAGCCCAAAGCATAAAGGCCAGCTTCAGAAACATAGTGCCAGGAGAGCCGTCCGCCTTGCGCCAATGCATCGCACATCCAGAAATGCTGGATATCCGGAAGGATTCCAGACAGCAAGCCCTGCACGGAGAATAACGAGGTGTTTCCTGCAAAGAGGTCGCCCGCCAATCCGATCAGCAGCGCCAACACGCAGACCGCGAGCACGGCACCTGTCTTCAAACGCGTTGCCAGTGCCGTCGCCAGAGCCGCAAAAATAAGCAAGGCGAATAACACGAGAGCCGATACGGAGAGTATGCGCCAGTCAAGGTCGCTCACATACGTTGGCACGTTTTTCATGACCAAACGAAGATGGCCCAGTCGGTCATAGAGTCCGCAAAGTACCACCACCGTGAGCTGCGAGACTGCGATACCCACAAAAGCGCAGATCCCAAAACGCCTGCGCTTCGCATATTGTTGGAATGCGGAGAAAAGCAAGGCGATCAACACCCCGCAAATGCCCAGCGTCAACGTCACGGAATCAATAACATATCCGCTGGTCTCACAGGGATCATCCGGGCCATGCTGTGCATGCGCACAGAGTTCAGAGACAACCAGATGAGCTGATCCGCGTTCCGCCAAGAGCGTTGCGGCGGTCATACCGAGCCAAAACAGCAGGATCACTCCGCAAACGCCGAGCCACTTTGAAAACACGAAAAGTGAACGGGCGACAGGCTTGCCAATAATCGCGGCAGCCGTGCCTCGCGCAATCTCCACGGCGACAGCCCGGCCGGCGGTTGTGACCGCCAAGGCGAGACCGAAGACCATCAGGGTCGAAAACCCGCTGTCCCGCGCCAGTCGTCCATCTTCACTGAAGCGATGAAACTGAAAGATTGGCACCAGCAATGTTGACAAGACCCCAGACGCAAAAATCAGGAAGGCGACCGGTTGCTGAATGGATTCAACAACCGTCGCGCGTGCGATTGCAAAACTTTGCAGGATAATTCGCATAAATCTTAATGTTAAAGTTTATTATTTTACCCTTTTTAGAGGGAAAAAGTACAGCGTTCTTGTGTGAATCCTAAAAAAACATAAAGCAGGACTTGCGGATGAGGTGACGTTTTTGATATATTTAAAAACCTTTTTCCCTACTGGAAGATGAGAGACGGAGAATATTATGCAAGCCTTGGTTAGTTTTTTGTATGTGATTGAAGTCATTTTATGCCTGTTGTTAGGCGCTGTGGTCCTGTTGCAGAAGCCGAAAGAAGGCGGACTTGGCGTCAGTTTTGGTGGCGGCACTGCTGAAGCATTGTTCGGTGCACAGACCGGTAATGTTCTGGTCAAAATCACCATTATCCTCGGGACAGCTTTCTTATTGAACACCATCGTGCTGTCACGTTTGACCTCCAGCGGCGCAGATTCCGTCATGGAGAACGTACGGTCTGCCCCTGCAGCAGCACAGCAGCCCGCATTGCCCTTCTCTGGCGGGAACGCTGCTACACCTGCTCCTGCAATGCCAGCCACACCCGCTCCTGTAGCGCCGGCAGCAAAATAATTCATTTCCTTCGGAGGGGTGTCTGAGTGGTTTAAAGAACCGGTCTTGAAAACCGGCGTGCCGCAAGGTACCGGGGGTTCGAATCCCTCCCCCTCCGCCAACCTAAGTTTAAAGTAAAAGCTACAAGCTAAAAATAGTTTGTAGCTTTCTTCATTTTCGGGAGGGATGAGAACCGAAGCAAGTTAAAAGTCGAAAGCAAGAAGTAACAACTTTTAGCTTTTCACTTTTCACTTTCCCCGCCCAGTTCTTCTTTGAGGCGCTGGTCAAGGTCATACGTGTGGAGAGCATTCAGCAAGGGTCCGAGTTCGCCTTCGACAATGCGGTCGAGGCTGTACAGGGTCACGTTGATACGATGATCCGTCATGCGGTTCTGGGGAAAGTTATAGGTGCGAATCCGCTGACTGCGGTCGCCGGAACCACGCAGGTCGAGGCGAGTCTTTCCGAGTTTAGCCTCTTCTGCCTGGCGGCGCTGATCGAGGATACGAGCCTTGAGCACGCCCATGGCCTTATCCTTGTTCCGATGCTGTGATCGCTCATCCTGACATTGCGCAACCAAACCGGTCGGCAGATGGGTAATACGAATGGCCGAATAGGTGGTATTCACGCCTTGGCCGCCACAGCCACCCGAACAAAAAATGTCAACCCGCAGATCGCACTCGGGAATGTCGAGAGCGTCTTCCTCATCGGCCTCGGGAAAGACAATCAGCGTTGCAGCCGAGGTATGGATACGGCCTTGAGCCTCTGTCTCGGGGACACGCTGCACGCGATGTCCGCCGCTTTCGAACTTAAATTGTCCATAAGCACCATCGCCAATGACGGTGAAGACAATTTCTTTGTAACCGCCTAATTCGGTGCCATTTGCATCAATAATAGAGATCTTATAACCCTTGTTGTCGCAGTACTTCGAATACATACGGAACAAGACAGCTGCAAAAAGTGCCGCCTCTTCACCGCCGGTTCCGGCACGGATTTCAAACATCGCATTCCGGGCATCCGCTGGGTCTGCCGGCAACAAGTTTGAAAGAACCGCGCGTTCCGCATCCGGCAACTTGGCTTCGATCTGCGTAATTTCGTCCTTCGCCATTGCGACTAAGTCAGGATCTCCGGTGGGGTCATTCGCAAGCTCGCGATTGCCCTCCAGTTCGGACAAGAGACGGAAATATATATTCGCCACATGCTCTAGCTTTTTGAGCGAGGAATGTTCGCGGAGTTTTTCGCGATAGACCTTCTGGTTCCCGAGCACAGCAGGATCGGAGAGTGCAGTCTCTGAGGCCTGTACTTTTGCAAGGACATTTTCAATATGGGCTTTATCAAGCATAGCACGTAACCTTCAGGGCCAATCCAAAACGACCAGGGGGAAACCCCATGTCCTTAAAATGAAACAAAACGGGCCGGAATACGTCTGCGGCATGCCGCTACGTCAAACCAGCCCGTTTCAGCTAAAGAAAGCCTAGGCCTTCTTCATATTATAACGCTTCATAAAGGAGTCAACACGGCCTTCCGTGTCAACCATGGTCTGCTGTCCTGTAAAATACGGATGGCAGGCCGAGCAAGTGTTCACGCTCATTTCCTTCTTGGTGGAACGCGTTGTAATCACATTACCACATGCGCACGAAATCGTAGCTTCTTCGTACTTCGGATGAATATCCTTCTTCATAATCAATAAACCTTTCGAACTTGAGGAGTGAAAATAATAGCGAATAACCCCTGCTAAAGGCAAGGACGAAACATATATTTTTTTGATTTTTTTACTTTCCGTGATTTCGGGCGTTACTCCTCTGATAAAATTGCTATACTTACACCTCTTTATAAAAAAGGGTCTTCGAGGAATAAAACAGATGAAAAAAGCATTAATTACGGGTATTACAGGTCAAGACGGGTCCTATTTGACTGAACTCTTGCTCAGCAAAGGGTACGAGGTCCATGGCATCATCCGCAGAGCCAGCTCTTTTAATACAGACCGTATTGACCATCTTTACCAGGACCGCCACGAGCACGGCGTGAAACTCTTTCTCCATTATGGGGACCTCACGGACTCAAGCAACCTGAACCGCATCATTGAAAAAGTCAACCCCGGTGAGATCTATAATCTGGGTGCGCAATCCCATGTGCAGGTCTCCTTTGAAGTGCCGGAATATACGGCAGACGTCGATGGCATAGGTACGCTTCGCTTACTGGACGCTATTCGCGAGACAAAGATTGATGCCCGTTTTTATCAGGCGTCCACGTCCGAATTATATGGCAAGGTGATGGAAGTCCCGCAATCCGAGACCACCCCCTTCTATCCGCGCTCACCCTACGCTGTTGCAAAACAATACGGCTTTTGGATTACCAAGAACTATCGGGAGTCTTACGGACTCCACGCCAGCAACGGCATTTTATTCAATCATGAGTCTCCACGCAGAGGCGAAACCTTTGTGACGCGCAAGATTACCATGGCCGTGGCACGAATTCATCGTGGCCAGCAGGATACGATGTATATGGGCAACCTCGACGCCTACCGTGACTGGGGATATGCGCCTGACTTTGTGCGGATGATGTGGATGATGATGCAACAGGAGAAACCCGATGATTACGTCGTGGCAACAGGCGAGATGCATACTGTCCGGGAGTTCATTGAAAAATCGTTCGCACATGTCGGGCGAACCATTGAATGGAGAGGAAAAGGCATCGAAGAAGAAGGCGTCGACACGAACACAGGAAATATCGTTATCAAGATTGACCCGCGTTATTTCCGTCCAGCGGAGGTCGAACAGCTCCTGGGCAATCCGGCCAAAGCCAAGCGTCAACTGGGTTGGGTACCTGAAGTGACTTTTGAAAAACTGGTCAAAATCATGACCGACGGCGACCTGCGCCTACTGGAAAAAAAGGGTTATGAAATTGGTTTTTAATCAGATATCAGCGGAGAGAGATTGTGCAAGCATCTGACCGTATTTATATTGCAGGACACAATGGCATGGTGGGCTCGGCTGCCTGCCGGGAGTTGAAGGCGCGCGGGTTCACAAACCTCATTACAGCCAGCCATCACGAGCTTGAGCTCACTGACCAAGCGGCTACGCGATCATTTATCCAGCGCGAAAAACCAGACTGTATCCTGTTTGCGGCAGCACGTGTGGGCGGTATCGAGGCCAACCGCTCCATGATTGGCGCATTCTTATATGAAAACCTGATGGCGTCCGCAAATGTCATTCATGCCGCACATGAGGCGGGTGTCCCGCGCCTGCTCTTCCTGGGCAGCACGTGCATCTATCCACGCCTAGCGCCCCAGCCCATTCCTGAGGAAAGCCTGTTGACGGGCCCGCTGGAACCCACCAACGAAGGGTATGCGCTGGCGAAAATTGCAGGACTTAAAATGTGCGAATACTATCGCCGCCAATATGGACGGCTTTATCATTCGGCCATGCCGACGAATTTATACGGCCCTGGAGACAACTACCATCCCACTCGCTCGCATGTGATGCCGGCACTCATCCGCCGATTTGAAGAAGCCAGGCTTACGAATGCTCCGGCTGTGACATTATGGGGCACGGGGATGCCCCTTCGTGAATTTCTACATGTTGAGGATTTGGCACGGGGCTTATTGTTCCTGCTGGATCATGAAAATCCGCCGGATTGGGTGAACGTGGGCTCCGGCCAGGAAGTTTCGATCCGCCAGCTGGCCGAACTGGTCAAAGAGGCCACTGAATTTAAAGGTGAACTCGTGTTTGACACAAACATGCCAGATGGCACACCTCGTAAATTCTGTGATACAACACGAATCCGCAGCTTGGGATGGCGTCCAACCATTTCCTTAGTTGATGGCATCAGGCGGACGGTTGGCGAATATCGAGCTGCTTTAGCCTCAGGAACGCTACGCGACTAAAATTAAATTGAACCTTCTTGACAGTGGAGACGTTAGATGAATTACCATAAGGAGAATAAAATGAAGACCGGGATAGTACATTTTTCATTGGCCATGTGCATAACGAGTTACTTGATTGCGGAACCCATCAGTCCTGAATTGATGCAACAGGTTAAGGCTTCCGTCGCAAAGGGTGCCGTCTGGTTGCAAAAGAGCCAGAAAGAGAATGGGGCGTGGTCAGAGGCAGGCATGCCTGCACTGACAGGACTTCCGTTGTGGGCATTGGCATCTGCCGGCATTCCCTCCTGCAAGGGGAGCGCAGATAAGGCAGTCGCCTTCATTACCAGCAAGCAAAACCCCGACGGAGGGATCTATGTTGATCAGCCCGACAAGAAAGGCGGCGGACTCGGGAACTATAACACCTCCATCTGTGTGACAGCCCTTCAAGCGACAGGTCGAAAGGACTTGGCTCCCAATATCCTAAAAGCGCGTACCTACATTGCATCTTCGCAGCACTTTGGTTCAGATGAACATCAAGGCGGTTTTGGATACGACAAAAACAACAAGCGTACCTATACCGACCTAAACAATACGACCTTTTCCATGGACGCTATGCGCCGGACGCAGACCGTCGAAGACCTTCGTCCAGCCACAGAAAAACGTGCGGACGTGAACTGGGATGCTGCATTAAAGTATGTTGAGAAGATGCAGAACAAGACCGGGGAGACCAAGGGAGGATTTGCGTACAACACCGAAGACCCCAAGGCTGGCGCAACAACCAATTCAAACGGAACCGTCATGCTTCGTGCGTATGGCAGCATGACGTATGCTGGCGTGTTATCCATGCTTCATGCGAATCTGGAAAAGAGCGATCCGCGCGTACGTGGCGCCTTTGACTACGCATCGAAATTCTGGTCAGTCGATGAGCATCCGGGGCAGGGACAGCAAGGCATCTATTTTTACTTCAACATCATGGCTCGCGCATTAAGTGCCGCATCTGTGGATACGTTACCGAAAGCTTCAGGCGATATCCGTTGGCGCGAAGAGATGATCAAGAAAGTGCTCGCGCTTCAGAAACCGGACGGTTCCTGGGTCAACGACAACAACCGCTGGTGGGAGAATGATCCTGTGCTGGCCACATCTTATGCAATGCTCGCGCTTGAGTTTGCAAGCGGCCTAAGCAAATAGCGCTGACACGTCAGGTTATTATTAGGCTGTGGGCAAACCCCAGGCCTTAAGCTGATTCTCAATAAAGGCAACGCTCTGCTCATGCATTTTTTTCGACCCAAGCTCTGGCATAAATAAGGGACTCGCTTTAAATCTAATCGGCTTCAAAGGGTCGACTGGTCCGAAGTCTTTAATAAGCTTTCCGTTTTCGAGAAAATCTGTCTGTGCCGCGATCGCCACAAGAGGCACGTTTGCACGTTCGGCAAGCTTTGCGCCGAGCGAGTTAAAGCGACGTGCCTCAAACACCGATTGTCGCGTTCCTTGTGGAAATATAAGCACAGACATGCCACTTTGAAGGCGTTTTGCCCCCTCCTCAAACACCGTGACAAGGTCTTCGCGCGCATTCGTACGGGACACGGCAATACAGCCAACAACAATCGCCGACTTACCGATAACCGGGATTTCAGTAAGACTCTTCTTCAAGATGATCGACAGCTTATCAAAGGCATTCAATGCAGAAGGATAGATAATCGTTTCCATCGTGCTCATATGGTTCGACACATACACCACTGGCCCTTTATAGGCGGCGCGGTGTTCAAAGCCTTCAAAGGTGATTGTTGCACCGAGGCCTTCCGCAAAATTGACAGCGGACATGCACGAATCAGCCCATGCGTTATGATCAAACTTGCCAAAGATTCGTCTCCAAGCACACTGTACAAGGGCATCCCAACAAACAGCTTTTGAACAACGTAAGCCAAGCCAGGCGCTCTTCTTAGCAATACGCTTAGGACGAGCTTCCATCGGTGTCTCATAACGTCCTGTTGTCAGCAATGCTTTTTGAAGTGTCGTATAAGCTGTTTTCATAGACCATAACCCGTGTGACGATTCATTAAACGCAGGCGACTTTGATCACGATTTTTTTCACGGGTCCCGCCGCCTGCAGATAGCGACTGGGCAGATGCGCATCATTCGGATAAAAAATCGCGAACATGCCGGCTGAGATTTTAGTAAGGCTGGCGTCGCCATGGTAGAAGCCAATATCTTTCTCAGTCTTGAAAGGCTCGACCGGCTTCTGGTCGGCAAGAGGAGCATAACCGATATATTCCTCACCTGAGACGACAAACTGGATATCGATGTACTTCCGATGCGCCTCCAGCTTGCCACCTTCCAACGGCTTCGTCTGATAGGTTTGAGTCAATACAAACAAACGATCTCCATCGATCTCAAAACGCCCCTCCGGCAATGCCGCGAGATTCGTGTTTTTCAAAAAGTGGAACGCCGCTTTAAAACGTGTATGCAAGCATTCATAGCGTCCTACGTTTTCAAGTGTGTCAATAATCATACTTTTTCTCCTTCTTTATCACCTTATTCGCTCTGATGTGTCAGAAAGTGTATCAGTCCCGGCATAGCCTGTTGTATCATATCGCAACACGAGCGATATTCCGCTAATGTTCCGCAATATGGATCAAACACGTCACTACTTGTCGGCGCCTTTGCATCAAAGGAGCTCATCAAATAGATACGATCGCGAGCACTGGGAACACGTTGCAAAAGCTTTTCAACATGACGATTCGTCATGGCTACAATGACCATCGATGCATCGACCAATTCCTGGGTTACGAGCTGGCTACGATGATTCTCCAAGTTCAAGCCGCATTCCGCGATAGCGATACGCGAAAATTCTGAAGCTTTCGACCCTGGATCTGCTGACGTTCCTGCAGAGACTACAACCCAATCCGAGTCAGGCGGTAACGCTGCGCGCAACAAAACTTCCGCCATAGGACTGCGGCAGGTATTTCCAGTACAGACAAATAAGACTTGTTTTGGCATAACCGCAACGATTAATCAGGGATGACAACCCGCCAAGCCACCGTCCCCATATTCTTTGTCTTCAGCGGAATCGATGTCGCCATCATACCCTTCTGGGGATCCTGAGCCTTGACACCATCAGGCGTTACAGGCGGCTCTTTCGTTGCGACAGGGTAACGAGCTTCATCCGTGACAGGAGAAGGAGCGATGCCCTTCTTCTCTGTGGATGCAACAACAGCAGGGGGTGGTTCCGTCTCCACCTTTTTCGCGGTCTCAGGCGTTTTAACAGGCTCGCTTTTGGCGACAGTACCCGCAGGACGTGTGCCGGGTACTGATTTCTGCTGCTGCGTCACCTTGCGTTGCGTGACAAAGGTCTCCTTCAGCATCTGATTTTCTTTTTTAATCGATCCTATCTCATTTTGCAGCTTCTGGAGTTCAACCGACTGGTCTGCAGCCTTTTTTTGTGCAACCAAAGCAACCTCTTGCGCCTCTTGATTCTTTTTCTTTTCAATATCAGCCTTCAAATCTGCAAGTGCTTTTGAGACTTCGCGAAGCTCTTCAGACGCTGACGATGCAACTGGGGCGACGGGTTGCGCTTGAACAATAGGTGCTGGCGCGGGCTGCGGCGCGACAGGTGGCGCTGTAACTGTGATAACCGGCGCGGGCACATTTCGTTGTGACAAAGCAGCGTCAACCAGCTTTGTTTGGAGCGCCGACATATCCTTTAACAGATAGACCCCCATACTCAGAAAGAGAAGAACAACCGCACACAGCACGATTGAGAAGGAAATCGACAGGATCATCACGCGTTTGCGGGCCTGCGCACGTTCCGCGTCAATGTACTCTTGGAATGCTTTCAAGACCGGGAAGGACTCAGTATTCGAACCAGAGGCTTGATACATGGCAACTAGATTGCCGCTTGCGGCATCGGGGGTATGTTTCGGAGGAATATCATTCATGTTCATTAGTTTACTCGAACGAGGGCTATAGTGAAAGTCTAAAATGGGGCAGGCAAAAGGCAACCTCTTTTATGTCCCTGCGTTCGCCACATGAACGCGCACGGGCTTTAGGAGTTGTTCTAATACAGTGGGAGAAATTTTCACCAGTAACCCGCGCCTGCCCCCATTGATATAGAGCTCCGCCAGATCAAACAAGGTTGCTTCAGCAAACACAGGGAGCTGCTTTCGCAGTCCAAAAGGGCTGGTTCCGCCCACCATATACCCTGTATGACGAGTGGCAATATCAGGGGTACAAGGCGAAACAGACTTCACGCCCATATGCCGCGCAAGTTGCTTTGTTGAAATTTCGCAATCGCCATGCATTAATATAATAAAGGGCTTCTTGCCGTCTGTCTCCATGATAATGGTCTTCACGGTTGCGTGCTCAGAAATGCCCAGCTCCTTTGCCGCGCGAGCGGTCCCGCCATGATCTGCATAGTTGTAGGTTATAGGTTCAAAGACTGCGTGTGCGTCGCGCAGGGCGCGTAGGGCTGTTGTTACCGGGATGTCCATGTCCATCATTCTCCTTCAATGAGTGACTAAGTGAAGCAAGTTCTTCTATGAACGACTTTTGTTCACGAAGAGGGATTGCCGCAAACAACTTATGCGTTTGCGAACGTAAACGAAAAAGATGAGCTTTGGGATGAACACGCGCGGGCTGCGTGAACCGTCCCATCCGCCGTGATTTACGAGGGTGCGCCAACACATACGTCCGGGCACCGAGTTGGCGCGAAAGGGTGCTCTGCACATGTTGCACGCAGCCACAGCCCTGCAATACGTGCGCTAGTTTTTTTTGCGCTTTTGCAAGTGAACAGTCGGCGTTCGACGCCATTTTGACGCGTGACTCTCGTTGCGGATTATGAACAGATTCTGAGGAAAGCGCCCACATTGCGGGGATAGGGGCGTCGAGCCCAGCGATCTCACGCGCTTTTTGTGCGATCGATTTATAGCGCATAGCTGTTTTATAGCCGATCTGGGGACAATGGTCGGCCAGCCAACCCTTGATGCCTGGTTTGCGACCCCGAATGCGCCCTGATCCATCCTCATGATCAATGACGAGACCATTATCGACTACTGGCTCGAGATCGAGAAGCATTGCGCCGAATCTCAACATCTCTTCGACAGAGCCGTGTGTTTTATGCCATTGCGCAAGAAGTTCTTCAGGGGACGGGGGAGGATTCAGCGAACGTGCTTTTCGAATACGCCGACGCTGTTCGGCTTGCTGGCGAAGGTCCGCCAGACGCTTCTGCTGACGTTTTTGCAGGAGGGCCGAGCTGATATAGTGGCTCAGCAGATAGATGCCACAGCCGATTCCGGCGAAAAGAAGAGCCACCAGAAAAAGTAACGCGACACCCCCTTGGAGATGCTTCGCATGACTCCCCAGCGGATTAGGTGAATACATTATTTCTTTTCGCCCCATACCCTGCTCTCTGAGTTACAAAACACCACGAGTATATGCCCTTTTCCTGAAACAAACAACCATAATCTCAAATTATATATCTTTGAGATTATGGTGTATCATTTATCTCATTATAAATAATACTCTTTTACTTTATTATATGCATTATGGCATACTTTTCTTTTTTAAAATTATCCTTAAGAAGGACTGGTCATCATGATTCGTAATAACCAAACCATCGTCTCTATTCTTGCCTTCATCGCAGCCACACAGTTGCTAGCGCAAACAGATTTGGACTTTGCAGATCCGGCAAAGGCAATCCCCCCACCCTCTTGGGCTGTCGGACAGGCAAACCGCCAACCCACTTACGACGCCTTACCTGACTTCTTAACCCCTCCCAAAGGATTTGGAAACGTACCCTTCTATTGGTGGCTCGGTGACAAACTGACAAAGGATCGCCTGTCATGGCAAATGGATCAACTCAAGGACCATTCAACCTCCAGCCTCCAAATTAACTATGCCCATAATGACAAGGGTGGAAAATCCTGGGGATTCACCTTCCCAAGCGATCCCGCATTGTTTTCCGATGAGTGGTGGGACCTCACTAAATGGTTCCTGAAAGAATCAAAGAAGCGAGGCATGTCGATCAGCTTGAGTGATTACACCCTCGGCTTCGGCCAGGGCTGGTATGTGGACGACATCCTCGCAAAATATCCTGACGTGACAGGATACACGCTCGCCCACGCGACACGCCCAGCCAAAGGTTCTCCCTTTAAGATGGACATCGGCGCAACTATCATCAGCGTTTCGAGTTTTAACCCCGCAACCAAGCAGACCCTTGACTTGCGCAAATATGTAAACGCCGGGGTCCTTTCGTGGGACGTTCCTGAAGGGGACTGGCAGATTTCCACTATCGAAACACGGGCTCATGATATGTCACTCGACCCCATGAACCCGAAATCCGGCAAAGGGATGATCGAGATGTTCTTCGGTGTCTTCGAACAGAAGAATCCCGGGGAGGGCGGCAAGGGCCTCAACTTCTTCTTTTCCGATGAGCTGGTTTTTGGTGTTAGCGGGAACATGTGGAATGCTCTGGTCGCAGAGGAATTCAAAAAACAGAAGGGGTATGATGTCGTCCCTGAACTGGCAGCCATCTTCACAGACATAGGTCCGCGTACAGCCAAAATCCGGTTGGACTATTATGACGTCCTTGTCCGCCTTCAGGAGATGAACTACTTTAAGCCTGTCTTCGACTGGCATCAACAGCGGGGTATGATTTACGGCTGCGACCATGGCGGACGCGGCAGGGATGTGGTCGAGTTCGGTGATTACTTCCGTACACAGCGCTGGAATCAAGGCCCCGGCTCCGATCAGCCAGGCTTAGGCAAAAATGTCTCAAAAGCAAAAGTCGCCTCTTCCATCGCCCACCTGTATCAACGGCCTCGCGTCTGGCTAGAAGGTTTCTATAGTAGCGGATGGGGAACAACCAGCGAGAACGTAGCAGATGCGATCTTTTACAATTTTACGTGTGGATACAACTTACTGTCATTCCATGGCCTCTATTATTCAACAAAAGGCGGTTGGTGGGAATGGGCACCTCCTTGCAATCATTTTCACATGCCCTACTGGGTGCACATGAAATCTCTTATGAAATGCGTGGAACGTTTAAGCTTCCTTATGAGCCAAGGTCATCATCGCGTAGATGTGGCTATCCTGTATCCCGTAGCCGCAATGGAGGTGGACCGGACGGCAGGAAGGAAGTCCACTGATACCGCGTTCCGCACCGGGGATGCGCTCTATGCAAAAGGAATAGACTTTGATTACATGGACTTCGAATCTCTCGCACGTGCAAAAGTCATTGGAAAAACGCTGCACGTCAGTGGCGAAATTTATCGCGCATTGGTGTTGCCGTCCATGAAGGCGGTACGCTGGTCCACACTGCAAAAGGCTGTGGAATTCCAAAAGGCGGGCGGGCTGGTCATCATTGCCGGCGATGTCCCAGTTGCAACAGACCGAGCTGGTTCAAATGACCCAGAAGTTGACACATGCGTAAACCAATTGACAACGCGTGTCGAGAAAGCAGACGAAGTTATCGCTGTAATCGAAAAAACATTTCCTCGCGATTACACCGGAGAAGGCATTATTAACCACCGGCTTATCGGCGCTCGCGATGTTTATATGATTTACGATGCTTCGAAAAACTCAACCGCAACATTCCGCGCAACAGGGAAAGTCGAACTGTGGAATCCGTGGGACGGAACAACAAGCACACTCGAAGTAGTCAATCAATCCGAAACCGAAACAACGCTCCAGTTGCCGCTCGACAAAAAAGCTGTTCAACTGATCGTTTTCTCGCCAGGCAAGGCAACCCTGCAGGACACCGCCAACAAGAAAACGGAAATTTCCAAATCTATTGCCATCGACAGCAAAGACTGGGGTTTTGAAATTAAACCTGCGCTCGATAACCGCTTTGGCGATTTCCATTGGCCGGCAACAGATACGTTCATCGGTGCGGAAGCAAGAATTTATCACTACCAAACAGGAGAAGCCGTAAAACAAGAATCAAAGCCTGTAGAAACAGAAGCTGGCTTCGGTCCGAAGATGTGGGTGCTGGGCCCCTTGCCCAAGGACTTCCAAAATGATGACCTTTTGAAACTCACATCGATCCAGCCTAAGAACCCCCTATTCTTTAATGGCAAAAGCTATACCTGGAAACCTTATGAATTTTCGTGGCGGTGGGGCAAAAAAGGCGATCCTGGGCATCAAGGCTATCACGGCCTCAAAGGTGTCGTCACTGATGAGTTCCTCTGTCTGGGGAAACCCTCCGGCGGAAAAAACGAAACCCTCTATACTACGGAAGATGCAGGCCCGATGTATTATGTCTGGACAACTGTTCCTGTTGAGAAGCAGACCGTCGCCTATCCAGACGTTGGCGGTGCCTTGAAGCCAGATGCTATCTGGGTAAACGCCCAGCTGGTTACAGAGGGTACGGCCGTAACCCTCAAGCCAGGTGCAAACACCTTGCTGGCCCGCTATCCTAAAGCAGGTCGCGGCTATATCGTCATGACAACGAAGAAGCCGACCCGTAGTGCGTCATTGGACACTTTCAGCGGAAAAGCCAATTGGATCTGGCATCCTAAAGAGGCAACGGGAACGTTCAAGATGCGAAAGATCTTTTCGCTCGACGTTCTACCTAATAAAGCAAACATCCGTGTCACAGCGGATGATAGCTATACCTTGTTCGTAAATGGAGTTTCTCTCAACAGCCTGAAAGTCGGACTCCGAACAACATGGACTGTTGTGGATTCCCACGACGTGCTCAAGCAACTCAAGAAGGGGCAAAACGAAATCGTCGTTGAAGCTACAAATCGTGCAGGCGATGGAGCAACAATCGCGGAACTCTATTGCGATGGCCAACCTGCTGTTGCCTCAGACGCAACGTGGACTGTTTCCCAAACAAATGAGCAGGGTTCACAGCCCGCCAGGGTCATTTCTTCCTTTAAAGAAAGCATGTGGTATAACCACCCCATGGGACCACCTAAACTTCTTGATTTCACCGTTCCAAATGCAAAGGTGGACACAAAAGGACGTCCAATTTACGAAGAAAAACCTCTGGCCATGAGCTGGTGGAAAAACAAGGACATCCTGCCCTTCGACCTCTATCCGGAAAACCCAAACCCGGTTGGCATCTACACCTTCATATCGCCACCAAATCTTCGTACCTTACTCATTGATGATGCGCAAGGCACGGTTGAGGTCCAAGTAGGCGAAGCAAAGATAGAAGGCAAAAAACAGAAGGTGAATAGCGAGAAATGGCGTGCGGAAACGAGCCAGCTCTTTACCTTGGAAAAACCGAGTGCAACGCCGCAGCTTGTGACCCTCACCGTCAAGCAAAATCACGGTGCTTATGCTGGAGCAACCTTGCCTGAATATGTCCGCCTGACCTGCGGAGAAGGACGCTTCGACCTCGGCGATTGGTCTCTGAATGACGGGCTCAGTTGTTACTCGGGAGGTGCTTGGTATCGTAAGGAAATCGATGTGCCGGCAGCCAAAAAGGTGGTGCTGAATCTCGGAGATGTGAGCTCAACAGCAGAGGTCTTAGTGAACGACAAACCCGCAGGCATTCGTATCATGCAGCCTTGGACATTCGATATAACGTCTCTCGTAAAAACGGGTGCCAAAAACAAGATCAACGTGTTGGTGTATAGTGCCATGGATAATCACTACAGAACCATCCCAACCCGCTATCGCCGGCCAAACAAATCAGGCCTCATCGGGCCTGTGACGCTGGAGATCACGGAGTAGAAATTCCGATAAAAGCCCGCTCAGTAGATTTTACCTTGGCTGGCTTTGTAGAGGGCGAAGGGGCGTTTGCCTTGTTCAGAGGGGAAGGGACCGAGAACCTGAAGCCCCCGCTGGCGTAACTGCTCCTCCCAGTTTGCTGGCTTGTCGCCTTCGTCGAACCCGATACTCCGCGCCGTTGTACCAGGTTCCCCGTAAATCAAGGTGCGGGCTTTGCTCCATAGAAAGCCGCCCGTGCACATGACGCAAGGCTCGCAACTGGAGACCAGTTCATAGTCCGTCAGCTCCGCCACCTGCAGCCGATCATGCGCGTTGGCAAGCGCCATCATCTCCGCGTGGGCGAAACTCTGGCCAGCCTGGACTACCTGATTGATGCCGACACCTATCAACTCGTGTGTCCGACTATGGAAGACGGCTGCGCCAAAAGGGCTGCCCGTTTGTTCAGTCACATTCTGTTCCGCCAAGGCGTGAACAAAGAGGAGCCGTTCCTCCATAGAGGGCAAGCAAATACCCTGCATCTCGCTCACCTTCCAGCGCAACCAGTCCGGATAAGGAATGGCAGGCAGAAAAAGGGAGATGTCGGACAGGATGTTCATCCTCGAGGGTCCTCGGTTATCCTTCGCGAACCTCGACCTTCAACTCGCTCTTCAGCGCGCTGATGATCTTCGTAAAGGCGGCATTGACAACTTCATCTGTGAGTGTCTTGTCCGGCGAACGGAATTCAAGCGAATATGCAAGACTGCGTTTGCCTTGCTTTGCCATTTCCTTCGATTGGAAGATGTCAAAGAGAGCAACATCGGTCAACTCCGCAGGTCCGGCTTTCTTGATGGTCTTGATAACGTCCACGTGCGCAAGCGTGGCATCCGCCACAAAGGCGATATCGCGACGCACCGCCGGGAATTGTGGGACCGGCTTGACGGCTCCGCCAGCGGCGACACCTGCCAGCAAGGGCGCTAGTTTGAGTTCGGCAACGACCATCGCCGTGGTCATGCGCCATTGATGACGCAACCCGACAGAGACCGCACCCATCAAACCAATCACGCTCTTGTTTAATGAAATTTCCAGCGCCGTGCCAGCGTCCATTCCCGGATGAGCGACGGGCGTAAAGTCGAGCGTGCCCGCATGCATGACCGCACTCAGATTCTCAATTGCACCCTTGAGCCAGAGCAGCGCCTCTTCGTTGGTGACGGCACGACGGCTGTCAATGGATGAACGGCCGAACGGCCCCATCAATCCGATCGAGACGCGCTCCTCTTCCTGAGGCTGTCCATCTTCACCCAGGAAAAAGACGCGGCCCATTTCAAAGAGTCCGGCCTTCTCCACCTGACGCGAGGCGTTACGCCCCAGCGAGGCAACCAATTGCGGCAGAAGAGAATCGCGTAACACGCCAAAGTCTGCGCTGACCGGATTCGGGATGACGGCACGCTGTTTGGCGTTGCGCTTATCGAACATGTCAAGCTCCTGCGCAGAGAGGAAGCTATAGTGCATGCCTTCCGAAAAACCCATACCCAGCAATGCGGTGCGACAGTTTGCACGAAGGTAGAATGGACGATCGTTCAGCGTTGAGACCGCAGTCGAATTGGGCATGCGGTCAGGAATAGAGTCGAGACCATGCATGCGCGCAATCTCTTCAATCAGGTCCGCTTCAAGCGTCAGATCCAAACGCCACGACGGGATCTGAAAGATCGCCTTTTCCGCATCTTTCGAAACCACGCTTAGGCCAAGCGACGTCAGAATATCAATCATCTCTTCATGTGTAAGCTCTACGCCAATCACGTCCTTGGCGCGCTTGAAACGCAAGGCCACCTCGCCATGCTTGAAGTTACGCGCATCAACATCAATAATGCCCTTGGCAACTTTAGCCTCTCCATATTTAGCCAGCAAGTGCGTTGCACGACGGCTAGCAAGGTCGGCAAGGTCGAGATCTACACCACGCTCAAAGCGGCGAGATGACTCGCTGGACATCCCAAGCTTCGTCGAGGTCCACTTGGTTGACGCGCAGTCAAACAAGGCGCTCTCTAGGAGCACACATTCCGTACCAAGAGCAATTTCGCTCTCCGCCCCGCCCATCACGCCGGCTACGGCATTCGGCGTCTTGGCATCAGCGATCACGAGCATCGTGCTGTCGAGTGTGCGCTCTAGGCCATCCAGAGTCTTCATCTTCTCGCCCTGTTCCGCACAACGCACGACAATCGTATTTTCTGCAAGCTTGCGATAATCAAATGCGTGCAGCGGCTGACCGTATTCGAGCATCACATAGTTGGTCACATCAACGGTCAGGCTGATGGCGCGCACGCCACAGAGTTCCAGTCGGCGTTTCATCCAATCGGGAGACGGCCCATCTTTCACGGCTGTCATCACGCGAGCTGTGTAGCGCGGACACTTGACGCTGTCCTTGACGATGACCTTCGCAAACTTTTCGACAGGTTCATTCGTTTCGACAAAATCGATTGCTGGCATCTTGAGCGGACGCTTCAGCAGCGCTGCAAATTCGCGGGCAATACCAATAATGGAGAGACAGTCGGGACGATTCCATGTAATTTCGAGATCCAGAACCACATCCGGCTTCGGCAGCACGTCCCGCATCGGCGTCCCCGTTTTCAGGGCAGGATCCAACACCATCAGTCCGCCATGGTCAGAGGACAGCTTCAGCTCGCGCTGTGAACAGAGCATACCGAATGATTCCACGCCACGCAGCTTTGCCTGCTTGATCTTGAAGCCGCCTTCCGGCACAACAGCGCCAACTTTTGCAAGCGGCACTTTGAGTCCGGCAGCGGCATTGGGTGCGCCGCAGACAATCTGTAAGGTCTGTGCCCCGTCTGAGACGCTGCATATATGCAGGTGATCAGAATTCGGATGCTTGTCGCAGGTCAAAATATCAGCCACCACAAAGTTGTCATCCAGCACGGCGCCGACTTCCTCGATGCCCTCCACTTCAACGCCTGAAAAGGTCAGCTTATCAGACAACTCCTTGACCGACAAATCCGATACGTCAACATATTCATTCAACCAGCTAATGGGTACTTTCATAATCGTCTTTCCCTTGTGCTTCAGAAAATGGTTAAAAATAGTAGCACATTTATGGGCACTTCCGCAAACGAAACGGCTAACGGTCTACTCTTTTTCTAGCGATTTTTGGGAACAAAGAGGGCGGCTTAAAACATCACGGAGGGCGGCTTCCGTATAAACTCCTCTTCAACCGATCGCACCCTGCACGACGAGCAGCGGCAATGATCCTTGCCGCCACCGCAGGTTCCTTCATGGTCGTGCGTTGCAAGTGGCTTCAGGGACGCCTCTACCTTTGCACGCATAGTCTTGTAGCCTTCATCCGAGATCGACTTCCATTTCTCGATCTGCCCCCACCCGCCGGCTGAGAGAGCCAGAGGCGCTTTTAACACGCGACTCTCCTCGATGCATCCATTGTTGACCAGCGTCTCAAAAGGTTGCTTTGCGACTGCCTCGCCCAGTGTGCTCTTCACATAGTCACGCAGTGCCTTCTCGCCTGCCGGATCGGGCACACGATCTTCGGGGCGGTTAAAGCTGTAATTGCCATACATCTGCACATTGACGTCGAGCCACGTGATCACCCGTTCCCAACTCAGCGGATCCAGATTAGCTTCCCGAGCCTTCCCATGTTTGAGCAACCAAGCTGGCAAGCCGCAGGCATGGGAGAGATAGTCTTTCGGCATAGAGGAGGGCGTCTCGCAATTACGGTCCATCATTTTGTAGTAGTGTGGATTAGTGACAAAAGTTTCATACGAACGGCTCATCCGCACCTTGCCGTTTGGATAGCGCTCCGTCTCCCGATCAAAATAAGCCCCGGTAAGATCAACTTTGCCTTCTGTCTTCTCAAGTCCGTGGCAACGAATGCAATAGCGGTCCCAGACCGGCTGGACACTGGCAACATAATTAAATCCCTTCTTCGCGTCTGGCCCGGGAATCGGTTTCGGGATGAAGGGCTTTAGACCCGCGTAATTGACTGGAGATGGCGACTTCATGCGATCATCATGACACCCTACGCAACTCGCACGCTCACCATCCTGCAAATAGACAAATGATCGCATATTCATGACGCACATTTTATTCTCATCCAGGAGTTGAAGCTGCACAGGGGTCCGTGAGGGGATTTCAAATGCAGTGGAACCATCTGCATTTACAGGCACCGTTCCGATCACACCCTTAGCCACTTCATCCATGACCCAGCCACGATGCGGCACACGCGGAGTCGGCTGATTGAAGAGCGAATTAATGCGGATATATTTAACGCTCCCCGTGGGGATGGCGTGCATGCTTTCATAAACGTTCTGAATATAAAAGACTCCTGTGCGAGAGGAGGCCTCCGTGCGAAGCAAAGACGGCAACACAGGGGGAACAGGCCGAGGCTGGATGGGTAACGATGTAAAGCACGATGCCTTCTCGGCAGGCGTATAGATCTTTTCACGATAGGCTTTGCCGTTGTGATAAAAGACAAGATAGAGCGCATATTGCCGATCTGGATTATGCTGGTGCGGCCCCTTCGCCCATGAGGCAAAGAAAAGTTTTTCCGACAAGGGGTAAGGAGCCATATAGGTGTCCGTCTCCCATCCCTCGGCTTCCGGATATTTGATGTCTGGTGTCAGGCGCGTGATGGGTGCAGGGCCTTCGAGCCCCTTCTGTGTATCCACCAGAATGATGCATCCTGCGGTATAGGAGTGATGCGCCGTTGCTGTGGCCATCACCTTGGTGCTGTTGGGGATTGGACGCGGTTCCGCAATGGACTGCGGAGATGTGGTAAGATTTCCATAATAATTTGCTGCACCAGTACCGTCCGGCTTCATGGTCCACAACTTATGGAACAGGCAGTCGTGCCGATTGACATATTCCCAGCGATTATAGATGATTCGTCCGTCATTCAGCACCGCTGGGTCAAGCTCATTCGCTTCGCCCCAGCTCAGAGTGCGGATATCGTTGCCTGCCAAATTGCCACGATGAATGAGGAAGGCCGGCGCATTGCGCCCGGCATGGCAACGCGCAATATCCTGACTGCGGGTCGAGGTGAAGACAAAATCGCCATCCGGCAGATAATGAGGATCAAAATCCTCTATCATCACAGTGAAGTTATTATCGCGCCGCGTCTTCTCCCAGGGATCAGCGGTCGTACCTGTGACTTGCCGAATGCCAGAGCCATCCACCTTTGCCTCATACACCAAGAAACGCCGCCTTTGAACATCCTTTTCTGTATGATCGCAAAAGCCGAAGATCACGCGCTTGCCGTCATACGACAAATCTGGATGCTGCGTACATCCTGGGGGCAATGCGTCGCGCGTCAACCAGCGCTCCCGGGGCTTATCCTGCTTCCACGCTTCGAGGACGAGTAATCCTGGAGCGGTCATATTATTACGCCCCAAATACTGATCGACGTTGTGACCGTAAGCCGTTACATAGCGGATATCGACCAGGAGATCGCTGAACTGGAGCGCAGGATGCGCCAGCAGAATCCGGCGACGCAAACTCGCAAGCTTCACACCAAACGCATCCATGGCCGCCTTACCCTTTTTCCGTTCTGTGCCCGCTTGTTGTTTCATCTGATCAATTTCTGATTTGAAGGCTGTGACTGTTACCCCCTCGCCTGTCATGAAATCACATACGGCATCAATTTGTTCAACCTCGGCATCGAACGCCCGATATACCCGCG
>JBAXCC010000018.1:0-22384 GCA_037141675.1 bacterium | reverse complement strand
AAAAACATCCCAGTGCGCTCCTGCCCCGCTGGCTTATTTGGAATTTTACTCCAGCTGAAATCCTTCATCCCCGCCGCTTCATGAAACAGCCCTCCCTGCTTAAGCAGCAAGCGGTAGGCGTCAAACAACTCGTAATTCGAAAACTGCGTTTGGATACAGACGCGCCCTGCCTGATCGAAGGTGAGGGGATGGTCTACATACGCAAAATGCTCACGACGGTAGTTGAGAAAATTGCTCCAACCCCCGAGGCGATCCCAGTGAATGCCGACAAAGTTGCCCACTTTCCGTAGATCCTCGGCCTTGCGCAGATACATATCGGCAAACACCGGAGCATGTGGAGCTTTGTCCGCAAATAAATCGGGATCGCAGTTGTGAGGAAAATCAACGCCGCCATCCGATGACTTAAAAACGCCGAACGATCCGTCCGGGTTGTAACAGATACTGTTGATCAGGGCGGCGCGCCCCTCAATCAGCAGCGGAGAGTTTGCGGCACCCTTTTTTTCGTAATGCTGAATCGTGTCAGTCTTGGTAATGGCATTCAGAAACTGCTCATTCGACTTGAGGTCTTTTGCATCCTTTAATCCTTGGATTCGCGCTGAGGTTTTGGTGTAAGCCAAATACTCTTTAAAGTTGGGATCGATCTGGCGGTCGGTTTTAATATCCTCTTTCACATAATTCATGTTGATCCAGTCATGGTGATGAGCAAGAAAAGTCATGACCTTCGGGTCGATGTGATAGTAATCGGGATACCAGTCATAATATTTAGCTAGGGCATCGCGGAAGCCCCAGGTGCCGTCGATAGAGTAGATGCGAAATTTAAAATGAGCTTTCGACGGAAATTTGGCCGTCTCCTTCGAAAGTCCATAAGCCATTTGAATCCGGAGACCCTCGGCATCAGCACTCACCTCGAAGACACATGGATCCGACGGAGGGATGCACAGCGCAAGTCCCCCTTTATCGTTCCATACGGAGGGAATTGGCACCATATTATTATTGCTTTCATGGCCTACGTTTCCGTAGCCAGGCTCTGTTTTTGTAATGACGGGATGAATGCTAAGTGTTTTACCCCATTTCCAGCCTGTGGTGTTCACCGGCAGATTGAAGCCCAGCCACAAGCCGCGATCCTTGCCAGTGAGATCTTCCAGCACGCCAGCCACCTCGATAAAACCCTGCCCCTCGGTAATCACCGCCTGCACCTTGGCCTGGAGCGGGCTCGTCAGTGTCAGGTGGAGTTTGCCGTCTTTGGCAACGGCGCTTCCAGTCAGGGAAACTTTTTTGGTACTATTCGGTTCCCGCAGATAGAAGCCGCCCTCCGTCCCGTTCGGCAGTTTGTTCCCGCTCATTTCGACCGAGGTAATGATCCCGTTGTCCCCCATCTCCAGTTTCAGACCGGCATGATCCGATACCGTTGCCGCCTGCACAGACGCGCTGAACAGGAAAGCCCCTGCTAAACGTAAAATTGTGTTTTTCATATTAACGATCCCTTTCATATCAACGATTTCTTTCCAGCGATCGGTAGCCTTCGCTCCGGTCACTCATCCTTCTCCTCCGTTGGAGCCTTGCCCGTCCACTCTTTGCCAGTGCAATCCTTCCACCAAGCCTTCCACTGAGCATCCAGCTTCTGAACCAAGTCGGGGCGTTTCGCCGCCAGGTCGTGCGTTTCCGTGCGATCAGCAGCCATGTCATACAACTCCCAAGGCGCAGTATTGCCGGTGCGTACGATTTTCCATTTTCCATCGTTCATCGCGGAGCCATTGTTGAACTGAAAAAACAGGGGGTTCGGGCGGGCGAGCGACTGGCCTTGGAATGCGGGCAACAGGCTCACGCCATCCATCGGATGAATGTTCGCCTGCTTCGATTCACCCGGATATTTGGCCCCGCTGACGGCGGCGACCGTGGGCATAAGATCAATGAGGTGAGCTGGTTCGCGGTACCAGCCAGTCTGCGGCTTTAAGCCTGCGGGCCATTGCACCACGAGGGGAGTGCCAATGCCTCCCTCAAAACTGTCGGTCTTCCATTTGCGCAAGGGGGTGTTACTCGCCGTCGCCCATTCTCTACCGTAGGAAAGAAAAGTCCCTACGCTGCCCATCTCCACGCCGGGTTTTACAGGACCCTCCTTAGGATGCTCCGCGCAACCGCCGTTATCGGACAGGAACATAATGAGGGTGTTGTCGAGCTTCCCCAGCTCCTCCAGTTTCTTGACTAAGCGCCCAACGTTTTGATCCACGTTATCAACCATCGCGGCATAGATTTCCATCTTCTTTGCCTCCACCTTAAAATCGACAGATTCGTCGTCTTTAGATTTCTTTCCCTTTTGTTCAACCGGCGGCAGGGGGGCGGTTTTCGGATCGACCAGGCCCAGTTCAATCTGACGCTGGTAGCGTGCCGCGCGCACGGCGGCATAGCCGGCATCATAGATACCCTTGTATTTGGCGATATCCTGCGGCCACGCTTGTAGCGGGTAGTGGGGCGCCGTGTAGGCTACATAAAGCAGGAACGGCTTATCGTCTTTTTTGGATTCATCCAGCCACTGCAAGGCCTTATCGGTATACCCATCGGTAGTATATTTCACCGTTTGCCAGGGGGTGACCGGTTTTAAATCGTCATACCACGGTTTAATCTTGCCGCCGCCCTTCTTGCCCTTCTTCTCGGCCTCCTTGGCCTTGCCGTTGGGCGCCGGTTGACCAGGAATAGTCACCCCCCAAGGGTTGAATTTATCTTCTCCGCCACCAAGAAAGCCATAGAAGTGATCATAACCGCGGGTCACCGGATTGAATCTCCCGTGATGCTTGCCAGTCCACCAGGTGTGGTAGCCTTCGGGTCGAAGCACTTCACCCAACGTAGCGGTGTTCGGAAATTCTGCATTATCTGTCCGTTGATAATAAACCCCGGTCTGCAAACAGGCACGTGAAGGATAACACTTGGCCGTGTTATACATCTGGGAAAACTTCATGCCGTTGGCAGCGAGCCGGTCAATATTAGGCGTTTTTATCTCACTACCATAGCAGCCGAGGTCCGAAAAGGCCATGTCATCCACCAGGATGATCACGATGTTGGGTTTGGCCGGGAGCTTTGCCGGTTCAGTGGCCGGGAGCGCGGCCGCCACCGCCGGCAGACCGGTGCCGAGCCACAGGGTTGCGCTTACGAGAAGGAAATGGATGTGTTTTTTCATGTGTTCTGCCCCTGCAAAGCGGAATAGGGGGACGTGTCGCTAGATTGAATTATGGTTTTAGTCCTGTTACATCGATGTCGCCTGCCGCAAATTGAATACCGCGAAGCCAGAATTTCAAGACGGTCGGGTCTGAAAAGGTGGAAATGGCATGTCCAAGTGAACAGTAGAAGACACGCCCTTGGCCATGGCTCCGCGTCCACGCGATCGGGTAGTCGCCGTCCGTGCGTCGCAGCGGCCGATTCGGTTTATCCGACTTGGCTAGATCCAGTGACAGGATGACGTGTAAGCGCTTTCTGTCATAGGGTTCGCGGAACTCGTAAATTTCATCGTTGAATTTGAACTCGCCTTTTTCGAATACGCCCTTGGCGAGGGTATGGTCGGGGTCTTCGACCTTGATCATAACCGTCTCCTTCGACCCCCATGGGTGCTGAGAGAAAATGGCTCCGATCATGTCGCCGTACGCCGGATGGTTCTTCAATGTATCGGTAGCGGAATGAATGCCCATAAAACCGCCGCCAGCCCGGACATAATCGTCCAGGTTCTTTACGAGCCGGGCCGCGATCTCCTCTTGCTTGCGCTTCTCGCCTTCACTGAGGGCACTGAATTGCTCCTTGTCGGCAGGGCGACAGAAGACTTCGCCCGTTGTGTTGGCGAAGATCACGGCGTCAAACTGTTTCAGCTTGTCCGCCTCGAAATTGGCCAGATCGTCACTGACGACCGCTTCGAACGCGCCGGTCTTTTCGCCCAGCACCGTAAAGACCTGCTGGGCGGTGCGGATCGTCGTTCTGTGCGGGCCGAAGCTAATGCCATAGACCAAAACCCTGCGATGCTTCTTGGTCGGTACCGCGTGGAGAGTGGGAGCGATGGCTCCCGCCTGCGCGATGACTTTCAGATCGGGCTCTTTGTAATCCGTATCTTTGGCCAAGATGCCTTGGCTAAGGGTCATCAGGGCCACCGCAAGGGTAACCGGTAAATGTCTGATTGTTTTCATGTGTTTCGTTTGCGTTTCTTCTTTTCTTTGCTTACGGCCTTGTCCTTCGGCGTCGAAGGCGCGGCCATCTGTGCATTCCACTGGTCCCACAGGAGCTTGAGCGCTTTTACCGTGTCGGGCTGGCTGGCGGCGAGGTCGTTCTTCTCACCGAGATCGATGGCAAGGTTGAACAGCTCGGGCGCGTGGCCTGGCTCGCCGACGACGAGTTTCATGTCTCCGTTACGGATTGCCCACATGCCGTCGATGCGCCAGCAGAGCGTCTCGTGCGGTCGGCCTTGCTTTGCGCCAGTCAGGAACGGAAGCAGATCCACGCCGTCGAGTTTCCACGCCGCGTCCACCGTGCCGCCCGCGACGTTCACGCACGTCGGCATCACGTCCAGCGTGCTCACGGCTAGGTCGCTGACCTTGCCGGCGGGCAGCTTGCCCTTCCATTGCACCATCCACGGCAGGCGGAAGCCGCCCTCCCAGCAGGTATGCTTGCTGCCGCGCAGGATGCCGTTGCCGTCGCGGCCGCCGGGCGCGCCATTATCGCTGACGAAAAAGATCAGGGTGTTCTCCTCCAGCTTCAGCTCGCGCAGTTTCGCCAACACGACGCCCACGGCGTCATCGAGCGCGGAGAGCATGCCGTTGAAGTTGCGGCGCTTCGGGTCGCTGATGTGCTTGAAACGTTGCAGATATTTATCCGTCGCCTCGTGTGGCGCATGCACAGCGTTGAATGGCATATACAGGAACCATGGGCCGTCCTTGTTTTTCTCGATCCAGTCGGAGGCGCGCGCAGCGAAGGCGTCGGTCGTGTAGAAATCCTTAGGCGCCTGCTGCGGCTCGGCGGAGACGCGCGAATCAATGAAGCCCTTCGGCTGAAAGTAGGAGCCCGGATTGGCGAACACACCAAAGTATTCGTCAAAGCCGCGTTTCATCGGGAGCTGGTCAGGCTCCTTGCCGAGATGCCACTTGCCAATGATGCCGGTTGCATAGCCGAGCGCCTTCATGCGCTGGCCCAGCGTGGTCTCCGTCATCGGCAGGCAACCACCTGGCGCCATGGTGTTGTTCTCGTGGCCGAACCGCTGCTGGTAGCGACCGGTCATCAGCCCCGCGCGCGATGGCGAGCACAGTGGCGCCGCCACATAGCCGCTCGTGAACCGGATGCCGTTGGCCGCGATCGAGTCAATGTTCGGCGTCGGCACTTCCTTGAACCCGTAGCAGCCCAGTTCGCCGTAACCGAGATCATCGGCAAACAGGATGAGGACATTCGGCTTCGCGGCTTTCGGCGCATCGGCGGCGTGCAGGGCGGTCAGCGGCGCGAGCAGCAGGGCGGTCAGGAGTGAAAAGGTAATATTCATAGATGTTTTCATTTGTTTTGTTTGCGTTCCTTCTTTGGTTTGACGGCGGTTTCGCCATACTGAGCAGTTTCTTTTAATCAGGTTTCGATTCTACCACTTTCAAGTTTTTGTCCAGAACCGCGCTGCCGCCAGCCTTGATATTGAGGGTGGCGGTCTTGTCGCCGTAACGCACCTTACAAGGCTTGCCCATGGCGGAATGAATCATTGCACGGGTAAGCTCGCCTTTATCCCATGTCACATCAACCACAAACCCATCCCGCGCACGGATACCACGCACCGAACCCGTGGGAAATTTCTTTGGCAAGGCGGGGAGCAAGTGGAGCACTCCGCTTTGGCTTTGCAGCAGCATTTCATAGATGGCCGCCGGAATACCAAAGTTCGCATCAATAATCAATTTATCCGCTTTACCGGTCCCCGCGCCTTGATTGACGCTCGTAAAACCGCTGGGCCAAACATGACCCTTAATACAAGACTCGACAAATGAAATGGCCTTGTCGCCATTGAACAATCGTGCCCAAGCGCAGGCACGATGAACTTCGCTAAAACCAATGATGCCGTCTCCCCGGTGATCCAGGCTTACGCCTGCTGCTTTGGCCTGCTCAGGAGTCGTCAATGGGGAGATTCGGCGTCCAGGGAAAACCCCTAACAGATGCGAGATGTGGCGATGTTCTTTACCCCACAACTTTGACTGATCACTACGCCATTCCAAGAGTTCTCCATGAGGACCAATGCCAGGAACCGCCAACTTATCGCGCATCGCCGCGATCTTGTTGCGACGGTCTTTGTCTACGCCAAGAATGTCGGCGAGTTCAACATATTCGGTGAACAGCTCCCAGACGATTTCCTGCGCGTAGGCCACTCCGTCTTCCTGTGGACCCCACTCTGACGATTGCACGTTGGGGACGAGCAAAACTCCCTCCTTCTCAACCAGCGAATTCTCCCAGAATTTCACCGCCTCGCGTATGATGGGAAAAGAGACCTCTTCCATCAGCTTCCGATTGCCCGAAAAGCGGTAGTTTTCGTAGAGGTGCCAGCAGAGCCATGCCCCTTCCACCTTTTTATCAATCGGCCCGCCTCCAAACAGATTGTGCCCCCATCCCGCCACCCAACCAGGCTTGTCGAACATTGCCTTCGTCTCACGCGTAAAAACCGGAACGACTGACTGTAGCCAGTACATCAGCGGCTCGTCGCACTCGGAGATATTCCCAGTCCCCGTCTGCCAGTAGTTCATCTGCAAGTTGATATTCAAATGATAATCCGAACCCCAGGCTGCCATGATGCGCAAGGGACTCCACAGTCCCTGAAGGTTGGCCGGAAGCGATCCCGGACGGGAGCTACTGATCAGCAGATAACGACCATAGGCAGCCATCAAAGCCACCAACTCAGGATCATTCGGATCCTTGCGAAACTCCCCGAGCCGCTTGTTCATCGGCAAAGCAGTCCTATTTGAATCGCTTGTGCCAAGGTTAATCTGCAGACGGTTGAACAGCGACTGGTAATCCGCAATATGTCGTGATAAAAGTTCCTCGTAAGGTCGCTTTGCCGCGGCTTCGAGTTGGTGAGTTACCCGGGCGTGCGGGTCTTCACCTCGCCACTGTTTCGAGTAATCCGCCAGATAGTCGGTGCCCGCCGCCAATAAAATCACCACGCTGTTCGCCTTGGCTATCTTCAGTTCACCGTTTGACCCCGACGTAAGCGTGCCCTCGTCCGCCAACACCCGCATCTGCGCCTCGTATTTCATATTATTGCCGGCAAAATGCCTGGTGGCACTGGAGATCTGCTCTGGAGTGCCCAATGCAATATCGGAATTAATCATAGCTGACGTTAAGTAAAACTTTTCATCCAAACTACCACTGGAGGAAACGGTGTTCCCCGCAATAGTCATCTTGGCATAATGCCGATCGGTCAGCTGAATGTTCCCGGTGATGCTCGCCGGTTTATCGGCCGTCAACCGAATAACAATCACCTGATCCGGATTGCTGGCAAAGTATTCACGACGATATGGTATGCCGCCGCTCTTGTACGTAACGGTCCCCACGGCTCGGCTGATGTCCAGATCCCGCCGATAATCGGTGAACTCAGAATGTGGAAGCAGAATGTGAATATCACCAAACGGCTGATAGCTCCCGAAGTTGATGTTGTCACTTCTGTTCAGTCTATCTTCCTTCCTTGGCACAAGGACATTCTTGTCCCCGCCACTCCACAAGGAATCCTCGTTGAACTGGACGAGCTCATCCGCAACGCTGCCATAAAACACAGCGCCCAGACGGCCATTACCGATAGGTAGAGCCCACACATCCCAGGGAGCCCTGGTAGCCTTCGCGTTGGCCGTCTTGACTTTTACCTTTTTCTCTACATGTGTCTCGCTGCTGTCCGACGGCATTTCGGGATACACGGGCGCATACTCCGGTGCATCCTCCCAAATGTGCAGAGAACTGCCGGCTCCCTCCTCCGGCGGCGCCGATGCATATCCCCGTTCCGCCGACACGATCAAGCTCAAGGCGAGTGCAAAAACCAATTTTTGGGTCGCATTTGCAAAAAAGACTTGGATCTTATTTGCCATTGCGAACATAGTTTTACTCCGTGTGGCTATCATAGAAAGCATCTTCACTGGTTGGATTTCTGATTTTTCATTTGTGTATCATTCTATTCAGTGTTTTAATGAATGATTTTATTTGTTTCGTTTGCGTTTCTTCTCTGTTTTGGCTGCGGCTTCGCCTTCCCCTTCGGTTTCAGTACCCTTTACCTTCGCCGCCACGCTGGTTTTCTGTTCCCAGGAAATGGTGCGGCTGAAAAGCGTAGGGTAGTTCTCGTAGCCGTGTCCCTGGACGACCTTCGCTTGGATCTCGGCCAGCGCAGTGTCATAGGCAGTGCGCATTACATTCAACTGGGCGGCATATTCGGGTTTCGTTGTCAGCAGGGTCATTTCAGAACGGTCGGTCTCCAGATGGAATAGTTCCTCGGTCGGCTTCATGCCGTTGCTGCCGTAATACCAGTAAATGTATTTCCACTCCGGTGTGACAATGGCCATGGATTGCGCTGATTTGATGCCCCAGAAGTTGAACAGGGGTAGCGATTCGCGCACCTGACCTTGCGGATCCGCCAGCAGGGGAAGCAGATTTTTTCCATCCATGCCTGCAGGCGCAGTCGCCTGGGCGAGGGCGAAGATGGTCGGGCACATGTCAATATTTCCAGTCACAGCCTTGCAGGTCTTGTTGTTCTTCTCAGCGGGCAGACGTGGGTCGTAGATGATGAGCGGGGCTTTGGAGCCTTCTTCATACGGGATCACTTTGTCACCGAAGCCGTGCGAGCCGGCATTGTAACCGTTGTCGGACGTGAAGATGATGACGGTGTTTTTGTCGAGTCCCTGCCGCGCCAGCTCCTCGCGGATCATGCCGACAGCGACATCGACACCGGTGATGAGCGCGTAGTATTTTGCCGCCGTGCCGTCGAAATCCTTCACCCATTCGCGATAGCTCGTGGCCGCACGGCTGGTGTGGACCTGCGGGGACAAATGAGTCCCCTTCTCCACGCCATAGTTCGGCGGGCGTGTAAAGGTCTTGCCCGCGTAAAGTTTCATGTCGATCGGGTCGGGTGTGTAGGGCATGTGCGGCGCTTTGAAACTGATTGACATGCAGAACGGTTTTCCGCTTTGCTTTGCCGCCTTCAGGAAATCCTGCGCCCATGCGCCATACGCCCGAGAACAATGCGGATACTGCGTTGCATACTTCGCGATGCCCTTGTTCTTCGCTGTCTCGTAATTCGTCTGCCCCGGCCCGCCGGCCCACTGATCAAACAACGGCTCCAAGGCCTCGAATTTTTCGCCCTTCAACACGAAGCCGATCTTTCCTGCGAAGCCTGTGAAGTAGCCCGCCTGTCGAAGCAGGACAGGATACGATTTTTCGATGAAGCGCCGTTCAAGGTCGCCATGGCTGAAGTTGCAGCCATGCCGATACTCATACAGCCCGGTCATCATCGTGGCCCGGCTCGCCATGCAGATCGAGGAGGTGTCGTAGTGATGCACAAAGCGCACACCATCCTGCGCGAGCTTGTCAATATTCGGCGTGATCACATCGGCGTTGCCGCTGTAACCCACGGCCCCCGCCGCAAGATCATCGGCGAGCAGAAAGACGATGTTCGGTCGTTGTTCCGCCGCATGGAGGGTCGGAGCCAGAAGTACGGCGGCCAGCATGAGGCCGGAGAGCAATCGGAGTGTGCTTTTCACGAGGTGGGATGGCGTTTGTTTATTCATTTCGTTCCCTTATCCAATGAGCTCGCGCTTAAAGCACTATTCGCCGGCTTTTGATTTTCGGTCGGCGAGGGTGGCTGAGTCAAACCCCAAACAATCTGCCCTGTTTGCTTTTCGATGTCGAGCTGGACTGATGCCTGCTCGAACCCCCGGGTGTACCTATATCCGGTACGAACCGCTGGCCCCTTGGGCGCGCCCAAGGGGCGGTCAAACTCGGGCGGACGCGTCAGCCACGTTTTGCTCGTTTTGGCATCGTAGCTGTCGTGAATATCAATATAGCTGTGCTTCTCGGCGCAGACCAGAAACAGCGCCAGCAAGTAGTTAAAACGGTCTCCTCTGGCCACAGGCTGGCGCATGTCGGGCTTAGCCTTAGCCTGCGGATTTTCATCGGCATCTTGCAGGTTTGTACCTAATCCGCAGGTGAAGGCGATGAGATAACCCTGCTGGGCTGCCTTCTGAAAGGCCTCAATCCCTTGGGCCACATAGTCCTTTACGGCCATCTTTCCCACGACACCCTCAAATCCTTCGATGTAGGAGCCGTCAAACGACTTCATCGCGCTGAGACCGGAATCCGGAAAACGCGCCCTCAGCACATTGGCGACCATGAGTTTGTCCGGTCCGAGCATTAGCCGCGCATCGTTCATCATTGCCTCATATCCCGCCAGCTCTGCGGCTTTCTTCTCCCGCCCGATATCTCTGCTCAAGTATTCTGGCTCCAGAATCTTGACCACGCCATCCAGAAAGAGCCCGTCAATGGCGGGGTCGGCACAGACCTTTTTTGCGGCGCTGAGCCACCAGTCGCGCAGGGCCTTGTCTGTGAGGTCGTACGCCTGGACACGGCCGCGAACCAGTTTGTCGCTGCCGTCTTTCCCGAGCAAAAAAGCCCCTGGAATGCGGGCTAATGAGTCATTGGCCGCATAGCCGCCGTAGTGCACGATCACGTTCCGGTAATACAGGATCTTTGTCGCCGGGTTGAGAGCCTTGATGGCCCTGGCCGCCTTCAGCGTGCCCGCCTCCGTTGAGCCGGAATCTTTGCTTCCTGTGGTTTTCTCAAAGGCAATGAGCGGAAAGGTGGAGAGGTATCGAATCTCGTCCGGGGTGAACGCGGTATCCTTCCGGATATGCACATAGCCCTGCACATGATCCCAGGAGAAGGCGGGCATCCTGCTGACAGGTCTCGTTGGCGATGCAGACGGGTCACTCGCGTGGAGCGCAACCAGCGGCGCGAGCAGCAGGGCGGTAAGGAGTGAGAAGGCATATCTCATAATGATTTTATTTGTTTCGTTTGCGTTCCTTCTTTGGTTTGGCTGCGGCTTTGCCTTCCTCGCCGCCCTCGGTTGTCTTCGGAGCCATTTTATTGAGCGTCTTCTCATCCGGAGCGCCACCGAACTGTTTCCAGTAAAGCTCTTTCATCGGGTTCATCTTCGGCGCGATGACATCTTCGTTTACCAGCAGCGGCTGCACATCGCTCCACCATTTGTCGTAGGAGGCTCGGAGGCTCGTGACCACATCGGGATGCTCAGCGATCACATTCTTGCTCTCGCCCGGATCGGCCTTGAGGTCGTAAAGCTCATCGTTGTTCACCAGTGAGAAGCGCGAATTCTGGATCGCACACGACCGATACTTGGATTCCTCGGCTTTTCCATGCCCCCAACGTCCGACGTGATGCACGAGCGTGCGGTCCGCCCACTCGGCCTTCGGGTTTTTGAGCAAAGGCAGCAGGCTGCGGCCTTCGACCTGCTTCTTCACGTCGTCGGAGAGTGTCGCGCCGGTGATCTCTGCGAACGTCGGAAAAATGTCAAGGTGGGCGCTGAGTGCGTCGCACTCCGCACCTGCCGGGATGTTGCCGGCGGGCCAGCGGAAGAATGCGCCCGACCGCGTGCCGCCCTGGTAGGCGTTGCCTTTGCCGCCGTGCAGGCCTGCATTGAAAATTTTTGTGCCAGCGGTGCCGCCGTTGTCGCCGGTGAAGTAAATCACAAGCGTGTTGTCCTCGATGCCCCACTCTTTAAGCTTCCCGAGTAACGTGCCGAAATTGGTGTCGACGTTCTCGACCATGCCGAGGAACTTGGCGGTGTCTTCGTTGATATCCGGCTTGCCGAGATACTGCTGGTAGTATTTCTCGGGCACGACGTGCGGACCGTGCGCGGCGTTCAGCGGAATATAGGCGAAGAAAGGCTGCTTCGCTGTCCGCTTCGTGTCTATCCATTTGATCGCCTGAGCAAAGAAGAGATCCGTGCAGTAGCCCTCGGACTTCTCCCATGTGCCGTTGTGCCAGAGCGCGGGATTGATATTGCTGTTGCCCGGTGCGTCGCCGCAGGAACCGGGATAGGTCTGCCCGATGCCGCCACCGCCATGGATATAGACTTCGTCGAAGCCGCGGCTCTCGGGACGGTAGGCCTCCTCGTCGCCCAGATGCCACTTGCCGAAGATACCCGAGGTGTAGCCGACACTCTTCAGCATCTGCGCCAGCGTGAAGGTCTTCAGGCTCATGCGTTCCCGTTCCAGGATGGTGTGCGTCACGCCGTTCTTGAACTCGTGACGTCCGCTCATCAGCGCGGAGCGGGTAGGTGAGCATGTCGGACTCACGTGAAAGCGTGTGAACAGCAGGCTCTGCTTCTTGAGCGCGTCCACCGACGGCGTGTGTATGACGGGATTGCCGAGGCAGGCGTAGTCGCCGTAGCCCACATCGTCGGGCATGACGAGAATGATGTTGGGTTTGGCGGGTGTTGCCGCATCAGCAGCATGCAATGCGGTGATCGGGAGCAGCAGGGTGGCCAGTACAATCAGTCGTTTCATCTTCTCGTTTCCTTTCAGGTATAACTTCATTGGGATAGTGGAATAATGGAATGTTGGAATGCATTTGTCAAGAGCAGTCGACAACAGAAGTTGTCCGTCGCCAGTCCCAGTATTCCAGTATTCCAGTATTCCAGTATTCCAGTATTCCAGTATTCCAGTATTCCAAAAGAACGGCGCGGGAGACGCTCTATTGCCAAGTATCGCAAGAATAGTTGTTTTGATCGGTCGGATCAGTCAGATTTGATCGACCTATTCCTTGAAATAGTGTTGATACCACTTGGCTTCTTGGTCGTTGCGAGGTTTGTCAGGGATGCCGGGGGGCTGGAATTGGCCGGTCCAGGTGGCGAGTTTGGCGCGGAGCGCGGCTGCGCGTTCGGGGTGCTGGGTGATGAGGTTCTTGGTCTCATGGGCGTCGCTTCCGAGGTCGAAGAGAAATTCCGACTTGCCGCCCCCACTCAGATATTTCCATTGGCCTTCGCGGATCGCTGCCTGATTCCAAAAGCGCCAGCAGAGCTGGTCATGGGGCGCAGCGGAATTCTTGCCGGTCAGGAACGGCAGCAGATTGACGCCGTCGAGCGTGGAGGTGTCGGGAAGTCCGGCAAGGGCATTTGCGGTTGCAGCGAAATCGAGTGAGCTGACCGGGTGCGTGTAGACTTTCCCCGCAGGCAGGGTGCCGCTCCACGAGAAGAGCATGGGGACGCGGATGCCGCCTTCACTTAACATTCCCTTCTCGCCGATCCAGGGCTCGTTTAGCGAACCGTCCCAGCCGCCTGGATCCGAGTTGATCGGGCTGTCCTCTTTGGTGATCTTTAATGGCGCGCCGTTGTCGCTCGTGAAGATGACGAGGGTGTTTTTGTCTATTCCGTGGTCGCGTAGCTTCTTCATGATCTCGCCGACGCCATCATCAATCGCGGCGAGCATGGAGAGTGCGTAGCGGCGGCGTTCAGGCATGGGACCTGGAAAGCGGTCGAGGTACTTCTTGGTGGCTTCGAGCGGGGTGTGCGGACCATAGTAGCCGACGTGCAGGTAGAACGGCTTCGCGTGGTTGCGCTCGATGAAGGTGACAGCGGCGCGGGTCTGGACATCGATCCGGAAATCAGCAGGCATCGAGACCGCTTCGCCCTCAGGTTTCAGGTCGCGGCCATCCAATGCAAAGTTTGCCCGGTAATGAAGCATTTCGCCCCAGAAGAACTCGTGGAAGCCTTGCGCTGCAGGGCTGAAGCACAAAATTTTGAGTTGCGGAATGCGCCGCTGTTTGGGCGGAAGCTTGGCGCACGCGGGAAGCTCCCTTTCCATCCACTTCGTACAGGTGACATTGGGTTCGAGATGCCATTTGCCGACAAAACCGCAGCGATATCCTGCAGGGCCGAGCCGTTCGGCCAGTGTGACAGCTTCGCGGGGCAGCGGCACATCGGGAATCGTGTCGATGCCGTAGCGCTGCTGATAACAGCCAGTGATGATTGCGGCTCGGGAGGGCGAACATTGAGGGGAGGTGATGTAACCCGCTGTGCACCGCACGCCATTCGCGGCGAGGGCATCGAGGTTGGGCGTCTTGAGATCCTTCCGGACCTCTTGCACTCCGAGATCCGCATAGCCCATGTCATCGGCAAGAATGACGATGACGTTGGGTTGGGTCGCCGCATTGAGCGGTGTGCAGAGAATGCCGAGGAGGACCGTGAGTGCGATAGTTGTTGCTTTCATAATGTCTTTTGTGTGTTTGTTCATACGTGATTTCTGTCCGTGAGCGTTCGCTTCTTTTTCGCGCTTTATAAACTGCCTGCGCCTGCGGGTTTTTTCCCCGCCGCTTTCTTCTGGGCCTTGGCGGCCGCCGTCTTGGCCGCGGAGCGCATCCGCCACGGGAAGTTCGCGTCGTCAATACGGGCGCTGCTCATCAGTTTTTCGGCCTTGGCTACAAGCTCGGGATGTTGCGCGGCGAGATTGGTGGTTTCGCCGGAGTCTTTGCTCACGTCATACAGTTCCGTCGGCACGTCGGTGAAGTTCCTGACGGCCTTCCAATCGCCGAAGCGGATGCCCTGGATGGAGCCGGTGCTGCCTTCGTGCAGTTCCCAGTAGAAGTAGTCGCGCGTGGGCGCGGGACCCCCTTTGAGGAACGACACCAGCGAATAGCCATCGGGCTGAAACCCCGCCGGGAGCTTCGCATGCGCGAACTCGGCCGCGGTCGGCAGAAAATCCCAGAATGCCCACGGCTCGTCGCTGATGCGGCCCGCCGGGACGACGCCGGGCCAGCGGGCGAGCGCGGCCTGGCGGAGGCCGCCTTCATACATGCTCCGCTTGAAGCCGCGCAGCTTGCCGCCCATGGACTGGTCGAAGAACTTGCCGACCTCCGATTGCGCGTTGAAGGACGAACCGTTGTCCCCCGCGAGCATGACGAGGGTGTTGTGGTCGAGCTTGAGTTCCTTGAGCAACGCGAGTAGCGCGCCCACATCGGTGTCGAGCCGGGTGACCATCGCGGCATAGGTCTTCTGCAGCGACGTCCAACCTTCGCGCTGCGCATATTCGCCGAGGTCATCAATGTCGCAGGGGCCATGCGGCAAGGTGACGGCATAGAACAGGAAGAACGGGTGCTCCTGCTGCCGGCGCACCCAGCCGAGTACGTCTTTCTGGATCAAGTCTTGCGCATAGCGCTTTTTCGCGCCATTCGCATTTTCCGGTAGCTCAACGCGCTGGTCATCACAAAATAGGTTGGTGGGAAAATAACTGTGCGCGTGGAACTGGGAGTTGTAGCCGAAGAAATGATCGAAGCCTTTTTTCAACGGGCTGCCGGTGGTATCGAATTGACCCATCCCCCACTTGCCCATGCAGGCGGTCGCGTAACCCTGCTCCTTGAGCACCTGCGCCACGGTGAGGGTCGTTGCCGGCAGCGGCAGTTCGCCGATGCCAAACGGGGAATGTTCGACTTCGAACCGGCGATTGCTCCGGACCGGAGAATGTCCCATGTGCAGGCCGGTCAGCAGTGATGTGCGTGAGGGTGCACACACGCTGGTTCCGCTGTAGGCCTGTGTATAGCGCGTACCCTCCGCTGCCATGCGATCGAGGTTCGGCGTCTTGATAAGCTTCTGCCCGTAGCAACCCAAATCACCCTGCGCGAGGTCGTCGGCGAGGATGAAGACAATGTTGGGCTTCGCCGACGCATCGGCGGCGTGCAGTGCGGTCAGCGGTGCCAGCAGCAGGGCGGCAAGTGTAAATTGCGCGGTTCTATTCATGATGGCTTTCTGGGGGTCAACGAATGTTTGGGTTGGGTAATTCCGGTTTGATGCCTTGGTCGAGGGGCATCGTGTCCTTATCGGGGGTCAAGCCCTCAGCGGAAAGCAGTGCGGCGAGCTGGGCTTCGAGCTTGGCGCGCGTGGTGGCGTGCTGTGGCAAGGCAGCGAGGTTATGGAGCTCGCCGGGATCCTTGGCAAGGTTATAGAGCTCGGGTAGATGCCGGTCGGGCGTGCCATCGCCGTGCGGGTAACGGATGAATTTCCATTCATCGGTGCGCAGGCCGCGCACGTTCGGCGTGTAGGGAAACTGTTTTTCGTAGTTATATTCGTAGAACCACGAGGTCCTCCACGTGCTGTCGCCCCGATTCGCCAGCGGCGCCCACGAGCGGCCTTGGATATTCGCGAGCGCCGGCGCATCGCAAAGGTCCAGGATGCTCGGCGCGATATCGAGCGTGAGCACCTGCTGCGTCACGACCTTCCCCGCGGGAAGGCCGGGGCCGCGCGCGATTAGCGGGATGCGGATGCTCGGCTCGTGCATCGCGCGCTTATCCACCATGCCGTGCTCGCCCTCGAGCAGGCCGTTGTCGCCCATGAAGACGATCAGCGTGCTGTCAAATTGGCCGCTCTCGCGCAGGTAGGCCACAAGGCGGCCCACACTGTCATCCACGCTCAAGATCGTACCCCAGTAGGCGTGAACCATGTTCTCAAAATCCTTCACCGCTTCCGGCCGGCTGTCGGGGGACTGCTTGCGCCAGTCGAACAGCGGCCCGTAGATGCCGTGCCATGTCGTCAGGCGCTGGCGGATCCACTCGGGCTTGTCTTCAAGCGCGAAGGCGCTCGCCGGGTACGGCACGCGGACCCCATCGAAGGCGTGCGCATATTTAGGTTCGGGAAAGTAGAACGAGTGAGGCGCCTTGTGGCCGAGGCAGAGCGCCCAAGGCTGGCCCGGTTTTCGCTGCTTAAGCCAGGAGAGCGCGTAGTCGGTGACGACCGTGGTGTAGTAGCCAGACGGCGTCTCGCGCCGGAGGCCGTTCACGCACCACTCGGTATCAAAGTATTTGCCTTGCCCCTTGTGCGTGACAAACCAGTCGAATCCTGGCCGCGGCGCATCGTTATTCTCACCCATGTGCCACTTACCGAGGTAAGCCGTTGCATAGCCCTGCTCGTGCAGACGGCCCGGCCAGTGCGGCAGTGCGGCAGGCAGCTCGCTGAAGTTGTCGCGCACACCGTGACGGTGTGCATAGAGGCCCGTGAGAATGCTCGCGCGGCTGGGCGAGCAGAGCGACGTGGTGCAGAAGGCGTTCGCAAAACGCACGCCACCAGCGGCGAGCGCGTCAATGTTCGGCGTCTGGACGTGCGGCGAGCCGTAACACCCGAGCGCAGCGGGGCGGAGATCATCACAGAGGATGAAGATGACATTGGGTTTGGCAGCGGAGGGTGGCTCTGCAGCCCCGCTCAAGAGTGAGCTGGCAATGAGTGCGCTGAGGGTGAGGGAGGTCAGATTTTTCATTTCGCTTTTTTCCCTCCGAGGCTCTTGGCCTTCTTCCGGCTGGGTGTCGTCGTCTCTGGGAACGCGAGGCCAAGCCGCTTCGCGATCAAGTCCTCGCATTGCTGGACTGCTGCGGCGTAAGCGGGATCATTTGCCAGGTTTTTAGTCTCACCTGGATCTTTAATGAGATCATAGAGCTCGCGGTTGATATTCGGGCAGGATTTTTTATCGTACAGGGAATAATGCCATTCGCGTGTACGCACCGTCTTGCGATCCGAATCTTCATTGAACGCGGCGGTCTTCACTTCCTGCACCTTGCCCTCCATAATCGGCACGAGGCTGACGCCCGGGAGCGGCTTGTCAGCCTTGAGGCCATAGAGATTAAGCAGCGTGGGAAGAAAGTCGATCGATTCGACAACACCGTCGATTGTTTTGGGCTTCAGGCGTCCCGGTTGGGAGATGATGAAGGGGACACAGACAATATCGCGATAGCCGAATCCCTTTTCAAGTCGCCAGTATCTCCCGCGAAAACCGCCGTGATCCGCACTTAACGCGACAATCACCTCGCCGGCCTCCCAGGCGGGGCCAATGCGATCGAGCAGCCGGCCAACATTGAAATCGACCTCTGAAAGGGAACCATAATGGCTGGAGATTGCGAGCCGGAGATTTTCCGGCGACGTGTCTTCCATCATACGCTCCGAACCCATCCGAAGCGAATCCGGCTTGTCCTTGAGTTCCTCAATGTTTTTCACGGGAAGAGGGACTTTCCCCTGATACATTTCATAGAACGGAGAAGAGACGACCGTTTCAGGATGGGGGCGGTCGATGCTGACGCAGATATAGAAGGGCGTTCCCGCTGCATGAAGACGATCGTAATTCTTGATTGCCTCGTCGATGCATCGCCCAGAGTACATCTCCTCGGGGCGAGTCGCGCTTCGTGCCGAGTAGATTGCGCCTTCGCCGCCACGGTTTTTCACGACGGGTTTGGAGTCGTCAACCTTATCTTTCGCATTAACATTAACAACGCTGGTATAGCCCAGCTTCTCGGGAGGAATGTTGAAATGGGCCTTGCTGATCAGAATGCACTCCTTGATGCCGCCCTGGCGCAGCAGCCGCGGCAGATTCCCGTCCTCCGGGCGCATTTTATCGAAATTGTTGTATACCCCGGTCTGGTGCGGATAAAGCCCCGCATTGAAGCTTACGCGCGACGGCACACACGGCATGCCGACGACAACAGCGTTGGAGAATTTTATGCCGCGTTCGGCAATGCGATCAAAGTTCGGGGTCTTACAGAAGGGATGACCGTAGCAACCAAAGGAGTCCGCCGGCACCTGGTCGAGAAGTATCCAGATGATCGATGGAACCTTTTTTTCGGCCGCAAACCCAGGTGCTGCCAGCATTGCCAACAGCAGCGCGAAACATAGCAATAAACGATTTTTCATAAGGGCTCTTTCAAAACGTAACGTTCAACATTGGATATTATTCGTCTTCTTTTTTCGCTTTGCGTTTGCCTTTCTTCTCTGTGGCTTTTGAAGACTGATCCTGTTGCGAGAGGGCTTCGAATTCAGTTGCGTGTTGCAGCCAGGCTTTTTCCAGTGCCTTCGCTTTTTCGGGATAGGCCAACGCAAGGTTTTTGGTTTCAGAACGATCCTTGCTCATGTCGTAAAGTTCCCACGGCGATGTGTGGTCAGCCACCAACTTCCAGTCTCCGATGCGAATGGCGCGATTGCCGACGTGATTCCACCACAAATAGTCGCGTGTCACTGAGCCGTCTTGGGTGAAGGCGGGTACGAGGCTTTTGCCGTGCAACGGCGGCACTGTTAAGCTCGCCACTGTGGCGGGCTGTTTGCCGCCGGTCAGCTCTAAAATCGTCGGCACGATATCGATCAAGTGGCTGGGGTTCGTGCGCAGTTCGTTATTAGCTTTGATTCCAGCGGGCCAACTCACGATGAGCGGTGTGGCAATGCCGCCTTCATGATTCCACGACTTGTGCAGGCGGAAGGGCGTGTTGGCCGCAGTTGACCATCCTGGTCCGATGCACAGAAACGTTTTCTCTGAACCTATTGGTGCCGCGGGATCGTGGCCGCCACCGCGAATCATCTGCTCGGCGGATGCCCCGTTGTCGGAAAGGAAGAGGACGATGGTGTTGTCAAGCGCGCCCATGGCCTTGAGCTGATCCAGCACACGGCCGACCTCGATGTCGATCCGATGCACCATCGCGGCATGAACCGCCATTTTTGCGGCCTGAAATTTTTGTTGTTCCTCCGTCAGGGTCTTCCAGGGTACGGCATGACCGACCTCATTCGGACCGATTTTTTTCTGCAACGCCTCTTCTTTCAAATTCCAGCTTGGCACCGTCACCGGATCAAGCGGCGAAAGCTCGCAGGTGACAATCCCCAGTTTCTTCATCCGCTTGTACCGTTCCTGGCGTATGACATCCCAGCCGGCAGTGTAACGGTCCTTGTAAATCGCGATATCTTCTGGCAGCGCCTGAACAGGAAAATGCGGCTCGGTGAAGGCCAGATATTCAAAGAAAGGGCTCTTCGCATGTTTGTCTGCATGGTCACGCAACTGCCGGATGGCATAATCGGCAATGGCTGTACTGCAATAATATTCCCCTGGCTTGACCGGCTGCAACGGCTTCTCCATCTTGGACATTTCTGCTGGGGAGACAAAGTGGGAATTGGCGTGGGAGCGATCATAGGATTGATCGAAGCCTTCCTCCACAGGATCGCCGTCAATATGCCATTTGCCGGAATGGTAGGAGCGATAGCCAAGGGGCTTCAAATACTCGGGCAGCAATTGCGCCCAGCAGGGGCGGTCGCCTTTACCGGCCTTATATCCGGTCAGCACATCACGACGAATCGCCTGCGCATAGTAGCCGGTCAGGATACTCGAACGTGACGGCCAGCAGCGCGCCGTATTGTAAAACTGGGTGAAGCGCAGCCCCTTCGCTGCCATGCGATCCAGATTCGGCGTCTGAATTTCACCACCGTAACAGCCGAGGTCAGAGTATCCCATATCATCTACTACAATGAGCAGGATGTTAGGTGTTGCGGAGGCTCTCGTTTCTGCGATGACAAGCGAACCGGAGAGAAGGCAAAGGCAGAGGGGTAGAATCTGGTTTTTCATTTTAATTCTTGGCGGTAGGAGAGGCATCGTTTTCGGAGTTGGTCGAGTTGCTGTTGATGGGACGGATCGGTTACGAGATTTTTCATCTCGAGGGGATCATCGTGCAGGTTGTAGAGTTCCTCGCGGTCCGGTCCGGTCTGATCCAGCCAGCTAATATATTTCCAATCGAGGGTCCGAATGCCTTCGCTCGGTTCGATGTGGTTTGGCGGTTTAGGCGCATGATGGTAGAGGTGTTCGTAGAAAAACTCCGAATGGATGGACGCCTCCGGAGCACGCAGGACAGGCAACAGGCTTTGTCCTTGCATGACCGCCGGCGTGGGCAGGCCGGCCAGTGAGAGAAGGGTAGGGGCGATGTCAATATTCAGCGCCAGCCCCGTGGCTGTTTGGCCGCGGTGCGCAGCCGGGACGCGCGGGTCGCAGATGAGGAGCGGGACGCGCAGCGATTCCTCGTGCATGAACCATTTGCCGAAGAACCCATGCTCGGCAGCGAAGTGGCCGTTGTCAGAGGTGAACACAATAACGGTGTTGTCAGCGAGGCCGCGCTGCTGGAGTTCCTGAAGAATCCCGCTGACGCACGAATCAAGCCCCTCGATCAGCCGATAGTACTGGTGAAGCAATTCGTTACGCTGTTCGGGGTTTTTCACCAGTTGAAGCCCACGGGGAGCTTCGAGCGATTGGCGGAGAAACGTGGGCTGGCGAAGCGCTTCAGCGAGCGAGACGTTGCCGCGCCCGGGGATGTCCACGCCTGTGAAGTCTTTCGCAAACTGTGGCGCGTACCCCCGCCATGGGCCGTGCGGTGCCTTGAGACTGACCGACAGGCAGAAAGGTTTGGCCGGGTCGCGCTGGTCAAGGAACGAGCGGATCTTGGCCGGCATGAATTCCGTTTCGGCATGCACCGGATCCTTCAATGCTGGATGCGGTCCGTTCGGGCCACAGCCGTCGGCGCGCCGGGCCGCAGGCGGGCAGGAACAGAAAAAGTTGGTGCGCGCCGTGGTGCCGTTGTTGGTGACGTAGTTGCAGGTGCGTTCGTGCCAGTAAGACGACTGCCCCATGTCGCCTGCCCAAAAATCGAACGTCGCCGCGCATTTCTGGAAATACTCGCGACTGGCTGCCGCGATGCCCCATTTGCCAATGAAACCGACGTAGTACCCACCCCCCCGCAGGAGCATCGGGTAGGTTGCGTCGAGGTTGCCGATCGGCGTGGCGAAATCATTCACGCCGTGCCGACGCGCGTACTGGCCGGTCAGAATTGACGAGCGGCTGACTGCGCAGATTGAGGTGGTGACAAACATGTTCGCGAACCGCGTGCCGCCGGCAGCTAGGCGATCAAGGGCGGGGGTTTTCAACACCGGATTGCCGGCGCAACTCATCGCGTCCCACCGCATATCGTCGGCGAGGATAAAGACGATGTTGGGTTTCTGTGCGGGATCGTCTGCGGCCATCACACATGCAGGCAGCACGGTCAACAGCAGTGAAATTTTCAAAAGTAGTTGTTTCACGGTTGTGTCTATTAAAAGCTTTTGATCGGTCAAATCGGACGGATCAGACCGATTTGACCGATCTTTGTCTGGGGAAGGCCCCTCATTCCTTCGTTGTTTTGGGAACGAACCAGATGTTGCGGAAGCGGACAGGGTTGTTATGGTCTTGGAACTTGAGTGTGCCAGCCTGTGTGGGGTTGGAGAACTCAAACTTGTCCTGCACCAAGACATTGTTGTGATAGACCGTGACAACCGCGGGCTTGATGACTTTTCCGCCTTCAACCGTGGCGCGTGTGAGGTGGATGTCATAGCACTGCCAGAGCCCGGGACCGCGACTGGCGTTCACGAGGGGTGGGCGCTGCTTGTAGAACGCTGCGGCCTGACCGTCGAAGTAGGTTTTGTTGGTATAAGAGTCCAGCACCTGCAACTCCGGAAGCCCTTCAATAAAGACGCCGCTATTGCCGCGTCCCTGTCCGGTCCCAGTGACTACGGACGGCGTAGCCCACTCGATAT
>JBAXCC010000017.1:0-22540 GCA_037141675.1 bacterium | reverse complement strand
TCATCAAGGGGGCCGCCTCGACTGCACCTCTGACGTCCCAAACGCTACTCACCTCTGATGCGCCATCTCCATCTGGCTTATCCGCCATGCCCATTCAGGGCGTCTCCTTCAGTCAGATGCGCGGGGAAAGCAATGTCTTTGTCAGTCGTGCGACTGTTCAGCTTCCACAAGCCGGATTGCTGGTCTGGAACGAACGGTATTCCTCAGACCTTGTGGCCTTCGTTGACAAAAACGAGGTTCCGCTTTATCAGGCCAACGGACAATGGTGCGCCGTGCAAGTCCCGGCAGGCACGCATATCGTAACCTGTCAAATTCGTGTCAAAGGGTATATGAGCTTCCTCTCAATGGCCACCAGCCTTCTGGTCATCCTTGCTTGTGGTATAAGTATTGTGCGTGTTAGGACGATCAAGGCTTTTTGAAGGTATACGCTTGTCTTTCTAAAGAAACAATCATATCATTTTTAAAACAAAGCATATGGTACGTTTTTCTCAGCTAATCAGAACAGGATGCAGATAATGGGCAAGCAACAGGATAAAAAAAGAGAGATCGAAATGTTTAATGGTGTTGCCATTGATGGATACTCAACACATAATACGGATGAATACGAGGAGTTTTTTAAGTATTTTTCCGAAAGCGTTCCAGTAGGCATAACGGGCGAGCATCATGTGCTTGAGATTGGGTGTGGAACAGGGGCATTTGGACGGTTTTTCTTGGAAAAGTTGAAGGGCAAAGCTGCTTGGTCGGTTACAGGGGTTGATATTACGCCCCGAATGATTGAATGGATGCAGAATAACGCAGTAGAAGGGTATAGGGGTCAGCAAGGCGATCTGGAAGAAGAAGCTTTATTTGATTCCGAATCGTTTGACATTGTTCTTTCTCCGATGGTGTTGCATCATTTTCCTGATCCATTGAAGGTGATATCAAATATGTCGAGGTGGCTAAAAAGCAATGGCATTATTTACATTATGGAACCCAATGGTTCATCGCCGGTTAATCAATTCTCCAAATTCATCAGACATTGTATAGAGAAGATTATGGGGCTCGAGTATGCCAAACAGTTCGCGACTGTTAACGAGACAGACCACTCACTCAAAAGGTATGAGCAATGTTTACAGGCAAATGATTGCGAAATACTCTGTTATCGTACAATAGGACCCTGGCGTTTCTGGGACACGTCAAGCTTACTAAATTGTGTTAGAGCTTTTCTTTATTGGGTTGCGCAAGTTTTGGGAGATCCCTATAAGGGAAGTGCCTTGCTTATTGTGGCCAGGAAAAAGGCATGATCAAAGTAAATTTTATAAAAGAGACCATTAAATCTCGTCTTGGTGAGTTATGGTGGTATACGATTGTTTTGTTTGTCGCCCAACAACTTGGGGCCGTTATCAATGCTTTCATCGGGGTTTGGTTGGTTCCTAAATATGTGCCGCAAGCCGAGTTGGGGGCCGTACTTCCCTTGTTGCAAATTGGGTCAGTATTAGGACTTCCTGTTGCTATCATGTTGATACCTTTTGGAAAGTATCTCAACGTTTATCTGGTTAAGGGCGAGATAGGCAAAATTAAGAGTATGTTACGCGATGTGGTTTGTCTTGCACTTATATTTGGGGCAATGGTTGCAATCTGTGCGCGTTATGCAATGCCTGGCGTTTTCCTTCGCCTGCGTATACAAGATGGCCTGCTAACGTGGCTTATCGTGCTGTCCAGTATAACTGCTGCAATATCCCCTTTGTTTGTCCAAGCATTACAAGGGCTGAACAAATTCAAAGTCATTTCATTTCTCACGTTTTCATATTCGTTTGTGCGTCTGGGGGTTATGGCGCTAACGTTGCCCATTCGCGGACTTTCCGGATATGTTTGTGGAGGTTTGGCAACCGATGTTTTCAGCATGGTCACTACGGTAATCGGATTACGAAAGTTGCTCTTGCGCAGCATCACCTGTGTCCCCTATTTTCAAGATTTCAGGGAGATTGCCTTCTATGCTTTTCCCATCGCCATTCTGCTTGTTGCGGGCCGAATCCAAGGGGCGGCTGAGTTTTTCATCATACGCCATCGATTGCCGGACATCGAATCGGCCGCTTATTACTTTATTACTCGCTTTGCTGAAATACCGAACAGCTTGTGGGCCGCACTTTCAGTGGTCTTCTTTCCTATGGTATCTGCGCAATTTGAACGAGGGAACCAGACGCAAACGATCTACCACCACTCGATCAAGTTTATTCTGATAGGAGGTGGCATTATGACGCTTTGCGTTCACTTCATTGCCCCTTACCTTTTTTCGTTGACAGAGACCTGGAGGGCATATCTTCCCTATACCCATCTGATGGGGGTTGCCACCGCTACGTGTGTTTTGCGTGCGGCCTTTGCTTGTTTTCAGTCGTATCAAATGGCGTGCCGGAAAAATGCATTTATCGTATATACAGCCATGATATATTGCCTAGAGGCTGGTGTCCTCTATTCCATCTCGGGTATTAACTTCTTCAGAGGATATTTGCCAAATGTATTTATCGACTACATACAATCTCAGAATCTCATGCGGCTTGACTGTATCGTCTGGATCATCTTTTTTATCTCTGCCGGGATGTTTCTATTCACGTTGAAAAGGGTCAAAAAAGTATAAAGAAAATATTTTATTGGCGTTTGACTTTGGCGCGGTGACCATGTATGCTTCAACAAAAGTTGGGCTTATTTATACCCTGTGAACGGGTACGCGATTTGTGATAACTTTGGAGCGGGAGTAATGAATGAAGACGTCTTCTAATAAGGTGAGTTATGGATTCAGCCCCAGTCGGCTGGTGAGCGACCTGTTGCTTAACATGCCCAAATCCGAATTAATCCTGCCCTATGTGCAAAAGTCGCGAAAGGTGTTGTTCCATGCGCGTCAGGCAAAAGAATACCTGCGTGTTTCTATGACTTCCAAAGGTAAGTGTACCTCGGGTGGAGTAGATGCTGCAGGATTTCCGAATGGACCGGTCGTGCTGGTTTCAAGAGACATTTCGTATACTTTTCCTCTTTCCTATGGGTATCTGGCAGGATATCTGAGACAACAAGGTGAAAATGTGATCGTACTGTTCAGAACCGATGCTCAGGCACTCGTACGAGAAATTATGTCGCTTAATCCGGTACTTGTGGGGTTTGGCAGCCTTTATCCAGAACTACAAGAGATTCGTCACTTGATCCGACTGCTTGACATTTCTGGTCGACGATTCCCTATCGTTGTCGGCGGTCAGATGGTGTCGCCAACGCCGGAGTTTGCGCTGAAGGTCACCGGCGCGGACTTTGGCGTGATCGGTGAAGGCGAGATTATTCTACATCAACTGACTTGCGCGCTGCGCTCGAGATCGGATCCTGCGGCGGTAAAGGGACTGGTGATTCGTAACAAGGACGCAATCATCAACACTGGTTTTGGCGACTTCATTGAGGATCTTTCACAATTGCCCCCGGTGCCGTACGATATGTTTCCAGTTGAAAAATGGCTTAATGTTGGCCAGTGGCATGCGAAGAACAGTCGCAGTCAACTTTTTTGGCGATTTGATGATCGCGTGATCAATGTTCATGGAGGTCGTGGTTGTCCTTTTACGTGTAATTTCTGTTATCACCATAGTAAGCCTCGCTATCGACCCATTGATAATATGATGGCTGAGGCCGCAGAGACGCTCGAACGATACGACGGGAACATGCTATATTTCTCCGATGATCTAGTGTTGGCCTCTCCGAACAGAGTGCGGCTACTGTTGGACGCGATTCGTGCTTTGAAACGGCGTGTGGATTTCTCCGTGTCAACGCGTTTTGATATCCTTTCCCGAATCGACAACGCACTCTTGGAGGAGATGAAAGATGCTGGTTGTCGCATTATGGGGTTGGGTATTGAGTCAGGCTCGAATCGGATTTTGGAGATTATAGGGAAGAATTGCACTTCCGATGAGATCAAAACACAGCTGGAGCGTCTTAAAAAGGTTGGAATTCTGCCTTCAGTCTCGATTATGGTGGGGCAGAAGACGGAGACTCTTGAAGATGCGGAAGCGTCTGTCAATCTAATGCGGGAGACGGTTCGGAGTAATCCTAATATCGCGTATGCGTTCACGATTACGACGCCTTTCCCGGGGTCGTCGCTTTATAATGAGATCATCCGAGACGGGCTTATAAAGGATGACTGGGACTTTTACCGGCGTTATTTTTCGAGTTCTTCGGAATGGAATCAGGTGATCAATCTGTCTGCTATGACCGACAAGGAGGTCCGAAAGATGTACCGAAAAATACAGATAGTCTATCGGGAGGAAAAGTCCCGATAGATAAGACGCAATTTCGCTTTTTTAGAATTAAGTTGAGGGACGTTAATTTTGACAGCATGAAGTCTGGGCAATTATATTTATGTGCGCGTTGTGCCAAGGCCGGCGGTCGACAAGTTCCAAACTTAGCCGTGACCGGTGCCAGTCGAGAGGCTCATACAACAGTCGCGGATCAAGGCGATGTTTTCGTCTTTGAACGCCCGTTCTTGCATAACTAAAACATCTGCAATATGGTGCAATGTACAACGTTCACGGGGAGAAGGTCATCGCAGATTTTAGAAGGCTACACTTGCCTTTTTAGAGAAACAAGAATATTATCTTTACATGTTTAAATGTGCGGTATCAGTTTATATGTTTGAGCTTACTACGCATTAGAGTTTTGGGGTAAATGCAAAACAATTCACTTAGTTTGAAGACATGAATTTATTTATTTTTTGTAATAGGCTGTTAAGAATCGTTTCAGACTACTTGCGGACAGCGGTTTTAATTGTTTATCGATTGCTTGTGGGAAGAAAACCGCGTTCATATAATCATCATAATCATGTCCGTTCAATTCTTAGGTTTCTCTTTCTAGGCGAAGACACCCTGATGCCTTTGTCGATAGCATTCCAATCAAATGGATATCACGGGGACCTTAATATACTTAAGCCTCTATTTTCCGATACCATCCTTGGAACATGGGCAATCGACCAGGCTGGAATCGATGTGATATGGCAAACATTAGATAAAGTAAGACCCAACGTGATTGTTGAGTTTGGCTCTGGATCATCAACACTTGTTTTTGCCTCTTGGATTAAACAAAGGAATGATTCCGAGCATCGTTGCATTTCCATTGAGCAGGACGAAAGAGAGGCTGAAGTAACAAGAAGTCGGCTTATGAAATATGGCTTGGCAAAATATGTTTATGTCATGGTTGCTCCTGTTAATAAGGATGGCTGTTATGAGTTGCCGCATGATATAATTCAGGAAATTATTGCGAAACAAAAAGTTGATTTTGTCTTCATCGACGGGCCATCTGGGCCAAAGGGATGCAGGATTCATGCAAGAAAAGTTGTCGTACCTTATCTTGAAAAACCGTGCTATTGGATGTTGCATGATGCTTTACGGGATGGCGAAATGACGATTATTAAACAATGGGATGATGTTCAAGACAGGTGTTATGGCATTTGCCCTGTTGGGCAAGGTATTGCGTTTGGTCTATGGGGGAAATAAATATGCTCATTTCGGAAAATAAGTCTGTAATACCGGTTGTTTTATTCGCCTACAAGCGCTTAGATGTTCTCCGGCGTACGATGACTTGCTTATGCGAAAATAAGATTAGTAAGTTAATTGTTTTTTCCGATGCGCCAAAGACCGATAAAGATGTTGCGGATGTGAAATCCGTTCGGGCATATCTTTCAACAATTGACTGGTGTGAAGTTGAAATACATCAACGGGCAAGCAATTTTGGCCTTGGAACAAACATCATTGCAGGTGTTACGGAAGTTTTCGAAAAATATGATACGTTGTTGGTTTGGGAAGATGACCTGATTTGTGTCCCAGGAACATATGAGTATCTTTGTTCTGCGCTTCAATATTATGCATCCGATTTGAGAGTCATGAGTGTTACAGGATGGACAAATCGGCACATTCTTCCTCCGAATACTAATAACCTGCCCTATTTTGATGGGCGCGCAGAATGCCTTGTCTGGGGAACGTGGCGACGCGCATGGATGGGGATGCAGACCGAAACGGCTATGGAAAAGGTTCAGGCCATTAAGAAGCAGGGTGTTTCACCCTATAAATATGGCGGAGACTTGCCCTATATGGCAAAACAGGAAAAAGCTTCTAATATATGGGCGGTTCGGTTTCTTTTTCACCATATCCTTAATCGTGGACTTTGCATGCGTCCGCCGTGGAGCATGGTCGAACATATAGGGATTGATGAGCGTGCAACAAATTCGTCTGGGAGTAGCTGGATTAACAACGGCAACCTGAATGTCGCGCCACCCATACCTGCACAATGGCCAGAACCAATTGAAAACCCATTTTGTTCAATACTTCATCGCAAGATGTGTCCCCGCCCATGGAGCGATGTATTTCCTTTGTGTGTGAAGATAATACGTGCAATCAAGAAGCTTCTTACTATTAGACGGGCTGGCGCTTGGTTATGAACTAAATAAGGAGAGAAAACAGTGAAGCGTTTTTTTGAGTTGTTTTTTAACGGAATGGCGGTTTTTGGTTTTGATCCACGAGTGACTATAAGAAGCTTTATGGATTTGCCGTTCTATTTTCGTGACTATCTGGCGCTAAAAAAATCGGCAAGGCAATGTAAAAAAAAGGGCATATTTCCTTTTGGAAGAATTTGGCCATGCTTAGGTGAAAGATCGGCATCTGCGGGTAATAGCAAGAGCGCATATTTTTATCAGGATCTGTATGTTGCGCAACGAATCTTTATCAATAATCCAAAACATCACATGGATGTTGGATCACGCATTGATGGATTTGTTGCTCATGTGGCATCTTTCCGAAAAATTTCGATTCTAGATATTCGACCGTTAACTGATGACAAACTCCAGAATATTGATTTTACTCAATGTGATCTCATGGGAAAAATACCAATAAATCTTATTGAAGCAACAGACTCATTATCATGTCTTCATGCCCTAGAACATTTTGGTCTAGGGCGTTATGGCGACCCCATTCATTATGAAGGATATCTTCTTGGATTAAAAAACCTTTATAGTATCCTTCAACCAGGAGGAAAACTATATGTGTCGGTTCCCATTGGAGAACAGCGAATTGAATTTAATGGGCAACGGGTTTTTTCGGTGCAGTACTTGTTTGAGTTGTTTGAACCATGTTATAGCATAGATTCTTTTTCCTATATTGATGATATGAACAACTTTTATAAGGATGTTGAGTTGGACGAGAAGAGTATAAAAATAAACTATGGATGTTCTCGGGGTTGTGGCATTTTTGAACTTACGAAACAGCACTAATCGTTTACAAGGGAAATATTTATGGAAAAACCACCGACCTGGCTTTGTGACTATCAACGGGATGTTTATTCTCAAGCAGGAGAAGATGGTATTATAGAAGAAATTCTGCGTCTTATCCCTAACCATGATTTATGGTGCGTTGAGTTTGGCGCATGGGATGGCATGCATTATTCAAATAGCCGCAACTTGATCGAAAACAAATCATATTCTGCTGTTCTCATAGAGGGGTCAAAGAAGCGATTTACAGAACTTCAGGGTAACTACTCACATTGCAGCACGGTCTATCCTGTTAATGCGTTTGTCGGATTTGACCCTAATGACAATTTGGACACGCTCCTAAAAAAGACGCCAATCCCGCATGATTTTGATTTTTTGTCAATCGACATTGATGGAAATGATTATCACGTCTGGAAAGCCATGAGCCTGTATCGTCCCAAGGCTCTTGTAATCGAGTTCAACCCTACAATCCCATCGCATATTGAGTTTGTCCAGCCTGCGGATCCATCAGTATCGAAAGGATCAAGCTTGCTTTCCTTAATCAAGCTAGGGAAGGAAAAAGGCTATGAGTTGGTCAGTGTTCTGTCATTCAACGCTTTTTTTGTTAAACAAGAATATTATTCGTTGTTTGACTTGTCATCCAACAACATAGATGTCTTGCAGACAGACAAACGCCTGATAACGTATTTGTTTTCCACCTATGATGGCCAAATCTATCTGGATGGCGGTTGCTTATTGCCTTGGCACGAGACGCCTATTCGCCCAGAACATATGCAATACCTTCCTAAAATATTGCGTAGTGAGACAGGAGGTAATTATGCTTTTTGGAGGAAAATTATTTTCAGTATATGGCTGTTGCGAGAAGATCCGAAACGGTTGATGAGAGAGATAAAGAAAATCTGTGATCGTGTGTTTAAACAAGGAGTCGATTAATAAATAGTTGCAAGAAAATTGTTGTTCGGATGGCTGACGGATTAGGTAACCAGTTGTTTCGTCATGCTGCTGCGTTAGGTTTAGCCAGCCGGACGAGACGAGCCATTTATTATGACCTTTCGTATTATACTGTGGTCCCTGGCAGAAAGTACCAGATGGATCATTTTTTAGGGCCGTCAAAGATTCCGAAATGGAACTTTTTTCCTCGGATGGCTTATCAGGTGGCTTACCTTATATATAAAAAGGCATGTCCAGGTCTCTTTCCATATCTATTGCGCTGTCTACATGTGTATCGCATAAGCGAGGGTTCACCATGGAAACCTGAGCCAGCCTATTTTGATCCGGCGTTGGAGAATATCCCACAAACACTCTATGTGGATGGGTATTGCCAGCATGTTGATTATTTGCCTGATGAAGCATTGTTGCGACGTGAATTTTCATTTGTTCATCCTCCAAAAGAACGGAATTGTGATTGGCTAACCTGTTTTTCTGATACAGCGTCGGTTTCTGTTCATGTTCGACGAGCGGACTATTTGGCGTTGTCCGCAGACGCAGCTATTCATGTTGATTATTATCGGCAAGCGGCTGAAAAGATACGAGCAATAGAGCCCAATCCATTGTGGGTTGTATTTTCAGATGATAGCGCTTGGTGCCGTCAACATTTAACCTTTATGGAGGATGCTGTTTTTGTTGACGGCAATATGGATGAGCCGTGGGAAGATTTGCGGTTAATGTCCGCCTGTCGGCATCATATTATTGCAAATAGCAGTTTTTCTTGGTGGGGAGCTTATTTAGGGCGAGATCCAACAGGAGTTACAATCGCTCCTGAATATTGGTGGAAAAACCTGAAAACGTCAACATGTTTTTTGAAAAAAGGTTGGATAACATGTCCTTCTTTTGTTGGTTAGGCTTGTGGATGCTTAAACGCTAGTAAGCGCCATAAATTTTTGAAGAACCCGTAAGGGCTTAACCAATTTTCATAGAGGTTTCGCATTTCGCGTTGCCGCAAGATAAACATTTCATCCGTACAATTGGCATGAAATGTTTTGAGGATGACGCCCACGGTGTTGTGTTGGTCTGGATCAACCCATACAAAAAGCTTTCGATAATCAATTAGCCAGTCATAAGGCAAAACAGCGTCGGTGTTGACAAATAGGGGTATTCTTCCGCACGAGATAATCTCATAGAGGCGATAAGAATAATTGCCTCTGCCGCGAGTTGCAAAAGCATAGTCATTGTTTTTGAGATTCTCAATAAACTCACTTCGTGTAACATTCATATTACCACCAGCTCCCCAAAAATGTTTTCTGATAATAAAATGGCAGTCAATGCCACTTGTCCGCTGTAAAGATGAAAGGAAGGTCCATCGGAACGCGTGCGGGGTAAAAATGTCTTCAGCGCCTATGAGGCGGCCCTGTATACGAATAAGTGCATCTTTCATGGACTGAATAGTGTTTTTTCCGTAACCACAATATCCGATTGAGGGAATCGTCCGTTTGGGCCTTACAAAATTAATACCTTTATTTAGATCATCTATCAGATGATCTTTTGACCAGCCAGGGATTGAGAATTCATTAGGCCTCTGTTTTTTCTTATTCAACGAGGTTCTTAAGATGATAGCATTTTCATAGAAAATTGGGCAGAAGGAGTCATTGATAAAAAACAGTAAGAAGGGTTTATTAAGTTTACCTGCAAGGTCATTATAGAATGGTGCGATATTTTTACATTGTTCGTATGTGTAATCAATGGGGCAAACCAATAGGTCGGCTTCTTCGGGTGATGGTACCAATGAGAAACATTTATCTGCATGCTTGTAATAATAGTCAAATCTTCCCGAGTCTATCCCACCAGTATCCACAAATCCAAGAAACGGATGTAACAAAATTACAGGCTTGTGTCCGGATGGGATATGGGCTGTGTTTGTCCAAATCCTTAATGTATTAACTGTGCTTATTGGAATATTTGTACTCACCGTGAATTGAAAACTGTTCTTGGTTCATAAGATAGAACTCATTTCAGTTTTTATTTTTTTATGATATACTCTGGTGGTTATTTAAACAAGTTGTTTTTTAACTTGAAGGAGCGCAACTTACGTACTTATGCGAAACCGTGGCTTGTCTTAAGCGAAAAACGATGATATCATCTGTACGATCATTTTAGACTATCTATGGAATACGATTTATGTTTGAAACAATTCGTCTTTTATGTACCGCTGCTTTGGATATTATTTCACCTTCCACTCGAATTCATTATAATGGAAATTTTACAACGTGGAATGCGGCTGTAGCGGCTTGTAAAGGAGATGGATATACAAATGAATCAATCCTTGAAAAGGTTCGCCAGGCACAACATGTAGTCATCCGCGGTGAAGCCGCCTTTGAGCGTGACTCTGCACTCTTCAAAGAGCCTGAATACCATTGGCCGTTGCTTGCATTGCTCTTTCAAATTTACGTCCAACAGAAATCAGTTTCTGTTCTTGACTTTGGTGGGTCACTGGGTAGCACCTATTTTCAGAACAGAAAATGGCTCGATCGCATTCCAAATATCCGCTGGTGTATCGTTGAACAGCCTCATTTTGTAGAATGTGGAAACCGTGAGTTCTCAACAGAGCATTTAAGGTTTTATAAGACGATGGAGGACTGCATGGCAAACGAGCGCATTTCAATTGTATTGTTTGCAAGTGTGCTAGGATATTTGCAGTCACCTTGGGAAGTGATAAAATATTGTATCAACGCAAAAATCAATTATATTATGATTGATCAAACTGTCATGTCAGACGGTATAGGCAAAGAACGATTGGTTGTGCAATCTACACCGGCAACAATCTATCGAGCAAAATATCCGTTGCGGATCTTCCGCGAAAAAGACTTTCATGATATGTTCTGCAGTGAATATATTTGCGAGGCAAGCGTGCCGAGTTTCAATGTGCCTGTTGTATTAACTAATCCTTGGCTGAGTGCACAATACAAGGGTTTCATTTGGAGAAAAAAATGAGTTTCATAGATGAAGTTATGTCTCATAAGGAATTACGCGATAAGCCCCCCATTTTAATTGATATTGGCTCTTCGGGCGAATTGGACAAAAAATGGCGTACATTTGCAAAATATTCCATTTGTATTGCATTCGATCCTGACTCACGGGAGATGGGGTATATTAACAGGCAAAAAAAATATTATAAGGCTTTACACGTATTACCTGCCATTGTGCATGAGTCTCTGGTTGGGGATGTGAATTTCTATTTAACACAGTCGCCCTATTGCTCAAGTACGCTTCCCGCGGATGAAGAAGCTCTTGCACACTGGAAATTTGCTGATGCTTTTAAGCTGCTAAAAAAAGTTTCACTCCCCGCTACTACGCTTCAGCAAACTTTCAAAGAACTCAACATCGAGTATGTTGATTGGTTTAAGACTGATTCACAGGGGACAGACTTAAAATTGTTTAAGAGTATGGGCGATATGTATTGCAATAATGTTATTGTTGCAGAATTTGAGCCAGGCCTTATTGATGCCTATAAGGGGGAGGACAAGGCATGGCATGTTTTATCATTCATGGAAACCAAGAAAAACTTTATACTCACGACGTGTAAAGTTTTAGGGGACCGCTACTTGCCTGATTGGCTTTGCAAGCAAGTCTATCCTTCACGGCAGGATGGGCAAACGCCTAAGTCAATTGCGACGAGTCCAGCGTGGGTTGAACTCACTTTTATGAATACGTTGAACCAAGGTTTGTTTTCGGATCGGCAACATTTGCTTGCGTGGGTATTTGCAATGACAGAGCGGCAATATGGTTTGGCATTAGCTATAGCAGAAAAAGGCGCAAGACAAAGCAAGGACCCCATTTTTAAGCGTATGTCTGAAAAAGCGCGTCAGTCGATTACGTGGAAGAAGACTCCGTGGTGGTATCCCATTGCGCGGGCTATTTATTTAAAATTCAAATGAGATGTGAGCTATGCAAGACCCAATCATCACCCAAAATAGCGGTTATATCACTCTTCAACGCATCGAAGATGCACGCGATGGAGTTTTGTGCGTTGGTGAAGTGAAAAAGCAGATTCCGTTTGAGATCAAGCGGATCTATTACGTTACGCATTTGGAAAATGCACATAGCGTAAGAGGTAAACATGCGCACAAAACACTGTCGCAAGTCATTTTCTGCTTAAGCGGTAGTTTCGTGCTAGAACTTGATGATGGTCAGAATACGCAAGAGATTCTGATGTGGCAGAATCATGTAGGGGTTTTTCTGGGCCCCAAATTATGGCATTCAATGGCTAACTTTTCCTCCGGTTGCGTGTTGTTGGTTGTTGCGTCGGATTACTATGATGAAGCGGATTATATGCGGAATTATGACCAATTCTTGGAGTATATCAAGAATCACTAAGGGAGAAGGGAGAAGATGAAAGTTTTGTTGGCTGATCCAGGTGCATCATATCGTAGGTTCGAGAATGAGATCGATTCCGCTGTAAAGAGTGTTTTGGAAAGTGGATGGTATATCCTCGGTAAACGTTGCGAAGACTTCCAAGATTCGTTTGCTTCGTTTTGTGGAACAACGCATTGTATTGGCGTTGCAAACGGCACCGATGCCGTGGAACTGGCATTACGGGGTATTGGCATTCAAGCAGGCGATTCGATTTTGACTGTAGCTAATACGGCGGTTGCCACGGTCTCCGCGATACAGCGTATTGGGGCTGTCCCTGTTTTTGCCGATGTCGAGTACGCTACCCAGACGCTATCTCCCTCCACATGTGAACAGACGCTTCAATCTAATCCGTTTGTAAAGGCGATTGTGGTTGTGCATCTGTTCGGTCAGCCGGCAGATATGCGCGCGTTGCTCAATGTGGCCGGGCGTTACAATATCTCCATCATCGAAGATTGCGCGCAGGCTCATGGTGCAATCAGTGGTGGCCAACGTGTTGGTTCAATAGGTTCAGTGGGTGCGTTCAGTTTTTATCCGACAAAAAATCTGGGTGCATTTGGAGATGGTGGATGCGTGGTAACGAATGATCGGCAAGTTATGGAACGTATTTCCTTGCTTCGTCAATATGGATGGAGGGAACGATACAAAAGTGAAATTTATGGATTCAATTCCCGACTGGATGAATTGCAAGCCGCGGTTCTACAAGTTAAACTGGCGCATCTTGATGAAGACAATGATCAGCGCAGGCAAATTGCGAAAATCTACTGCGAAAGGTTAGCGGGGCTCCCGGTGTTACTTCCAAACGCAGAAAGCATAACCGAATACAGGAATGATATCCATGTTTCAGAGGGATGTCAGGATAAACATGTCTATCATCAATTTGTTATTCGGACAGCGAAGCGCAATGAACTTATGGGGTATCTGAAGAAACAGGGTATTGACACGGGCATCCTTTACCCAGTCCCCATTCATAAACAGACTGCATATTCAGAAGCATACAAGGAGACTCGACTTCCCGTTACTGAAAAATTGGCAACAGAACTTTTGTGCCTCCCCATATATCCCGAGTTGCACCTCAACCATGTGGAATATGTTTGTCAGCAAATAAGAAATTATTATGAGACGCAACTTTGATTTTTGATGGTGTCTGTCGCGTGACAGAGAAAAGTGATGACGGAAGGTTGTCCTCCGATGCGATATTTTTGTACATACCTAAACGCCGGTTACCTCAATAGAGTGATTGTCTTGATTGAGTCCATGCGCAAGTGGATTCCGGCATTCGAGTTGCATGTGCTTGCATTTGATAATGATGTCACGAATTGCCTTTCCCCTGAAATATTCCCTGAGGTCAAGATTGTTTCGCTGGCTGATTTTGAAAACCGTAATCCAGATGTTGCAGCGACAAAGGCAGTCCGCACTCGGGCGGAGTATTTTTTTACCTGTACAGGCGCCTGGACGTATGACGTTCTTCATCAGCATCCTATGATAGATATCCTCTCATATATAGATGTAGATATCTGTTTTTTTGCGCCAGCAGAATCAATCTTTGAGGAGCTTGGCAATGGGTCGATTTTAATTACTGAACATCACTTTCATCCCGCAAAGCAAAGTGCTATTATTTATGGACGTTATAATGTTGGGCTACTCTGTTTTCGTAACTCAATAATAGGGTTGGCTTGCCTGAAAAAATGGCGCAACCAATGTGTTGAATGGTGCTATGACCGACTTGAAGACGGAAAGTTTGCCGACCAAAAATATCTTGATGTTTGGCCTGAATTATATGGCAAAGATGTGGTTGTAACGAGACAATTGGTTAACCTCGGACCATGGGGATTGCAATCCGATGACATACGTTTAGACAATGGTTGTATTTATATAGGGAGTGAAGGCAATCTAATTGCTTATCACTTCCAAGGAGTTAGGCAATTTTCGAAGCGCCACTACTATCTTGGTTTTTATTTCCCCTTTTGCCCAATCAACATCATTCAATATCTATACGACCCTTATATTGAGGCATTAAACCGAGTTAATAAGCAATCCAATCTTTGCAATTACACACACGGCCGTTACGGCAAGCAAGGAATCTTATACCAGATGACAACAGGCTATTGGTTCAACAACAGCTCTCTCTGTCGTCTTGTGTGGTGGGTTCACCATTATTTATTGCGACTGTGATGATTTAAGTAATCTGAAAAATAGTCTTCAAACTGCTTTGCGATTTCAGACCAAGAATAGACGGGGATGTCGTTTGTGGCATTCTGGGCAAGAGACGTGCAAAGTTGTGAGTTAGAGGCTAGCTCTAAGATTGCAGTTGAATAGTCTTTTGTTAACAAAGCATTTCGGCCGTTTTTGAAGAAAAGGTTGAGCCGTCAATCATAGCCAAGTATGGGCTTTTTAAAACGCAGGTATTCTTGAAGTTTGGCGTTACAGTCTTGATCAGCGGTGACCACAAATGCATCGGCTTGTGCCATGACATTTAATTGGACTTGTTTGGGGAGAAACCCCAGGTAGATACAATTATCAGACATATAAGGATCCAGATAGGAATAGTGCGATCCTGTAAGATATAATTTAATGTCTTTTGGAACTGAACGCATGGCTTCGCAAAGTTCCCATGTTCGTTTCCATCGAGCCATGTCACCGGTGTAAACAAGATTAAATCGGCCATCTAATGTGATTGTGCGTTGCCGAGGGTCGATATCTGGAATATCGGCGCCATTGGGGATATAGTAGCTGTCCACACCCCATTTACGCCCGCGTTGCTGGTTGTAATAGCTCAAGGTCACAACGCTATCAGAATTTTTTATGATGCGTTTTTCCATCCAATCCATGAACAGTCCAGGAATGTAGCCAAACACATCTTGCCAGATTTCGCCGTAAACATCATCCCATCCATGAATAACCTTATACATCTTATGCTTGCAGAAGGGGCGGCATAATATTGGATTCAATGCCGTTGTGCTACCGTATGTGTAAATGATGTCGGGTTTGAATTCATTTATAAGTCGAATCGTCTTCGTAAAGTTCTTCGAAGTCATCAGTGTTGCATAACATGTTATCCAACCTCTTTTTTCAAGATGATACCGTATGGCGCCAAGACTATAGGGTTCGATCGAGTAGTGTGTTTCGGCAGAATCAGTCTCCTTGATTCTGCCGCGACGGTCACTGCTATAAAATAGTATTCGCTTGTTCATTAGTTTTATTGTTTTTGCCAAGTATCACGTTGAATAGGGGCTTGTTTTAACCCAAGTGCTTTACGTAGTGTGTAGATGCCATAGATCCACAGGGTGATCCAACAGACAGGAAGGTGATAGAGCCACGCGATGTCTGGTTTTCGGATGACCCCAATAAGGGTTTGAATGACCAAGGGAAATACAAGCGTAGTAGCAAGGATGAACTTTAGGATGCCAGTCTTCTTCTGTTTATCCCATGGGTACGTCCGTTGCTTCTCTTGGGCAAAGAAGAGGAAGTCTCGAATGCGGCGTTGTTGCTTGCGGGCGAAATCGGAAAGGTGGGCGCAATAGAGATGTACTATACCAGTTTTGACTTTGGCAACGTGGTTGTATCCCTCCCCTATGGCTTGATGGATAATGTCGATGTCGAAAAAATAGGGGTCCCAGATGGCGTGGTTGAGCAATTCGCGCCGAAAAACAAAACCATTTGCGCCGATAGTCGGCAAATTCTCGCATGTGAGCGTCAACTTGAGATAGTTGCCGCAATCCTGTTGTACAACATGTAATCCTGTCCAGCGATTGGTGATCGTACAGAGTCGGTCGTAGTTGCCAGTGAAAAGGCAGATCGGGTCATTCATGCCCAGGAGGGCGAAGTAGCGGGTGAGGGCAGGGTCTTTGGGACGTGAGGTATATTCAATAGGCTCGGTCGCCATAATCTCAGGGTCGTTGAAGGGAGCAAGCATTTGGTTAAGCCAAGAAGAGTCAGGGAGGATGTTGTCGCTGTCAACCAAAGCGATAATTTCACCCGAGGATGCTTTAATGCCCGCTGTCTTTCCCGCCTCGCCTGTTTTAAGCGGATTCTCGACGATTTTATCTACGCCCAGGCGCATGGCAATGGCACGGGTTTCATCCGAAGATCCAGCATCAGCAATGATGACTTCATATTCTGAACGAGGAATATCTTGCTGAAAAATCGACCCAAGACACTTTTCTAATGTCCTGCTGGAATTTAATGTTGGAATAACAAAACTTGTCTTCATATAATTAGGCATAAAAACATGAAATCATTTTAACAAATATTGTCGCTAAATTCACGAACGTTTTTCGACTAAGACCATAATCTTTGCCAACTTTATGTTCGATATGGTTCTCAAATGTGGTATATTGATAAACTTATTCAGTCATTTAGGGTGTAGTGTGTAAATCGGAGTAATGCGCATGAAGATAGCATGGATAATGAATGGCTGTGGCTTGGTCAATAGTGCAATTACAGGTGGACCGTTGCGGTTCCATGAAGTTTCGTTGCGCTGGGCAAAGGCGCGCATGGATTTTATACATGTCTTGCTAACCACGTCTGGAGGGGAGGGGATGCTGCGGAAAATGGGTTGCGCGTTTCCTGCCCAGTTACTTCCCGCCTCACTCCTGTTGAAGCAGGAGCCCTGCAAGTCGTTCCGCTTCTGGTCTTATTGCCTATGTGCCTCGTATGCACGGCTATTTCCCTCACGCCTGCCAAGGGTTGACGCGGCTATTACAGTGAGCGATTATTTTTGTGATATTGTTCCTGCTTTGGTTATGAAACGGGTCAATAAGAAGATGAGGTGGATTGCCTGGAGCTACCACAAGGAGACACATCCATCCAAGCGCCCTGGCAATCGTCTGATGAATGAGATTACTTGGCGGATGCAGGAGTGGAGTTTTAAACAAATGGTTCGGCATGCGGATTCCATTTGGATTTCGGATTCATTTGCGGGTGACGATATTACAACGCGTCTTTTAGAGCTTGGGGTTGAAAAGAATCGTATCTATCGGAAGAAGAACGGCGTTGATATTGATTTTATTAATAATGTACCTATAGTGGAGAAGAAGGTTGATGCAGTCATGATCGGTGTCCGGACGAACAAAGGTATGGCGGATATCGTTCCAATCTGGAAGGAAGTCCAAAAGAGGCGTCCTGGTACAACCCTGCGTCTGACAGGCGGCATGGTTCCTTTGGATCGGTTGTGCACAGAAATTAAGCAAGCCGGGCTCGAGGATGTTATTGAAATTGTTCGACCAGAGGGCGGGTATACACCGCCAGCCGAATACTATCGGCGGATCAAAGAGGCGCGGGTTCTTTTCACGCCAAGCCGAGAAGAGGGTTGGGGAATTGCGGTATGTGAGGCACTGGCGATGGGAATGCCAGTTGCTGCTTATAATCTTCCCGTCTTCCAAAGCCTTTTTGCTGATACATTCCTGGCGGTTGAATTCGACGATTATGCTGGTTTTGCAACTAATATCTGCCGTGTGCTGGACGATAGAGATCTCTATAATCAAATGGCCGAGCATGGTAAAAAGTTTGTGACTCGGTATGACTGGAATTCTATTGCCGTACAGGAACTCAACACATTCAAGCAAGTTATGGAGATCCCATGAACCGTATTTTGATCACCGGGTGTAATGGTTTTGTAGCCCGTTATTTTGTTGACTATTTTCGTGCCCAAAATAGTGTGGCTGAATTTTGGGGTGTGGATATATCACCGTCATGTGCACTCGAGGGTGTTTCATATTCACACATGGACTTGATGGATTTGGAGGGGATTAGAAAATTGCTCTTGGCATATAAGCCAACGCATATTGCACATTTTGCTTCGGTCAGTTCCGTATCACAAAGTTGGGAGAGGCCTGTTGAAAGTTTTACAAACAACACCAACATTTTTCTCAACATTGTTGAATCTGTTCGTAAACTCGGTTTGTCGCCGCGCATTCTTTCGATTGGCTCCTCGGAGGAATATGGCAATTATCCGCAGCACGCCTTGCCGCTCAAGGAATATTATCAGCTTCGCCCGTGCAATCCGTATGCCATTGCGCGTGTAGCACAGGAAATGATATCCAAGCTGTATGCCGACAGTTATGACCTTGAAGTTATGATGACTCGGTCCTTTAATCACATTGGCCCTGGGCAACGTGAAGTTTTTGCGATTCCGTCGTTTATTTGTCAAATGCTAAAGGCAAAGTCTGAAAATCGAGCAGTCATTTCTGTGGGCAACATCGATATTGTCCGTGACTTCCTGGATGTCCGTGATGTCGTGGATGCTTATTATAAGATCCTTTTTTTGGGGCGAAAAGGGGAGGTATATAACGTCTGCAGGGGCACGGGGTACACGCTCCGAGCGATCATTAAGCAGATTGCGCAAATCATTGATTTTTCGCCAGAACTGATTGTTGATCCTGCTAAAGTCCGGCCGACAGACAACCAAATTATTGTTGGGGATGCGTCTAAACTGATGACTGAGTTGAACTGGAGGCCTGTAATTCCCCTTGAAACCAGTCTGCGGCAAACCATCGCACGCGTGGCAAAAGATGGATAATTCTTGTCGCTGATATCACAAAGCAGTATAATTCGGAGACAACTTTATGAAGAGAGCATTGATAACAGGTGTTACAGGTCAGGATGGTTCATATTTGGCTGAATTGCTGTTGGCCAAAGGCTATGAGGTGCATGGTATTGTCCGGCGGGCTAGTTCCTTTAATCGTGACCGTATTGACCACCTGTATTTGAATCAAACCGCCACGGCTCCGAAATTCTTTCTGCATTATGGGGATCTGACAGATTCGAGTAGCCTAAACCGGATCATCGAGAAGGTCAACCCTGTGGAGATCTATAATTTGGGCGCGCAATCCCATGTTCAGGTTTCATTTGAGGTGCCCGAGTATACAGCGGACGTGGATGCAGTTGGAACCTTGCGTCTGCTGGATGCCATCCGTGAGACAGGCATTCAAACCCGGTTTTATCAGGCTTCAACTTCAGAACTCTATGGTAAGGTTGCGGAAGTGCCTCAGACTGAAACGACACCGTTTCATCCAAGGTCGCCATACGCCGTCGCCAAGCAATATGCCTTCTGGATCACAAAAAACTACCGAGAGGCGTATGGATTGCATGCAAGCAATGGCATCTTGTTCAACCATGAATCACCTCGGCGTGGTGAAACATTCGTCACGCGGAAGATCACGATGGCCGTAGCGCGCATTCATCGTGGACTCCAAAACACACTTTACATGGGAAATATTGATGCGTTCCGCGATTGGGGATATGCGCCAGATTATGTTCGTATGATGTGGATGATGCTCCAACAGGAGAAACCAGACGATTATGTGGTTGCCACTGGCGAAATGCACACAGTTCGTGAATTTGTTGAAAAGTCGTTCGCCCATGTTGGGCGTGTCATCGAATGGCGCGGTAAGGGTGTAGACGAAGAAGGGGTCGACACGACAACGGGTGCAGTTGTGGTGAAGATTGATCCGCGTTATTTCCGTCCGTCCGAGGTTGAACAATTGCTGGGTAATCCTTTAAAGGCAAAAACCGTTCTTGGCTGGGAGCCCACTGTCAAGTTTGAGCAGTTAGTCCAAATCATGACCAATGGCGATTTGCGATTGCTGAAGAATCCTAGGTATGAAAGAGGTTTTTAACTCGGATTTCTTAGTGATGCTGCAGAATGGTGCTTCATTTGACATTCTTTAATTTCGAAGGAACAAGAAACGATGGATGTGTTTGATTTCAATAGTTCTGCCTATATCTCATCGAGATGTACTCAGAAGGATGCAAGACTGCCTCTTGTTTTGCCTATGATTGGCACAAACAAAGATGTTTTGGATTTGGGTTGTCTAGATGGAACATTGGGCGAATTATTTGTCCAGCAGAGCAACCGAGTCAAGGGAATTGATGCATCGAAAACGGCGATTCAAAAGGCTCGAGACCGTGGAGTTGACGCACGGCTAGGAAATCTGGATGAGCCGTTTCCATTCGCGGATTCTTCGTTTGATATTGTTTTCGCTGGTGAAATTATTGAACATGTTTTTGAGGTGGATCAATTCGTTGAAGAGGTGTTTCGTGTTTTGCGACCCGGCGGATCATTTATTGTTACTACGCCCAATCTTGCTGCTTTTGGACGACGAATGTTATTGTTGTTTAATCGAAATCCACATATAGAAATTAGCTTTAAATCACCTGATGCGGCTGGGCATATCCGGTATTTCGTCTCGTCTACGCTCAAACAGTTTTTGACAAGCAAGGGATTTGTTATCCAGCGGCATACATCAGACATTGTCAACTTCAATGCAACGGGAAGCGTAGCCTCTAAGTGGCTTGCACAATGCTTTCCTGCGTTAGGGAAAACACTAATTATGCAGGCGATGAAGCCTCGATCATAGAGTTATCGTGCTTCATAAACCTGCTGGATGTCCTGATCGCTAAGGGCGCGATTGTAGATGCGGATATCATCTATGCTTCCTAAGAAATGAAGGGATGGAATAAAATCAGCATCCTTTCGTTTCCCGATACGGATGGGCTCTTGGTTGGGCTGGGATAGAATGGGCCCGACATGGGTGTGCTGGGTATAAACGAGATCGTCAACCTTTTTGCCGTCTACGTAAAAACATACACGATTCTTATCCCGCGTTGCCGTAATAACGATATGATGCCATGTCCCGTATGTGAGCGATGCCATGTTCGCAATGTGGCCTTCTGAGCACATGGCTGGAGAAACTTGCGAGCAGAAGTAAAGTTTCAATGCGTCTTCGTGAAGACAGAGAGAAAGGTCAAAGAGTCCGCCATGGTTAGATGAATACGCATTGTGGCTCTTCGATAAATAACCAGAGGGTTGTTTGGTGATGAGACTGCCAGCTACATGTTCACCGTTGGGCCCTTTTTGAGGACACAGCCAAAACGCAATGGTTATCTCAGAGAGTGCGTCGTAAACTGGACTACTCGGAATTTCGATCCATGCATTCTGCCCATTAAATGACATCGCCCTGTTAGGCCGGGCCCGGCGATCCTGTGCAGGTTTTGCATTGTGCACAATCCCATGGTTGCCTCCGCCACTGCTGTCACACGCGGTGCCATCATTAAACGTGTACTCAGCAATCAAACGTTCATCGTGGTTGTTGATTGAAACACAGCCTTGCATCATTACACACGTGGCAATGGACACAAACACAAATCCGAGACAGCTTATATGATTCATTTTGGGAACTCTCTGTAAGGAATGCTTCTTTCAAGTACATATTAAAGGTTGCACGGGTATGTTTCAAGCTTATTGGTGGCTCTTTTTTATTGTGTGTTTAGGTGATATGTGCCACAATTCAAAAAAAGTTGAGAGGTTTGCTTAAGCTCAGCAGATGGATTTAAAGTCATGGAGATAATACAAACAGAGATTGCGGATGTGAAGGTGCTGAAGCCAAATGTTTTTCAGGATGAGCGCGGCTATTTTATCGAGACCTATTCGGAGAAGAACTATAAGGCGTGTGGCATTGACTGCCATTTCGTGCAGGACAATGAATCGATGTCCATGCGCGGAGTGTTGCGCGGGTTGCATTATCAGGCTTCCCCGCATGCACAGGCGAAACTGATTCGGGTGGTGCGCGGCGCGGTACTGGATGTTGTCGTGGATATCCGGAAGGACTCGCCGACCTTCGGCAAGGTTGTGACTGTTGAACTGTCAGAACAGAACAAACAGCAGATTTTTATACCGCATGGTTTTGCACATGGTTTTCTCGTATTGGAAGACAACACCATCTTCAGCTATAAGTGTGATGCATTTTATAATCCCCAATGTGAACGCGGCATCCGCTGGAATGACCCCCAAATCGCCATCCCCTGGCCAAAACTTGATGTGCCATTTATGCTTTCTGATAAGGACAAGAAACAACCGTTCCTTTCGGAGATCGAACTGACATGAAGGTGTTGATTACAGGTGCGAAGGGGATGTTGGGACGGACACTCTTG
>JBAXCC010000016.1:0-22953 GCA_037141675.1 bacterium | reverse complement strand
ACCGCGTGCCTTGTGCAGACCATCAAGATACCCCCAGAAGGCGAGAATCTCAGCGCACGGCATGCAGAGAATTGCGATGATGATCCAGTATATGATCTGCAACGGCTTTTTAAATGCTGAACTCATACTGACCTCCTCGTGTTACTCGCGTCATTGACTATCAAAGCATGGCGTTGCCACCGCTCTTGCCCTTTGCAAAATATTGTCAACATATACAACGCATATTTAAATTCTTGCTCTTATTGATGGACAAAGCAAGCGGAAAATAGATATGGCTTGGAGTTTCTAACCCAATCATTCCCGTCCAGCGACGGACATTGTGAACGCCCAGCTATAGGTTCCCTTGGGTGGAATGGTGTATTCGGGATGGACGGGAAGTCCCCAGCTATTGTCACCCCCGACACCCATCTGCAGATGGTCGATATTGACGGTCAGCAAATCGTTTTTTGATTTCAATTCAACGGCATGTTTTGACGTTTCAAGATCCTGTTGCAAGTAATGCCAGGCGGACATCATGAGCGGTTGCTTTTCAGCCTGAATAGAAACGCTAAGCTTTTGCTGGTTGAACGCCATCCAGTGAATGCCGCACCGATTGCCGTTTTCCTGCGGGCGGACATAATTATCGGTTTGGAGTGTGCGCATGCTAAAGGTGGAAATAGAGGCACTCTCCTGTCTGTCCCAATAGTTTTCATGAGGTCCTTTGCCATAATATTGAAGCTGATCATAATTGCCGGCAAGGACCACCTGATAGCCAATCTTGGGCACGTGTGGCAGCGTATTCTTGTCTGTGAAAATCAGTTTTGATGTCACTGTGATCGCTGTTGCTTCGCAGCGATAGTCAACGGTCAGCTTTGTCTCTTGTGGCAGTGTGTATTCCGCATGAACAGTGTTGCCGTTCTTTTCAAATGCAGCGAGTTTGGCTTTTGCCATGACATCTTTCCAGAGGGCTGCCTTGGTGTGATTTTTGGCACCGATGTCATTGTCGGTCGGTGCACGCCAGAAGTTAGGCACGAGCGGAGCGTGAAGCAATTCGCTGCCGTCGGATCTGAGCGAAATCAGATAGCCTGTTTTCGAATCAAATTGCGGTTCGATTTTCTTAAGTCCCTTTGCAGGCAGTTGTGCAATCTTCTTTGCTATTGCCTGATCAGGGTTCGCGATCTGCTCCCATGCGATGATGGAATCGCCCTTGCGGAATTGGACCATGAGCAGGGGGCCTTCTTTTGTGACGGGAAGTGAAACTTCCTTGCTCGTGCCAGGTTCAATGTCGACAACACATTCTCCGCGTTCAAACTCCTTGCCGCACTCTTCAACCATCCAAAACACGCGGTAGGTATTGGCGTTGATGATTTCATGGCGGTTGGTCAGACGTATTGTGCCAAAGGGTTTTCCTTGGACCTGTTCAATCTTGATTGGCTGTTGTATCTTTTGAGCCTCATAGTAATGCGGATGCGGTTCGCGCAGGGGCGAGACGAGGCCGTTGATGCAGAAGTTGAAATCAGTGGGGGAGTCGCCGAAGTCGCCTCCGTAGGCGAGCATGCGTTGACCATCCGGAAGTGTTTTCCAGAGGCCCTGATCAACCCAGTCCCAGATGAAGCCACCGATGAGCATGGGGTTTGCGTCGATCAGATCCCAGTACTCCTTGAAATTGCCCAAGCTGTTGCCCATTGAATGCGAATATTCATTCATGAGAAAGGGCTTGTTGCTGGGATAGTCGCCGTGCTGTTCCTTGCGCGAGATCTCGTTGCGCTCGCCCTTGCGCTGGGCTTTCCCCTGCAGATGTTCCTTCAGCCAGTCGGGTGTCGGGTAGGTCTGGCTGTCCATATCCCCTGCAATGTTCATGTCCGCATATTGAATGGGACGCTTCTCAGGATCGGCTTCGCGCATCTTCTCGCGCAGTTTCAGGAAGGTGCTGCCGTAACCGGCTTCGTTGCCCAAGGACCACATCAGCACGCAGGGATTGTTGCGGCTGTGGATCACCATGCGCTCGCCGCGCGCGAGCGTCGCCTCCACCCATTCCGGAAGATCACCGGGCAACACGCGCTTGTGATAGCTCAGCCCATGGCTCTCAATATTCGCCTCATCCATCACATAGATCCCGATCTTGTTGCACAGCTCATAAAAGAGGTCCTCGTTCGGATAATGTGCTGTGCGGATGAAGTTGAAGTTTGCGGCCTTGATCAATTGCAAATCTTTTTCAATGAGTTCAGGTGTCTGCGTATATCCGCGTTCAGGAGAGATCTCGTGGCGATTGACGCCTCTGATTTTGATTTTCCGTCCATTGATTGTAAAGTCAAGGCCGTCAAATGCGCCCCTCCTGAATCCGACACTGATGCGACGTGTATCTTCAGTGTTCATCCGAACGTGCAGGGTGTACAGATAAGGATCTTCACTGCACCACAGATGCGGATTTGTGATTTGCACTGGAGCGCAGGTGATGGTTACGAAGCGGCCTGTGCCGGACACGGTTTTGCCTTGGGTGGTGCAGACCTCTTTGCCTGCTGCGTCATGCAGGGTTACAGAGAGCTGTTCCGGACGCAGTTCCTTGATGTTGTCAGGCGCATACAGGGTCACGGCTGGTGTGATATCTGCGGTTTTCAAATCCTTAAGCAGAACAATTCCATGCTGGACATCCCAGATTGCAGGCGAGGGGAGCAAGCACAGAGAGACGTCTCTGAATAGTCCGGAGAGTCTCCAAAAATCATCATCCTCCAAGTAGGAACCATCGCTGTATTTTAAGACCTTCACCTCTAGTTGATTCTCGCCTTGCTTGATTGCCGCAGTGATATCAAATTCAGAAGACAGGCGTGAATCTTCGGCGTATCCGATCTCCTGTCCATTCACACGAACGAAATAGGCAGAGGAGACACCCTTGAACGTGATGATGACGCGCTTCTTCAGGGCTTGCGCATCAAGTGTGAACGCTCTTCTGTAAATTCCCATGGGATTGCGTTCCAGATAGGTCGAGAAATCCTTGTCAGGTTCCCCCATGACCCGTGGCGGATCAACCTTGAAGGGATAGCGAAAATTCACATAGAGCGGCCGCCCGTACCCTTGAAGCTCCCAGCATCCTGGCACACTGATTTTTCCACGCTTGGAGGGGCTGCTGTCAGACGGGGAGGCATAGAATTCAAAGTCCCATTCGCCTCCCAGATTGATGACTTCGCCTGGCAGGGTTTGGTAGCGCATGGGAAGGCGATTGATTTCGAAGATAGTTGAGTCTTCCCAAGGTACTGCAGGGGCGATTAGGGCACACGCGGAAACAATAAGAAGTGCGATGGATTTCTTTAGGGTCATCATAGTATCACCTCGATAGCAATGGGCCTAAAATCAAATAGGCTTAGAAGCTTGGAGTGCGATGCGCGTCTGATTGTGGAGATGGGTGATGGCGAGTGCGAGGCCATCGGCGGCATCGTTCTGGGGTTCTTCGGGAAGGTTGAGGAGCGTCTTGACCATTTTTTGAATTTGCTCTTTTTCAGCGGCTCCCCAACCAGCGGTTGCCATCTTGACCCGTCGGGGTTCGTATTCATAAACCGGGATGCACATGCGTGCGCACTGGGCAATCATCACGCCACGCGCATGGGTAAGGATCATCATGGTCTTGACATTCTTCGCAAAGAAGACGCCTTCGATTGCTGCTGCGTCAGGATGATATTCAACGATAAGCTTGGCGAGTTCGTCCTGTAGAAAGGCGAGACACGCGGAGAGAGGGCGTGCGGCGGGATTTTTGATGGTGCCATACCACACGGGGACCATGCGAGAGCCAACGGCATCGATGATACCGATGCCCGTGGAACGGAGCGAGGTGTCTATGCCAATTATACGCATGGGTATAAAAAAAGCCCCACGCTTGTGCAAGCGAGGGGCTTTGTTTTGGGTTACGCCTTCTGTTTTTCAGCGTCGAGGTCGCGCATAGCTTCGCGACGGCTGAGCTTGATGCGTCCGCGATCATCGATCGCGATGCACTTGACCCACATCTTGTCGCCAACCTTGCAGACATCCTCAACGACGGCAATGCGACGGTCAGCGAGTTCGCTGATGTGGCAGAGCCCGTCCATGCCAGGAAGGATTTCGACGAAGGCGCCGAATTCCTTGATGCCTGTCACGGTGCCTTCGTAAATCTTGCCCTCTTCCGCTTCAGCGGAGACAGAGGCGACTTCACGTTGGGCGATCGCAAGGGATTCACCGTTGGATGCATAGATGCTGACCACACCATCGTCGTTGATGTCGATCTGAGCGCCAGAGACTTCGCAGATGCGGCGGATGTTTGAACCACCCGGACCGATGAGCGCGCCAATCTTGTCGACAGGAATGTTGACGGTTGTGATGCGAGGCGCATAGGGTGAAAGCTCAGTGCGGGCTTCCGGCATGACGGTCTGCATGAAATCGAGGATATGCAGGCGTCCTTCCTTGGCGCGCGTGAGAGCGGATTCGACCAAGTCCCAGGTGAGACCGCGGATCTTGAGATCCACTTGGAAGCCCGTGATGCCCTTGCGTGTTCCTGCGACCTTGAAGTCCATATCGCCACAGTGATCTTCCGAACCCAAAATGTCCGAGATGAGAATCTTCTGTGTCTCATCCTCGTTTGCAAACAGGCCTACGGAAACGCCAGCCACAGGAGCCTTGATGGGGATGCCGGCATCCATCATTGCCAAAGCGCCCACGCAAATGGAAGCCATGGAGGAGGAGCCGTTTGAACCCATAACGTCTGAGACGACGCGGATCGAGTAGGGGTAGTTATCCGGGACGATCTGTGCGAGTGAGCGTTCTGCGAGTGCGCCGTGGCCGATTTCGCGACGTCCGAGTCCGCCGAGCTTGCCGACTTCGCCTGTGCAATAAGGAGGGAAATTATAGTGCAAGATGAAGGCCTTGCTCTTTTCACCGCCGGTGATGGCATCGAGATCCTGCGCATCCTTGGTCGTGCCGAGGGTCACTGAGCCCAAGGCCGAAGTTTCGCCGCGTTCAAAGATTGCGGAACCGTGTGTGCGCGGTAAGACGCCGATTTGTGCATAAAGCTTACGGATTTCGTCTGTTGCGCGACCATCGATACGCTTGCCATCCTCCAGTATGTTCTTTCGGACGAGGTCGATCTCCATCGCGTCAAAAAGCGATACGAAGGAAGCATCGGTGACCTCTTCAGGGAACTGTGCCAGGGTCTTGACCTTCAGTTCATCCTTGATGGCATGGACAGCGTCCTCTCGTTCCAGCTTGCCGGCGATGAGAAGCGCCTTGCGGAGGGCTGCGCCACCGTTCTCATAAAGGAATGCCATCTTATCAGCGTCAGGAGCTACTTCAACGATGACTTTGTCTGGCTTGCCGAGCATCTTGCGGAGTTCGTGCTGGGCGTCGATGATTTTAACGACTTCTTCATGGCCGCGCTTCATGGCTGCGAGGAAATCTTCTTCCGTGATTTCCTTGGCGCCGCCTTCCATCATGAGGAAGCGGTCGCGGGTGCCTGCGTAAATCAGATCCAGGTCGCTCTCTTTGCGCTGAGCGTGGGTTGGGTTGATCACGAGTTCACCATTGATACGGCCGACGCGTACGCAACCGATAGGGCCCATGAAGGGGACCTCGGATATGTGCAATGCAGCAGAGGAGGCATTCACCGCGAGGGTATCTGTATCATTCACGCCGTCAGCCGAAAAGACGGTGTTGTTAATCTGGACATCATTCCGATAGCCCTGCGGGAAGAGCGGGCGGATCGGACGATCCGTGATACGCGCGCAGAGAATTTCCTTTTCCGACGGGCGCTGCTCGCGCTTGAAATAACCGCCAGGGAAACGGCCTGCAGCATAATACTTCTCCCGGTACTCGACTTGGAGAGGGAAGAAGTCGATGCCTTCGCGCGGTTTGTCGGTGTTAGTGACAGCAGAGAAGACCATGGTGTCGCCCAAGCGGACGACAATAGCGCCAGCTGCTTGACGAGCGAGAAGCCCGGTCTCAAGCGTCATAATGGCTCCACCAACGTTGATGGAGACGGATGTTGTATCTTTCATTTGTTCTACCTTTCAAGCGGAAAAAGGACCGGAAAGCATGAGGCCAGGAAAGATGGCTTACCCGTGGGGGTAACAATAGAGTCCGCGAGAAAAGAAACCAGTTAAGTCATTTCGTGCGACTTGCCTTAAAACCTGCGCGTTCCGTATCGCATTATCTTCCAAAATCGGAATGTAAAGCTGTCTCAGGACGTGGGGGAATAGACGACGAGCACGAAATATAGAGCATCCGCAATTAACGGCGGAGACCGAGGTTCTTAACAACCTTCTGATAGACTGGTTCGTCCGTGCGCTTGAGATAATCAAGCAAGCTGCGACGAGTATTCACCTTACGGATCAAACCATAACGGGAGCTATGATCCTTCTTGTTCGCCTTCATGTGCTCGGTGAGATATTCGATCTCTTTTGTGAGCGAGGCGATTTGGACTTCGCTCGAACCGGTGTCACGGTCGTGACGTTGGAACTGCTTACGAATTGCTGTTTTATCAATCTGGCTCATAGTTACTTAGCGGTCCTTGTTCCGCACTTTTCTTTTTTGTCTTTGAACTTTCCGGCGTGTAATATAAGGGTTCATCCGCTTAAAGTCAAGCGAAACAGGACACCGGAAAGGAGCCCGATTGAACCCGCAATGGGGAATGTATCCTTAGACACACTGCAGGGAAGCGCGCACACTTTACAAAAAAGAGGATAGAAGAGTCAACGCAAAAAAAAGGAAAGCCTAATATTTTTTTGATATCAGTCATTGCCTTTTTATTAAGGAAGGCGTATACTTGCATCATGATGAATCGCTTACAGACATCAAAGAAGCGCTGTTCAGGGCAAGCGATGGTAGAATACCTTATTGTGTTTATTTCCATGTTGCTCATTGTTTCAGTGTTGGCGTTGAGCTTGTATACGGTTCGACAACAAGCTAATCGGACGTTAGATCTGGTTGGCTCGGATTATCCATAGAAAAAAAACGCAGTCAAAGGCTGCATAACAGGGGGTTAAAAATGAACGTTCGTTCTCGTCGTAGCGGCCAGACCATGGTCGAATACATCATTATCGTTGTGCTGATTGCTATCACATTGATTGTGCTCTTCAGCAAGTTCAGCAAGGCTGTCGGTACAAAAGTCTCCGGCGCAACGTCGGCTTTGGATTCTGATGTTGGTAGTGAGGCGCAGACGGAAGTTGATAAGATCAGTCCGGACAGCGTCCGCAATCTTAAGGCAGACGGAAGTGGCTTATAATAGAGCAAGTTTCCTGAAAAAGGGCACGTCTAACGGTCAGGCGATGATCGAATCGGTCTTCGTCATTATCGTAGCGTGCCTCTGTTTTTTGGCGCTGTTCCAATACGCCAATCTGTTTGCCGCCAAGATGACCTTAACGCATGCGGCCACGCGTGCGGCACGTGCGCGATCGGTTGGCTTGAATCACTGGATGGTTGAGAAGGCGGCGCGTGCTGCATCTATTCCTGTATCAGGGAAAAGCTTAATTGCGTTTGGGGTCCCTTCGACTCAGTCAACTATTTTGCAAAGCGGCAAAGAGGGGCGTGTGTGGGATGCCGCGTTGTTAACCTCTCCTGTTTCTGCAAAGGCGCAACTCGAACGTGCGCGTGTGCCGGATTATATGGGGAGTGAAAATTCGCCCACCTCGCAGGAAATCCTTAACTACGAGTTGTGGGAAGAGATGTCCGTGTCGCTCGAGGAACCGTTGGATATGGATGGCACAATGCCGGGAGCGTTGGAAGTCACCGTGAGCCAACGACAACCGCTCTTGATTTCCATGATGGCGCTGATGGAAGGCACCTTTAAAAATGGGGCAAGCGCAACGGCGAGCGCATCGGCGGGTGGGGCTTATGCCGAGGCTGATGCCGGGGTTGGCAATGTGGATAGTGTGACGATGCACGGTAAGTATTCCATTGAGAGCCAGTACCCACTCTACATGATCAACCTGAATTGGTGAGCGTATTAACTATGACAGTCACTCAGCAAAATCCTTATGGGAGACGTGAGGTCTCTCTGAAGCGGTCACGCTCAGGGCAGGCTGTCATTTTTCTGTTGCTGGTGTTTACGGTTCTAGTCTTCTTCTTGCTGTTCAATGTTGATTTGCATCGTGTAATTCAGCGCAAAACCCAGGCGCAGAATGCAGGTGATGCGGCTGCGCTGGCTGCCACGCGCTGGCAAGCTGCGACATTGAACCTTATTGGCGAGCTGAATCTGATGCATGTACTGGCCCTTGCTGCCGTGCCGGTGCCCGACCGGGCTGCGGTTGATGCAATAACAAATATGCAAGCCCGGATCTGTTTTACGGGGCCGCTCGCAGGGTTTTATGCGTCCCAGGTTGCAGGCAAGAACAATCATATCTATGTGGATCCTGCGCTGACAGACCTGCTGCGCTCTCATGTGCAAACCATCCGCACCCAGTATGCGAACACGATTAATGCGGATGGCGAGAAATATTACAACGAGCCGTGGCCAGGCGCCTGGAATGAATATGCCGACATGTTAGAGGCTGTCTGCGCGGATGGTATTGCTGTAGGACCGGACAATGCCCAATTTTTTGCGATCCCGGGGAACGGACATATTTTGCTTTCAAAAGAATTTTATGAGGCAGTGCTTGGACGATCATGGTGCTGGTTTTATTTGTATCAGCGCGGGCTGTTGGAGTCCTATAATTCGTTCCATGATTGGCCGCCTCTGCCGGATATTAATCCCAATACATATGATAACAGCGAAATCTATGGTGTGGGGGTTCACCCTGTCACGGAAAAAATGAAGAATCTTTTTGCTGCGGATACACTTGAGCCGATGATCACGCGTTCAGGTTTGGCGCCTGACGGTGTCCCGGACTTGAATAACACGAATCTCATGGATTTCGCGGAAACGTGGTATATGTATAAGCGGGATAAATGGGGAAGTTGGGATTTGATTAAACCGGATGGAGAGTTCCCCTTCCCTGCAGCCGGTGAGGTTCGGCCTGAGTATGATTATGCTGGTGCGGATGTTGTCATACGTTTATCAGCGGTGGTTGATCGCATTACGCCGGGGACGGGAACAAAGCAGGCGACCGTCAATTGGACGGCAGCCGCAAAATCATTTGGATACCTGGACTCAGATACAGAAAAGAAGAAACCAGACTCTGCAGCTGCATTTGTACTGCCCGCGTTTCGCAATGTGCGATTGATTCCGGCGGACACGGCCTCTGGTTCAAATAACTCGACTTCGGATGTGGAATGGATGATCCATGTGACCAAACATCTCAAGCCTTATATGGAGATCGGGACAACCTATCCGGGCAGTTGTGGTTATTGTCGGGCGCTCGTGACGTGGGAACCCAAGCCGTTTCGCCAAGAAGGTATTGATTGGTTGAAGTTGAACAGCAATTTGTGCAAGATTCCTTCGGGAGGGGGCGGTGGTCACCGGGGGGGTGGTTCACGCAGGGGACACTAGAAATAGGTGAAGAGAAGAGCAATGAAAACGTCAAATAAAAAAGGTCAGGCGATGATTGAGTTTGCAGCAGGATTGCTGGTGCTTCTGCTGATTATCATCAGCTTTATACACGTTAGCAAGCTAGCGCTCTCCTCGCTTGGCATTCATGGCGAAATTCGCGCTGAAGCTGGAATGACGGCAATGCAAAGTACGCTTGCCGCGACACCCGAGGCCATCTCGGATTGGGAGAGCGGCAAGGACAAAACACGATTCACGGCGGATGATGAATCTCAAAAAAATCAGCCTGCTGCAGCTTCAATTATTGGCCAGGTTGTCTCGCATTCCGTGAAGGCAGAGGACGATTGGCAAAAGATTTCAGAAAAGTCGCTCTTGCCCTTCTCGATGGCCAAGCTTTCTCAGTCGCCAAATTTAGTAATTTTGATGGGGGCTGTTCATCAGTCGCAAACAGACCGAGTGAAAGTTGATCCATTCATTCGTAATTTCGCCTATAACAAGGAAGATGTCGCTGTTAAGGAGGAAATCTGGATGCCACTCATGGGAGGTTTGTATTAATGAAAGCGGACAGCGTCAGGCTGACGGCGAAGCAAAATAAGGGCGCACATGTGTTGCTACGTGTGCTCTTTCTTTTTGTAGCCCTGATTCCGGTATGTCTGTTTGCCGATGTCTTTTGGCGCTTTAAAAAAAGTCATTCGCGAGTGTTGCAGGAATTAGGTGGTACGCAAGTTTACTCGACGGCCGTACAGGTCAATGGTGAGCCTGGAACCCTGAGCGCATATGCGTTTGAAGATAAGTCAGCCACGGAAATAGGTGCGCAGTTAAGAAAACGTCTGTCTATTACTAAAGAGGTTATGCCCTCTGTCGGCACGATGATTACGTCTCAAGAAAATGGACGTATGCAACGGTTGCTCGTTATTCCATCAGGATATGGCACTTCGGCAAGTATCGTGATGATGTTTGAGCAGTCTCAGCAGGATGCGAACAAGCGTTCTGCGGATGAGCCTCTTGCCTGGCCGGACGGACTGTCCATGTTGCCAGGGGTGCCTCGCTTTACAGCTGTCTCTGCTGCTACGCGTACGTCGTTTGTGACTGCTGAGACAGTTAATGAACCGGAAGAGGCCATGAAGTCAGTGGGTGTCGCAATGCGCGAAAGTGGATGGAGTTCGATGCCGGTCGAATCTCCCACGTTTAAATTGTTTGTCCGAGGCGCAAAGACCTGCGTCGCTTTTGCTACGCGTCCGGCTGGAGCCGCGCAGACGACTATTAGTGTCCTGCAGCGCGAAGGCACGGGGAAATAACTTACTCACGCACTGCGGATGAACACAGTGTCCGCATGGTGCGCACAGCCTCGCTCATGTCACCAGTCTTAAACATAAAGCTGCCTGCGACAAATTGGTTCGCGCCGCTCTTTGCGCACATCACGGCGGTTTCAAAATTGATGCCGCCATCGACCATGATATCCAGTGCTTGATTATGTGCATGCGCATATGCACGCAACGCTGCAATTTTAGGTAACACTTCCGGCATGAATGCTTGTCCTCCATAACCTGGATTGACGGTCATGAATAATATTTCATCGCACAGGGAGACGTAGGGATAGAGATCGGAAACGGGTGTCTGAGGGCGAGAGACTAATCCTGCACGGACCCCTCTTGTACGGATGCGTTCGAGAACACTCCAGCAATCGCAGTCCGCTTCCACATGAATCTGAACAGCATCTGCACCTGCGTCAATAAACCGTTCGATGTATAAATCCGGACGCGTCATCATCAGGTGCACATTGCGCGAAAGCGTGGGGCACACACGCTTCGCAAGAGCGACAATGTCAGGACCAAAACTTAAATTTGGAACAAAGTGTGCATCCATGATGTCAACGTGCAATGCATCCGCACCTGCATCCGCTACACGTTGAATTTCATCTGCAAGAGATCCAAAATTTGCAGCAAGTAAAGATGGAAGGATTTGAAAATTCATAAGCCCAGTATATACGAAAAGCATGTTAAAATGCAAAATAAAATATATTTTTCAATGAAAATGGAACGAAAAAAGAGGAGCCGCAAGGAACGACAAAAAAGTAGCGAATTATTTTTTTTTATTTTTTTAAAAAAGACTCTTGCATCTTCTAAAAAAAAATACTACAGTACTAATCAAACAACTGATTGATATACATTAAGTAGTGTGTCGTTGATGTTGTTGGTTCATTACAAACGAAAGGATAAAGCAATGGCTACAGCAAAGAAAGCAGCACCTAAGAAAGCAGTCGCGAAGGCAGCACCTGCAAAGAAGGCTCCTGCTAAGAAGGCAGCTCCTGCGAAGAAGGCTCCTGCTAAGAAGGCAGCGAAGAAGTAATAAGCCTTGTTCAGACGTAATGATGAAAGAAAAAACACTTCCGCTTTGCGGAAGTGTTTTTTTTGTCTGTAAAATAAATAAAAAAAACGGTTTTGAAATTCAAAACCGTTTTAGAAGATGGTGGGCGCTACAGGACTCGAACCTGTGACCCCTACCGTGTGAAGGTAATGCTCTAACCAACTGAGCTAAGCGCCCGCACTGACGTGCAGAAAAATCGGCATAGTTATATCATGGGCACCTGTTCAATGTCAAGGGTGCAGGAAGTCTTTTTTTAGTTTTTTGGGGTTTTCAAAAAAACAGTGGTGTAATATCCGTCCCCTTATGGTTTAATAATCCATATGTTTATGAATGCACATATAAAAACAACCCGTATGGTTTATGCGCCGTTGTTTGGGTCAATTTTGGTTGACAGCATCGTGATGGCGCTTTCATATTTCTTTGCATTTTTACTGAGATATGATTTTGGTACGCCACTGGTGGGGTGGCGGCACGTCGCTTTTGTTTTTATTCCTGTCTGGGCGATTCAATTAACGGTGCTCATTCTCTTTCGCTGCTACAAAGTCATCTGGCGGTATATTAGTGGAAATGATGTTCCGCGTTTCTTGGCGGCTGTGGGTGTGTCATCACTGATATTTCTCGGATTACGCTTTTTTATGCCGGATCCATTCAGTTGCCGTCCGCCTTACAGCATCACATTCTTTAATGCATTTATGGTCACGGGCGGTCTCTTGTGTGTGCGACTCTTTTGGCGCTTGGTTGTAGAAGGTTATTCTGGTGGTTCTCCCGCCTCCGGGAGGCGACATCGTGTATTACTCGTCGGCGCAGGTTCTGTCGGGAATCTGATCGCTCGAGAATTACGAAGTAAGTGTCTGAAGGATATGAAGGTTGTCGGATTTGTGGATGATGATCCTTCAAAAAAGAATGCATGCATCCAAGGATATCCTGTCCTGGGAACCGTTGAGCATCTTTCAGATATTGTGCGTCTACAGAAGGTTGATGAAGTCATTGTCTCCATGGCTCGTGTGCCACGAACCCTCATACGTCGTATTGTGATGCTGTGTGAAGCATCGCAGGTGCCTGCACGGATTGTCCCCGGGTACTACGAGTTGATTAATGGAAGCGTCACAGTCTCGAAGATTCGTAATATTGATGTGAACGATTTATTGGGGCGTGAAGAGACGCAGGTGGATAGCAATGCAGTTATTGAGTTGTTGCAACAAAAGCGCGTAATGATTACAGGTGCCGGAGGAAGCATTGGGAGTGAACTTGTCCGGCAGGTCTTGCAGTCCGGACCGGAGCAACTCATTTTGGTTGAGCATTCAGAGCGTGCGCTGTATGAAATTGATCGTGAAGTCCGAAAGATGGCCACCCCTGTATCGGTGATCTCCATGCTTGGTGATATAACTGATCGTCAACGGATGGCGGAGATTTTTTCGCAACTTCATCCCCAGATTGTGTTGCATGCCGCGGCCTACAAACATGTACCCCTGTCAGAGCAAAATCCTGGCGAAGCACTAAAAAATAATGTACTTGGGACGCGCGTATTAGGCGAGCTGGCCTTGGAGTATGGCGTTGAACGTTTTGTTTTGGTGTCGACCGATAAGGCGGTTCGCCCTGTTTCAGTGATGGGTGCAACGAAGCGGCTGGCGGAAATGGCCATACAAGATTTGAATCGGCAGAAGAAGACCTGTTTTTCAGCTGTGCGTTTTGGAAATGTACTGGACTCATCAGGTTCCGTGGTTCCTCTGTTTCGTGAACAGATTATGCATGGTGAGCCCGTGACGGTGACACATCCAGAGATGCGGCGCTACTTTATGACGATTTCAGAGGCAGTGTCACTCGTGTTGCAAGCTGCGGCGCTTGCGCAAGGGGGAGAGATCTTTGTGCTCGATATGGGAGAACCCGTGCGTATTGTCGACCTTGCGGAAGATATGATTGCACTCGCGGGGTTGCGACCCTATGAGGATGTCCCCATTCATTTTGTTGGGATAAGGCCGGGTGAGAAGCTTTTCGAAGAATTGGATGTCAGCGAGCGTTCGGCGTATCGAACGGGGCATACGTGTATCTTTATTAGTAAACTTGAAGAGGTGAGTCACGAGAAGACGCGGCAATTGTTGGCCACATGTGAAATGTTATGTACCCGTGGCCATGAGACCCCCGAATCGATTCGGACGCAGATCCGTAGCATGGTGGCATCATAACGACTGATAAGGGAAAAACGTATCATGAATGCAATTGAAAAATCAACGAAAGAGCTTCGTCGGCTTGTTCAAATGTTTGACGTGGCGGGCTGTCCAGCCGTTATCCAGCCGTTAGGGTGTGGAAACGTAAATGACACGTATCTTGCGGTGTGCCGGACAGCGTTTGCTGAAGAACAGTTGGTGTTGCAGCGTATCAATCAGCACGTCTTTAAGAAGCCAGAGAACATTATGATGAATTTGCGTCGATTGACGGCGCATGTCCATCCGAAATTGGAATTTGAATCGGGCGAGAGTGATCGTATTTGGCAGATGCCCAAGATTGTCCAAACGCGAGAGGGAAATGATTTTATCAAGGATGCTTCAGGAAATCTGTGGCGCATGATTACAAAAATAGCATCCGCGACAGCGTTTGACAAAGTACGTGATGTCGCACATGCGGAAGAGTGTGGCATTGTGCTAGGACATTTTCATCGGTCGGTCTCTGATATGGATGCCTCCGTGTTGATTGACCCGATTCCAGGATTTCATATCACCCCCAACTATCTTGCGAAATATGATTTGACGCGCCTACGCGCAGAAGCTCAGGCACGCTTAAGGGTTGCGCCTGATGGAGAGGCACTTGCTACATTTATTGAAAAGCGCCGCCCGATTGTGCCCCTGTTCCAGGACGCTCTCGCCCGTGGTGAACTTAATATGCGCATTATGCATGGTGATCCCAAAATCAACAATATCATGATTGATGATTATACAGGTAAGGGGACAGCCATCATTGATCTCGATACGGTGAGCCCTGGATTGTTCCATTTTGATTTTGGTGATGCGATTCGTTCGATTTGTAACCCTGCCGGCGAAGAAGAACCTGATCTGACGAAGGTTGTATTTAGTTTAGAGCTCTGCAATGCGTTTTCAAATGGGTACATGAAGCATGCGTCTGAGTTTTTGACGGCTGCGGAACGCAATTATCTGTATGACTCCATTCGCCTAATCACGTTTGAGTTGGGGTTACGCTTCTTCGAAGACTATCTTGCTGGAAATGTCTACTTTAAAACGCAGTATCCAGAGCAAAACTTGAATCGGGCTCGTGTGCAGTTCCGCCTGTGTGAATCCATTGAGTCCAATGAGCAAGCGATTCGTAAGCTGTTCTGTTCGTAAGACGCTATGACTTACTTTGACACGCATGCACATTTTTATGGGGGAACGTCTCCATTTGATACAGCGTCCATCATGGCGCGCGCTACGGAAGCTGGGGTTGCCCAGTTAGTCGCAGTCGGGGGGAGCGCAGAACTCAACAGTGGGGCGATCGCCGTGGCAAAGGCCTATCCAGCCCAGGTGCGTCTGTCCTTGGGTTTTGACCGTGATCAAGCGACAAGCTCGGATCCGGAAGCGCTTATTGAAACCCTGCGTCTGCTTGCAAAAGAGGTCTCCCTGTGTGCCGTCGGCGAAACAGGGCTCGATTTTCATTACCACCCGGAAACAGCAGATGTACAATGCGCGCTCTTTGCCGCTCAGTTGAAACTGGCGGATGAATGGGAGCGACCGGTTATCATTCACACGCGTGCGGCAGATGAGCAGACCCTGCGTGTACTCGATGAGACGCCTTGGCGTGGCTGGGGGCTTCGTGGTGTGGTCCATTGCTTTACAGGCGATAAGGCGTTTGCTGCTCAATTGCTCGATCGGCAGCTTGCCATTAGCTTCAGTGGCATTGTGACCTTTCGGAATGCAGACCTGCTGCGTGAGAGCGCAGCGTTTGTTCCAGATGATCGGTTGCTGATTGAAACGGATTCCCCTTTTCTTGCACCCGTGCCCATGCGTGGGCAGCGCAATGAGCCTGCCTTTGTCAGGCATGTAGCCGGTTGCCTTGCTCAAGTCCGTCAGACGGATGAAGCTTCAATTGCCAGTCTGACCACGCAGAATGCGGAATCGCTGTTTGCTTCCTAGCCCCGTTTTTGATAAGCTTCCACCACGATGAAGGAGGAACGGGGGTTCACCGTTAATTAGGAATGATTGGAATTTCAAAGCTCTACTTAAACAAGGTCGAAGTGTCTGATCCATTGCGTTATGGACGACACTCTTCAAAGTTGCCGAGTCATTTGTTGCAGTTTTCCAAGGACAAGAAACCGGTTGTTGTGTGGAATGTGACATCGTGCTGTAATTTGACCTGCACACATTGCTATGCATCTGTCGGCCAGAATACGGGTCATGAACTTTCAACGCAGGAAGCGTTGGTGGTTATTGACGATTTGGCCGCGTTTGGCTGTCCGGTCCTTCTCTTCTCAGGGGGAGAGCCTTTTGTCCGTCCAGATATTTTGACGTTAGCCCGCTATGCGACCCAGAAGGGGTTGCGTGTGGTCTTTTCAACGAACGGTACGCTGATCGACGAAAAACTGGCGGCTGAGATTAAGTCCATAGGCGTCTCGTATGTCGGGATCAGTATGGATGGCATGGAAGCCATTCACGACCAGTTTAGAAATCGCAAGGGCGCTTTTCAACTCGCGTTGGCAGGTATCCGCCATTGCAGGGAGGCTGGTGTCAAGGTGGGGCTGCGCGTGACCATGACACAGGACAATGTAAAGGATATCCCCGCCATTTTTGACTTGATGGAAGCGGAGCGGATTCCGCGTCTCTGCCTGTATCATCTAGTCTATTGCGGCCGTGGCGCTGAGATCGCAGCCCTTGACTTGCCGCCCGATGTGCGCCGGGCAACTCTAGATTTGATCATCGACCGCACAAAACGGTTGCATGACCAGGGTTTCCCTGTTGAAGTGCTCACGGTAGATAACCACTGCGACGGACCCTATCTTTACCTGCGGATGTTGCGTGAAAAGAATCCACTCGCTGAAGATGTCATGACCCTGCTTAAAATGAATGCCGGTAATAGCACAGGTCTTGGGATCGCCTGTATCAGTTGGGACGGAACAGTCTTTCCAGACCAGTTCTGGCGCAATAAACCTGTCGGCAATGTGCTTGAAAAACCGTTCAGTGAAATTTGGGGCAATCCTCCGCCGGATTCCTTGCTCGCCAATCTGCGCCGCAAGAAGGAGTTGGTCACGGGTCGCTGTGTGACCTGCCGATTCCTTGACATCTGTGGCGGCAATTTCCGTGCCCGCGCTGAAGCCGCCACGGGCGACCTCTGGGGGGTTGACCCGGCCTGTTACCTCACGGATGAGGAGATTGCGCCTTAGTGGCCAATCATTATTATGCATCACCCTCCCACATCATTAACAGCCGCGCCTCGCGTGATTGCGTGGGAGGTGACCCGTCGTTGCCCGCTCGCCTGCAAGCATTGCAGGGCCGGGGCTTGCGATGTGCCGTATGAGGGCGAACTGACAACCGATGAATGCAAGCGTGTCATCGATTCGCTTCCATCCAATCTGATGATTATTTGGACTGGCGGTGAGCCGATGTCGCGTCCGGACATTCTTGAACTGGTGCGCTACGCTTCAGGGCGTGGTATCCGGTCTGTGATGGCGCCGTGCGGCATGCTGGTGACTGAAGCATCCATGGTTGCTTTAAAAGAAGCCGGCGTCATGGCCTGCAGCTTCAGTCTCGATGGTGCGACAGCGTCCTCACATGATGCCTTCCGTGGCGTTGAAGGCGCCTTTGACATGGTGAGGCACGCCATGGATGTTGCACGGAGCGTAGGCATGCCCTTTCAGGTGAACTGTACTGTTTCGCAGCTGAATCGTACGGAGCTGCCAGCCATCCGCGACATGGCGATCGCGCATGGAGCTAAAACGTTAGACCTTTTCTTCCTGGTGCCTGTGGGGCGTGGAAAAGACCTGAGGGACCTTTCGCTCTCGCCTGCGGATACCGAAGCTGTTTTGCGCTGGGCGTTTGAGATGGATGCAGCGGGGCCGATTCATGTCCGCGAGACCTGTGCGCCACAGGCTGTCCGCATCTGGCATGCATTAGGGAAGCCAGGGAATCAGCCTGCTGGATGCATGGGGGGGAAGAGTTTTGTCTTTATTTCACATACGGGGAGCCTTCAGCCGTGCGGTTTTTTGGATGTGGATAGTGGAAACTTGCGCGACGTTAATTTCGATTTCCGGAAGGCCTACGCGAAGTCAAAAGTTTTCCAAGATCTCTCCGTGCCAGACAACTGCGGAGGCTCCTGCGGGCATTGTGATTTTCGCGTGAGTTGCGGCGGATGCCGTGCGCGGGCGTATGCGGCCACAGGTGATTACATGGGGGCGGAAACAAGTTGTCCGCTTAATCGAGGTGCAGTATGAACACAGAGCTGATTCGTCGGTTGCCATCTGTTAGCCGTGTGCTTGAGACGGTTGAAGCTAAAGAGTTGGTGGAGCGATATGGTCACAGCGAAGTGGTTGCATTGATCCAGACGATTATCGATGATGCGCGGTCACAACTGTTGGCCGGTAAGGAAGAGGGGGTTGAGATATCAATCGACTCTATTCTGCTTCGCGTGAGTAATCAGTTGGAGGTTCAGGATGAACCAATCTTAAAGCCCGCCATCAACGCGACTGGAATCTTGTTGCACACAGGGCTGGGGCGTGCCATGATGCCGGAGGCGGCCCGAAAGGCGGTTGCATCGGTTGCGGGGTGCTGTAACCTGCAGATGGATTTGTCGGACGGTGCGCGTGTGCATCGAGAACACGTTATCAAGGACTTAATTTGCGGTCTAACGGGTGCCGAAGATGTATTATTGGTGAACAACAATGCGGCAGCCACAATGCTGGCGTTGCGCGCATTGGCGAATGGCAAGGAAGTTATTGTCTCCCGGGGCGAACTGATTGAAATCGGCGGTGCGTTCCGTCTGCCGGACATCATGGCGGAAAGCGGATGCATCATGCGTGAGATTGGAACGACGAACAAGACGCACTTACGGGATTACGAACGGGCCGTTGCGCCCGAGACCGCCCTCCTACTCAAGGTGCATAAGAGCAATTACGATATTGTCGGATTTACACATGAAGTCTCAATCGGAGAAATGGCTGTTTGCGCGCATGCGCGAGGACTTCTAGCCTTGGATGATCTTGGTTGCGGGGCGATGATCGGGCTGGAACAGTTTGGACTTTCGCATGAGATGACGATTGCCGAGAGTTTGGCTGCTGGCGCGGATGTGGTGCTCTCGAGTACGGACAAGCTTATTGGCGGACCTCAGGGCGGGCTTATCCTCGGCAAGGCAAGCGTGATAGACCGCATCCGTAAACATCCGCTTTATCGCGCGATGCGTGTGTGCAAGTTGACGCTTGCGGCATTGGAAGCGACGTTGAAGCTCTTTAAGAATCCAGCCAAGCTCATGCAAACGCATCCGCTCTACTATATGCTTGCGCGTTCGCCGGATGAACTACGTCAGCAGGCGGATACACTTGCCCAGAACCTGAGAAAGATCTTGTGCGTTGTTGAGGTCTCTGTTGTTCCGCACGAGGCCTTTTTGGGTGGAGGATCCCTGCCAGGCCAAACGCTGCCATCGTATGCTGTCCGTATTGATGCTGAAGACGCACCTGAGCTTGCGCGCCGTTTACGCGAAGCAACTGTTCCAGTCGTACCCCGTGTCCATGATGGCGCGATCTATTTGGATATGCGCACCCTTTTCCCGTCTGAATGTGTTATGGTCGTTAACACGTTTGGACAGGTTATATAAAACATAAAGAAGAGTCGGGCATGATGCATCTTGCCTCTGTAAAAGGGGTGTGATGGATTGCGCCCATTGAGGGTCGTTATGAATGCTTATTTCTCATGCGCAGAGGCGTATTCAAAACTATTGAATCCTGCCCTTCGAGTGCAGGAGCCGATGGAAGGCTATCATGCCAATTTTCATTGGAGTGAACGTCATTTGCAATGTCTTTGGTTTGATTCGCGGTATCGTCCGTCCGCATTTCATCTGGCAAACAAGGAAACAGTGACGGTGCTTGATCCAGGTCAATGGAATCTTGAGTCGGGGCCTGATTTTCTAAATGCGACGTTGCTGATTCAGCCCGGTGGCCGTCGCATCCGTGGTGATGTTGAGGTGCATGTGCATCCATCAGATTGGGATTCTCATAAGCATAGCCGCGACAAGGCGTACGACCATGTCATTGCCCATGTCACCTGGTTTTCAGGGCCTGCTGCACAAACATTACTTCAATCCGTTGTGTCGCTGCCACTGGTAGCGCCAATGGCTGCCCGATTAGATCTGTCTTTGGATGATATTGATTTGAAGGCCTATCCGCACAGCGTATTACCCGAAACGCCTCGACCGTGCGAAGCTTACCTAAAGAACAATCCTGCTCGTGCGCGTGAACTGTTGCAAGCTGCAGGCCACTATCGACTCCTGTCAAAGGCTGCGCGCATGCGTACGCGACTGGCGCAGACCGGCGACCGGCATCAAATATTCTATGAAGAGTTTATGGCGGCGCTTGGCTATAAAAATAACCAGCAGGCTTTTCGTGGGTTAGCCCGTCGGGTTCCTGTCGCACAGTTGAAAGGACTTGCCCGTGATGCCGCTTATGCAAAGTTGCTTGCTGTTGCACGACTACTGCCGAGTCCAGAGAGTGCAGTCGATGATGATGCACGTCTGTTCATCCGCAACCTTTGGGATATCGCATGGAAGCAAGGCGAGGATGTTCTGCCAGACGATCTGGAATGGCAGTTGCATCATAGTCGTCCTCAGAACTCCCCTGTGAGGCGTATTGCGGCGGCTTCCGTACTCTTTAGCGGATTACGCGATTTGCTATGCGATGTCGAACATCTAGCTTTATCACCTGGACGTACTTGGTTTGATCATGTCACAACGCGGATTGAATCCCATTGCAAATGGACTTTTTGGAACCAACGGTTGACCTTTTCGTCACCGCCAGATCACGACCATACCCTTGCATTGCTGGGCAAGACACGTATCGCGGCGATCACGACCAATGTCATTTTTCCATTTGTTGCGGCTGAGGATGCCTTGCCACAGGAATCCATCCTCTATTTGCCGCCAGAAGAGGTGTCTGCGCCGATGCGACTCACGGCGTCTCATCTCTTTGGGCGGGATCATAACCCAGCGGTGTTTTATGCAGATAATGGACTCTTGCAGCAGGGGTTACTACAGGTCTATTTAGATTTCTGCTTAAATGCCGCTCCAGACTGCGAGGGATGCGCGTTATGGCAGTCATTACGAGGCTAGCACCTGATTTTTGAGGGAGACATGTACGGAAATGCCCAGACAGATCTGCCATTCTAGGTGTTTTGATGCATCGTAAACGTTTCGCATAAGGAGGCGGGACCCTAAGAAAGTGTAGGAGACGCGGACATGATGCAGGATTGTCCGCTGTTTTTTGTTTCTAATGGGCGTGTTAAGAGCATCCTTCTGGATGTGAAAAAATGACAAATAATGATGTTTGAGATTGCGTATCCCCCTTATTTTTTGATAATTTAATAATTCCGTCTCAAAAGAGGAATGTCTAATTTCGGGCAACCGAGTGGTTGCTAATCGAGTAAGGCATGAGTGATAAACAACTAACAAACGTGCGATGAATCTCTCGGTTTCAACTCATCGGACGACACAAAGTATTATTATGGCAAAGATTAAACCCGCGGCTGCAAAACCCAAAAGTGGTGCAATGTATGACGCGATGACTGCAGCGTTGAACACCCAGGCGAGCAAGTTCACAGCCGGATCGATCATCAAGGGTACGATCAGTGGTGTCAAAGGAAATGAAGTCCTTGTTGACATCGGATACAAATCAGAAGGTTCTGTTCCTTTAAACGAATTCAAGAATGGCGAGGAGCCTAAAATCGGCGACGTCATTAATGTGTTGCTGGAACAGCTCGAGAGCGATGGGGGCATGGTCATCCTGAGCAAGTCCCGCGCAGACGACAAGCTTCGTTGGGAGACGGTCTTAAGCAAGTATACGGAAGGTGGCGTTGTCACAGGCACGATCCGCAGCAAGGTCCGTGGCGGTCTCATCGTTGATGTGGATGGCGTGGATGCATTCCTTCCTGGTTCGCAAGTGGATGTTACACCGGTTCATGATCCGGATCCTTATCTGAACCAGACGTATGATTTTAAGGTAATCAAGATCAGCAACGAGCGTCGCAATATTATTGTTTCGCGCCGCGAGTTGATTGAAGAGCGCGTGGCAGACAAGAAGCGCTCACTCTTGGGTACAATCGAAAAGGGCCAGCAGCGTCATGGCCGCGTGAAGAATATTACCGACTTCGGCGCATTCGTGGATTTGGATGGTCTTGATGGCTCGCTGCATATCACGGATATGAGCTGGGGCCGTATCAAGCACCCAAGCGAATTGCTGAAGGTTAATCAGGAAATCGAAGTCGTCATCTTGGATGTCGACATGGATCGCGAACGCGTTTCCTTAGGGCTCAAGCAATCGACGCCTAATCCTTGGGAAAATATTGATCAGTCTTTCCCTGTCGGCAGCCGTCTGCGTGGCAAGGTCGTCAACTTGGTGCCTTACGGCGCGTTTGTTGAGATCCAAGCTGGCATCGAAGGTCTCGTCCATGTTTCGGAATTCTCCTGGACCAAGCGCGTTGCTCGTGCATCAGACATTCTTAATGTCGGTGACGAAGTGGACGTGGTGGTGCTCACGATTGATTCTGCAAACCAGAAGATCGCCCTGGGCATCCGTCAGACCGAAGCCAACCCCTGGGATACAGTTCAGGATCGTTACCCAGTCGGTAGCCGCGTAACCGGCAAGGTTCGCAACTTCACGACCTACGGAGCATTTATTGAACTCGAAGAGGGTATCGATGGCATGATCCATGTTTCCGATATGTCTTGGACACGCAAGATTAACCACCCGAGCGAAATGCTCCAGAAGGGTCAGCAGGTTGATGCAGTCGTTCTTGAGGTCAATCCCTCTGATCAGCGTATCAGCCTCGGTCTCAAGCAGGCCAGCAATGATCCGTGGAACACGATCACCAGCCGCTACGCGATTGGCCAGATTGTCAAGGGCAAGGTTTCCAAGATTGCTTCCTTCGGCGCCTTTGTTGAACTCGAGGATGGCGTGGACGGTCTCGTTCACATCTCCCAGATCAGCG
>JBAXCC010000015.1:0-23240 GCA_037141675.1 bacterium | reverse complement strand
ATTATTCCTTTTGGTTTGTTTCCGTCTGACAACTGTCTAGCCTTTTTATAAACGGGTCGGAGGATACTCTATTGCTGACAATCTCATTTTGTTAGCCGCACCCATAGGAAATGGAGTTGCTCTGGGACGGTTACCTGCAGGCGGCCGTCGCGCCAGACGGCTTCGCCGCTGCCAGCGATGTGCTCCACTTTCCACGCGCCATTAGGAATCGGCAGTTCCAGCGTGCTGGTCGCCTCACGAGTCCGTTCGCGGAACACTAATACCTGTGCGGCCGTATCGCTGCGCGAACAGAAGCCTGTCCAGGCCGCGCCGGACGGACAGTCGCCGATGGGCAGCACCGTGCCGGCATGCAGTTCGTCCCGCTGTTTGCGCCACACCTTGGCCAGGGCTGCAATCGGCTTGGCTGTCTCCGCAGAAAGATTGGATACTTCAAACCAGGCTAGCGGATTGGCCACTAACGTGGTTGCGAAGGGATAGTCCGTTGCGTACTGTTTCGGAGCCAAGGGATCTTCGCCGTACTTCTCTTGGTTGCGTAGCGGATTTAAAAACTCCATGCGCAAACGTTGGGGGGGCACATACCACGAGAGTTGCCACAGGTTGCGCAAGGTCGCATGCGGATACCAACTGCGCCAGTCGGAGTAGCGATTCTCCACAAACAGCGGGCCAACCTGCATGGCGCCAAAGTAACCGGGACGCACCTCAGCGGTGACATCCAGGTCGATGGAGAGCTCGCCCTTTGTCGCGCTGCGCACGCGGCTGAAAAAATGCTGAAGATTGATCTCGCTGGCTTTGGTGTGGGCCTTGACACCGTCAACCTTGACATGGCGGATGCCGAAACACTGATAGAGTTCGATCATGACTGCGGCATCCTTCTCCCAGTTCGCGAAATCATTGCTGGAGTCCGGGGCAAACCAGAGTCCGAAGCCCATGCCCTTGGCCTTGGCTGCCGCGACCGTGGCCTCCAGTCCGTTGGGAAAGCGCTGGAGATGGGGCGTCCAGAATTGGGGGTCAGCGGCCCAGAAGCCGTTCCAGACACCGCCTTTAGCTGCCTGTGCGGAATTGGCGGTGATGCCCTTCTGCCAGCCGTCATCCACCTGACAGACGTCCACGCCCAGAGCAGCACCTGCAGCGATTTCAGCGAGGGCAAATTGTTCGTTGATACGCGAGTCCCGGTTGCGGTCACCCCAGGTGTTGGAGACGAGCAGGCCGTCGCGGCCCGGACGATAGGGGCGGAATCGTTCCTGCAAGCGATGGAGCGCTGCACTGCGTTCCCATTTGCCGCCCTGCCATGCCACGACGGACCAGGCATAGCCTTGACCCTCGGCTCCGGCACCGTGTCCGCGCAGGCGGATGAGGCGGTCGCTCGCAATCACATCATCCTCGTTCTTCACAGGCCGCACATCCGGTAGCGGCGCATGCTTGAGCAGGATTAAGCCGGCATTAGCCAAGGGATCAGTAATCATCGCAAGACACGTCGATGCTTTGACGGTCTCCTTGGGCCCGATGCGCCAGGTTCGTTCGGCGGCCAGGTTGTCATGGCTGTCCGTCCGATCAAACAAATCAGCCACACCCAGTTCCGCATGCCAGGCGGCCAGAGGCAGACGTTCCATCTGATCCTGGTCTGAGGACTCCTTTTTCTTTGCCCCACCCTCCTTTTCGATGCCGGAGTTGTCCGCCTTATCAACGGAGGACTTGTCCTGTGCCTTCTCGGTGGCCCCCAGCAATTCGAGGCGACAGGTCACGGCCGGACAGCCGGCGAACATTTGCAGGTGCCAGCGATACCCGCGGTTATCGCTCCCGAGCACGGTCAGTGCTCCCCGGCGTGATGGAGCCTCAACCGGATCTGCGGCGTCCGTGGCGTCGGCCCACTCGATGCGCACGGGGGGCTTGGGTGCGCCACCGGGCGGCACGATGCCCGGCTTGCCATCAGGCTTCAGCCATTCGCGGCCTTGGACCATGAGGGATTGCGGCACGGGCAGGCCGTTCACCATTTTCCAGCAACGACTGATAAGGCCATTGTCAACGCGAACTTCGTTCTCGCGAAAAGACATCTCCGGCTGTTGAACATCAGCGCCCCATGCAGGGACAGCGAGCAGTGTACACAGTGTCAGCAAGTGGGTTCTCTTCATGTTGCATTCCATTTTGGGGTCAGTAACTTATTCGGGAGTCATTCAGGCAATAAGCTTGGACTCATGTTACTCATAATCCCAAAATATGCAAGACGCAAAAGGAGACAGGGGGTGATTCATTTTAGTAGAAATGAATCACGCCAAGTAGGAAGTAGCAGGGAGGATGGAGGAGAGGAGAGCCAATAGAAATAGGCTTTTTCAGGAAGAATAACCTTTTACACAAGCATCGAAAGTGTGTCTCCATCCAAGAGACAACAGCGAATAGCGGAGAACAATTTTCTACCACATTCCAAATCTGTTACGACTCCTCCCGCCTTCAACAGAGGGGTTTATGGCGGGTTATTTTTTTGCCGATTGATTCTGCGGCCCGCGGGGATCTTCCGGCAAACGCTCCAGCACCTGTGGGGACTGGAGTTTGATGCGGTAGCCAGGTTGCCCGTCAAGCGTCACGCGCTCGCCGCCGTTCGCGAGGATGACGCGCTCGGCTACGCGCAAGAGCGTCTCGGCTTGCTCGCTTACCTTGCATTCGGCGGGCAACTGCGGGCGAGTCTTGTTCACATAATGATCGGGCATCTTGAACTGCGGCAGCGCGGCGATACGTTTGAAGCCGAGGCGTGCGCCCACCACGGTGCCTGCCGTAGCGGCGTTGCAATCGGCGTCGTAGCCGAGGGCCATCGCATACTGGAGGGTGCGATAGAAGTCGTCGTTCCCGTAAAGCAGCGCGAGGCACACCGCCGCACCGTTGACGGGCGTGGAGTTATCGGTCCATTTACGTTGCACGCGCCACTTGGCGTCAAGCTCCTGCCGCGCGGTTTTCCAGTCGTCGGGATGCGCATGAAAGGCCTTGCGGGCGTCGGACACCACTTCGGCCATGCAGCTTTTGGGATCAACGGCGGCGGTTGCCTGCTGGAGCGCCTCCTCCAGCGTACCTTGATGAAATGCGCGTAGGGCGATGAGGCTGGTCCAGAATTGCGTGGCCTGCAGCGGTTCTTCGGAAACGGCGATGTGCGCGTAATGCAGGCCGATGTCCGCTGCTGTCCGCGGCATCCCGGGCGCGATCAAGCCATAGGACTCGACGCAAAACTGGCCGGAGAGATTGAACCATGCGGCTTTGTTGTTCGTAACGCTACCGGTTGCCGGCGGAACCACGCCTTGTTCCATCAACTCGCGTGCCCGCTTGTTCGCGACCCAGATGCCGGAGTTCATGTTCGCCTTCCAGATTTCGACAATGCGGAGATACGGCAGTTTGCTGACGCCCTCCTGGTCCAAGAAAAACAGGTGTGGCCATTCGAAGTCGTTGTCATCGTCCGATCTCGCTCCCTTTTCGAGAAACGTGAAATCCGGCAGCGTGTCGCGTGGCTGTTCCTTGTATTTGAATTCATGTGGCAGTCCCTCCAGGCCGCCGATCAACATGCCGACCCAGCCGCCGTAAATGCGATCGAGCACCTCGGCGCGGGTAACGTCCGCGCTGGCAGGACACTTTTCATCGGCGACTGCGTTCATCGTGACGAGCGCTAACGCGCTGACGATGATGCAGGTCATGGTTGAGTTCATAAATGTTCCTTTTTTCTGCCTATGCTCACGGTACATCTTTCAGGTAAACGCCGTCTGTGCGCAACTGCGCCTGAAGTTTGCGGATGTCAAACTTCGCCATGTCCACGCCAGCGTTGAGCGCGAGGGCCGCGCAGGTGCCGACACCCTGGCCCATGACCATGCAGTGGGATTGGAGACGGACCGAGGCATGCGCCTCATACGTGGAGGAGGCGCAGCGTCCCGCGATGGCCAGATTCGGTAGCGTCGCATTCAGGCACATGCCGAGCGGAATATGGTAGCTATCGCCCGCAGGCGGCATCATATTGGCTTTCTGATCCTCCCACGTCGTGTGGCCCGTGCCCTTGGGATCATGAATGTCAATCATCCAGAATCCGTGACCGATGGCGTCGGACTGCTTGACTGCCTTAACCACCATCTGTGCGTCGAGGGTTTTGAGTCCGCGGATGCGCCGCGACTCGCGGACCCCTAGGCCGAAGCCCATCTGGTCAACCTCGGCGTTCTCAAAGCCGGGCATCTCTTTACGCCAAAGGTCAACGTATTGGTATACTTGCTCGCGGCCCTGCGCGGACAGGCGCGTCAATTCCTCCTCGTTCAGCGGGTTGCCCGCAACGGGGCACATGTTGTACGACACCATCGGGTTGCGCGGCGAACTCAAATAGGACCTTGCCGCCATCTCGAGAAACTGCGGGAACTTGCCTTCGTCTCGCAACTTCTTCATGAGGGCGAAGACACGCTTTGCCTCTTGGGGGTTGGCCCGCACCTTGGCTGCGTCCAGACCCATGAGACGGAACATCATCGTCATGCCCTGCACACCTCCGTCGCTAGCACGCCCTAAGTCGAAGGGTGCTCCCGCGTTTGCGGCGACATCGCCGTCGCCAGTGGCGTCGATGAAGATTTTTCCCAGTACTGCCTTGCGGCCGGTTTTCGTATCTACCAGCACCGCGTGGATACGGCCGTCTGAAACGACCGACTCGACCGTTGTGAGGTTGCAGAGGACGCGAACTCCCGCATCCTTGAGCATCCTGTCGAACACCACTCTCATGCCCGTGGAATCGAACTCGTGTGTCTCTGGCCTCTTCGGAAAATCTGCCATACGATGAACAAAACGTCCCCCTTTGTCGACCGCTTCCTGCACGAAACCCGCAATCACCTGTTTGGTGCGGTCGCTGGTATGCCAGATGTTGACCAGCGCGTTGGTCGCCATGCCGCCGAGGCTCGGCCAGCGTTCCAGCAAGACCACCTTCGCACCATGCCGAGCTGCGCAATATGCCGCAGAGATGCCCGCTGTCCCGCCGCCGCACACCACCACGTCGGCCTCGGCCAAAACCGGTATGCGGCGTTCAGGAATAGTCATCTCGTTTGAAAGGGCTCCGACCGTAGCAGCGCATGCGGGACCGCCGGTAAAACCGGCAAGCCCGCAGCCTGCCGCAGAGACAAAGAAATCACGCCGTGAAGTACGCATAGACCTATCCTTTTGTTACATTAGCATCCCATAGGGTACGCCTGAAACATACCAGTACCTATGGGATGCTAGCGGACATGATTTATGTTACGCATAATCTTAAAATATGCAAGACGCAAACAGGGGCATCATTTTGTTTTTTTCTGTGGCTGACGGCAGGTGGTGTCAGGCGCACCAAAGATTGTGCGATAGAATGTCCAGTTTGCGTCACCGAGGGCATTGAGAAGCGCTAACGTATCATGCGTTACGCCAGGCAGGGCGGTGAAGGTGTGAGGGATTTGCAGCTTAGTAAGATGTTCTGAGAACGCGCGGTTCAGTTCCAGTGTGAAATCGCGAGCGCCGACTGCCTGGCGGATCACCACCATGACGCGAACCGAAGACGCGTATTGCTCTGCCACGGTCAACGGACTTTGCGCGCGGTAGTAGAGCATGTCCCCACCCCATGTGTCTTTCAGAATGCGCTCGCGTTCCACAGGATTTTCCGTGGCCCGCGGACCTTTGAAGTTCAAATCCAAGGGGCCGCCGGCCAAAATGGAGACTGCGCCAAACATGTTGGGATACTTCAACCCCAGCCGTGCCGCCCCATAACCGCCCATGCTGAAACCCTCGATGAGGCGCGCCTCGCGTTTAGCCAACGTTCGAAACGTGGTATCGATGTGCGGGATGAGTTCCGTGATCACGATAGTCTCCATCGGCACTGCGCCGTTCTTGGAGTTGCACCACATGCTCGACGCTAACCCGTTGGCGAATACGATCAGCATCGGCGGAATTTTCCCCTCGCGGATCGCGCGATCGAAGAATGCCGACATGGGCTTGATCCCAGAGAGTCCGCCCCCGGTACCGTGTAGCCAATACACTACTGGAAAACGTCGGTCCGGATTCGTATCGTATGCCTCCGGCGTGTAGATGTGATAACTGACATTCGTCTTCGCCACTGTACTTGCGAAGGTGTGGAACTGAAGGCGTGGTGCTTGAACGGCAGGCGTGACCCACTCGGGCATCTTCGTCTGTGTCCCCTGTCCCGCAGCAATCATCGCCCATAGGACAGCCATGGCCACGACCCGCCTTCGTAAATCTACGGCGTGGCAGGCAGAGCGTGGCTCTCCATTTCCAGATATTATGGATTTGGCGGATCGCATGCGAATGATCTCAGTTGCCGCTGCTTAGATGCTGTTGGATAAAGGCTTTCTGAAGGGTATGGATCTCTCCGATCCACTGATCTTCCTTGGGTAGCCCTTGATGCCCCTTGTGGGGATAGGCAATGATGCTTTTCTTTGTGCTGATGTTGTTGTAGGTTGCGAAGATGCCTGTGGCTGGACAGGTGGTGTCGATCAATCCTGCAAAGATCTGGGTTTCCGCCTTGGAGCGCGAAGCCAGAAAGACGTTGTCACAATAGGCGACGGCTTTGGCGATCTCCCGTGCCTCATCATTCATCACAACCTGTTTGGAGTTCCAGCCTAATGGACGGGGCCATCCTGCGAGTTGGGGATCTGTCAATGCGCAGAGCGCCGGAACAATCGCGGAAATCGCGGAGACGCGGCTGTCGAGGCCTGCGGCTGCCAAGGACTGGCCGCCACCTTGGCTCTCCCCTATGGCTATCAGGTGACGTCCATCCCATGCTTTCTGGGTACAGAGGAAGTCTATACTTCTGAGGAGCCTCAGATACATGCCGACAAAATAGAAGTCGTCCTTGTTGTTCTTGCCAATCGAGGAATAATTTTTTAAATCGCCATTTTCGATCTTCTCGTAATAGTCCTTGGTCTTGTCGTTCGGGATGCCGTGGGCATTGATGTCCAGGACCATGGCGCCATAGGTCTTGGCAAAGTTCATCGCCTCCTTAGGACTGGCGATGCACCATGAGCCGGCGACGCCAGCGGCTCTGAGCCGGAGAATCGCCGGGCAGCCGCCAGCCTTGGTTGTCTTGGGCCTGACAAAATAACCCATGACCGGACGGACACCCTTCACAGGGACTTCGATGGTGAGCGTAAAGCATTCATACTCAGCTCCAGCGACCGTCTTTTGTTGTTCTTCTGAAAGAGGAGACAGGTCGAATTTGAGAGGAGTTGATTTTAAAACATCTTTCTTCGTCTTCCAGAAAGCATCGAAATCTGCAGGTTCAACGCCTACAGAGCGGATCTCGGCCGGGCAGACCAGTGTGCCTGCAGAAGAGGTGTTTGGTTTGGCTCCTCCTGACGCGGGCAACGTCACGTCGCACCTATATGCGCCAGGCTTTGATGGCTTGACGCGCAGTGTCATTGCTCCGGCGGCGGATGCTTTGTCTGCAGCGATCTCCGTGTCGCCATTGAACAGAATCTTTGCCGAGGCCTTCTCAAGGTCGGCGGCGGTCTTGCCCTCTCCGGGTTTGATGGTAAAAACGATGTCGCGTCCGGCCGGATAGATCCCCGAAGCTTCGTCGGAGGTGATCGTGAATGATTCCCCCGCGTTGTTCAACAGGGGAACGAAGCTGACTACGGTTGCGAGCAGGATTGCCTTTAGACCCTTCAGGACATTTTCGAAACGCATTGTTTTTTTCATCTTTTTCAACTTTCTCTTGGCTATAACTTCAATGGAATGTTGGAATATGGGAATGTTGGAATGATGGAGAAAGACGAATAGCGGCTCTGGAGGGCCACGCTTCGTCGTGGCCGGACGCGACAGAGCGCGTCCCTCCAGCGGGGGCCTTCTTCCGGTATTCCAACATTCCATTATTCCTCTCCAAAGTTACCCCTCCTCGTTTATTCCCTAAGCACCAGGTGACGGGCTTATTTCCACAACGTCTCTAACCATTTCAGAGATTGGGTCTGCCACGCATCCCAGCTTGGCCCCTTATATCCGCTCAATCCATGTCCGCCGTTGGGCAGCACCAGGTATTCCGCTTTCACCTTGTGGGCTTGCAGTGCTTCATAAAACATCCGGCTGTTATCCGGCAGGACGACCTTGTCATCCTTGGCATGCGCTAGGAAACAGGGCGGCGTCTGGTCGGTCACCTGCTTCTCATTCGAGAATAGAATGATGTCCTCGGGCTTTGGATCTGGCCCCAAGAGGTTGCGTCTTGATCCGCCATGCGTGGTCGGGTCCATGGTGATCACGGGGTAGATCAGAATGCCGAAGTCGGGACGGCAACTGAGCTGATTGACAGGATCTGCAGCCTTGGGGTCGCCCGCATCGAAATGTGTAACAGCCGTGGACGCCAGATGTCCGCCTGCAGAAAATCCGATGATGCCGATGCGTGTGGGGTCGCAGTCCCAGGCTTTGGCCTTGGAACGTGTCATGCGGATGGCGCGTTGGGCATCGAGTAGCGGAACATTCTTGTTGCCCTTTGGCAGGCGATACTCCAAGACAACTCCCGTGATTCCGTGCTGATTAAGCCAGCGTGCGATGCCAGTCCCTTCCGGTGCGGTACACAGTCCACCATATCCGCCACCCGGACAAATGACGACGGATGTCCCATTCGGATTCGCCGGACGATGGACTGTGATAAACGCATCCGCCTCCGCAAATTTTCCTTCGCCTACAGGAGCATGCCCTGACCAGAGACTGATCTTCTCGGGTTTGTTCTCGGCATCCGCCGCAGTCACAACGGACACGGGCAACATTAATGCGATCATAGACGCAGCCCATATACGGGAGGATAACAGTGTCCGACTCTTCGGGTTCAGCACTTCTTTTTTCATTCTACATTTCCTTCTTTGGTTTCTAACTCAGCCTATCGCAGGAGTTCGTTCTTGCTGCCATCGCCGGGCACGTCGAGCAATTGAATATTCGATATCGTCTTGAACTGGGTGTTGTCAAACACCTGCCAAACGATTTTCTTTTCAGGGGTGATCTCGACCAGTTGAGGCTGCTTGCCGACACAGCCATGTCCGCCCCAGTTGCAAATCACGGTGTTACCATTGGGCAGGCGTTGGAGCCCAGCAACAAAGCGCAGCTGATTGTTGGGAATGTCGTTCTCTTTTACTTCCCAGACGATCTTGTCAGATGGATCGATCTCAAGAACTTTATGCGCATCGCCGCATCCGACCAGGGTGTTGCCATTGGGCAGGCGGATGGCGATGAAGGGATTGCCCGGAACCTTAATGCTGCGGATGACTTTGCCAGCAGGATCAAGCTCGCGGACGAATTGTTCGCCGACGCAGGCGATCAGATAGTTGCCGTTGGCCAGCTTGCGGGCTCCGCGGAATTGACCGTGCGGAGTAGCCACGTTGGTTTCCACCGGAATCTCTTTGCGGATCTTGCCGTCACGTCCGATCTCGATGATCCGCTTGGTGCCGCATTCGCAGATCATGACCCCGCCATCTGGCAACGGCTGGCAATTGTGAATCTCGGTTTTATCAGGCGATTTGTAAGACCACACAATCTTGTTTTCGGGCGTCACTTCGGTCGCACCGCGTGTATTGGTGAAGAGATAATGGCCATTGGCTAGACGCCAGCAGTCCTGACACCCAGGGGCGGCAAACTCCTTTTCAATCTTGCCATCCGCAGTCACGACAAAGACCTTGCCCTTGCCATTATCCGTGCAGACGAAGGGGTGCTTCGCGCTTCCTGTTACTCCCATGCCTGCCGTATTCTGTTCTTGTGCGTTAATGGCACTCGCCACCAACATGCTCATTGCGCTCACTACTAATCTCATACTCATTTTTGTTCTCCTTGTTTTTCCTCTTCATGTAAAAGTTTCCAGGCTTCTTTCGTGATCGCGATCGGGCGAGGGCCTGACGCTTTGCCGAGCTCCATGGTCGAAGGGTCTTCGGGGTCGAAGGCCTTCCACTCCGGGAGTCCGGACCCGTTGGGATTTCCAGTCTTCACAAAATTCACCCAATAAGAAGAGACTTGTTCTGCGACTTGGCGGTCTTCATCTCTCCAGCCTTTATCCGAGCCTGCCACGTTATTGAATTCATAGAGCATGTCTGAGCCATGATACGCCCCTCGCTTCGGATCGAGCGGCTGTGCTTGTGTGAAGAGATAGGTATACGACGGCGTCTTGGCGGTCTTGGCGCGCTTCTTGGCCCAATGATAAATATCAGCTAAGCGGAATTCAACGCTGATCTTTTTCCACATCTCCTTGGCTTCCTGAGCCGTCTTGGCCGGGTATTGGGCCAGGACCTGCTCCAGTTTTTCCGGCGAACATTTACGCGCGACACGGGTTTTAAAAAGATCAGGGGTGGTGTAGGGATCATATTGGGCCGGCGGATCAAAGTCGTCGGAGGTCATGCCTGTCAAGGTCGGCACATCGCTGACGAGTCCCTTCGCCAAGGCCGTGGGATAATTATCAGGATAGATCTGGGTGCGATAGGTCGGACCGCCCACGCCCTTCAGGAGTTCAGAGGCGGGAATGTTGCGCAACTCTTCGAGAGTCTTGATGTTTTTGCTCTGCGCGAGTTTTAATCCGCTCTGTTCGGCCTGCCACATATTTCCAATCGCATGCGGCTTCATCAGAAAATCGTAGGGGAAGCTGATGGCGATCAGCCCGCGGAACAGTCCCTTGGCCAGAGGACTCGCAGAGAGGTAATGCACATTGCTGGAGCCGGTGGATTGTCCGCTGAGCGTCACTTTGCTGGGATCGCCTCCAAACGCTGCGATGTTATTCTGCACCCATTTTAATGCGGCGATGAGATCTAGGGACCCATAGTTGGAGCATGACTTCAGAGGGGATTCCTTGGTCAGCTCTGGATGGCCCATCAAGTTGAAACTCCCCAGGCGATGATTGGCCGTGACAAGGATGATTCCTTTCTTTGCCATGCCATCGCCATTGAAATCACCTGATCCGAATTGATAGCAGCCGCCGTGAACAAAAAAGAGGACCGGCAGATTTGTTCCCGATGCGTTTGCAGGAACCCAGACATTCAGAAAGAGACAGTCCTCGCTAGTGTTCTCCACGGGATTCGTGGTACCGAACTTGACCTGCGGGCACTTCGCGCCGAATTTATCTGCGAGGCGGACGCCATCCCATTTCAGCGGCGGCTGCGGTTCGCGCCAGCGTAGCGCGCCGACAGGCGGTGCCGCGTAGGGGATGCCCTTGAAGGAGACCACGTCCTTGTCCGCATTCAGAACGCCCTGAATCAGTCCGGTCTCGATCTTGATCGGCTGGGCCAGTTCAGCGGCAAACGCCATCAACGGGAAGAGAAGTAAAAGAAAGAAACTCATGGTAGCGCCATTCTACTTGGCCGATGGACTCGGCGGCGCGCTTAGCACGGCCAGTATTTTGGTGGACACCTCAGCGCCCAGAATCTCATAACCGCCATCCCTAAAATGACAATTATTGGTGATCTTGTGCTCAGAAGGTACGTTTTTCGCCTTGCTGTAGAGGTCCACGATCGGAATGTTGAGTTCAGCCATGATCTCGCTGGCCAGTTTGTTGACCCGCTCGCTATTGCCCTCGACATATTCAGCGGCGCCCTTCGGCACTGGGGTGGTATTCACCCATATCAGTTTTGCTCCGGTGGCTTGGAGTTTTGCAACAACAGCTTTCAGATCATTTGTATATGCGCTGTCAGGCGTTTTGCGGTCATGGATTCCGAAATTGAACGTGATCACATCCCATTTATTGCTTTTATTCCCGAGCCAGATATCCAGATTTTTAATGCCATAGGATAATTTGCCGCAATTCGCAGGGGCCCGATGCAGATTGACCTTTCCTTTGAGCGCATGACGGACAGGTGTCGTGTATCCGCGAGAGATGGAATCGCCGATAATCAACACGCGCGGCAAATTCGGATCGTCCTTCACATAATCCCAGGCGGTTTCCCTGCCTGCCGATTTCTCATTCTTGTACCCAGGCAAATAGAAACTCCCGAGGTTCTGTTCCAAGACCGTTTCCCATGCTGCTTCCTCCGGAGACATGGCAGCCTTGCGTTGTGCGTCTATTGCGAGATTGTAGGCTGGTTCCTTTTCTGCTGTCTTGGATCTGTTTTCAGGGATTGGCTTGGCGCTTGATGCAGCTTGCAGACACACTCCACCCGAAAGACATAAGGCTGCGATTCCAAGCGCACGGCCAAAACGGATGAGCGGAATGTAAGTGATGTGTTTTTTTTGAATCGTTTTCATGGTTGTATACTTTTCTTTCTGGTTGTCAGCCTATAGCATTGCAACGACTGTACCGTATCGGTGTTTAGTCTATTCGCTAAGGCCATACAAAAGCGAGTTTAAAATTTCTTGTGCCGATGATCAGGGAAGCTCTTTTAACGTATTGGCGTGCCGACGATGAGTAACTGGCCTGCGTAAAACCAGGTTCCCTCGGGAATGCTCTTGACCGTAAACACCACGGTGTGCTCGCCCGGCGTTTGCGCGGGCAGGTACCAGAAGCGCGCGTATTTGTGGATTTTTTCCGTTTGAATGCGCTGCAGGGTCACGGGTTTGCCACCGTCGACCACAGCCTCCACCACGGACGGTTCGCCGTAGGGGATGTCGCTCATCCCCACGGTTGTGCCGTTCCACTTTACCGTAATACTTGCACCCGCGCGGTCGCACTTCATGGCTCCGCGTAACATGGCATGCGTGCGGCCCCGATCATCGATGTAGATCGTGTCCTTTACTGTGTCGACCGGCGTCCAGCCTGCACTCAACACGGCGTTGGTAATCGGCACGAGAGAAGCGACCTCCCAATTAGCAGCCTCTAGCGCCAGGGGCAACGTGTGAGGCTGAGCAGATCCCGTCCTCTCCATCTTCAGCATCGATCGTGCGATGATTGTGCAATAGAGGTCGTGTCCGGCATCTCCTGGATGACACCCGTCTTTTGAGAAGATAAGCTTGTCCGTCATGGGTGCGTCTGCTTTGAAGATCAGCGTTCCCGTCTTTTCGCGTTGCGCGACTTCCACTCCGAGATCAATGGTCGGAATGCCGTAGGCGTTGGCCACGTTCTCCATGACTCGTCCGAATGAAGGCGGGCGTCCGGACTGCAAATCTTTCAGCATCCACTGGCAGATGGTATAGACAAAGCAGATATCAGTCTTCGGACTCTCTTTCCAGATATGCCTCACAACGCCCTCCACCGACTTCGCCTCATAGCCCCCGCCGCCATTGACGCGGCACTCGAGGAAGACCAGATCCGGCTTCTGCACAAGCACATCTCCCTGCAAACGGCACGCGCTGTAGTCCGAGCCCGTGCCGGAAATAGCCGCGTTGATCTCAATGATCTGCGACTTGGGATACTGCGTCTTGAACCATGCCAGCGTCTTGGGCCTCCATCCCGCCGCAGCCGTAATACTGCCGCCGAGGTATGCGATGCGCACCGGTTCACCAGTCTTTAGTTTCGCGAATACATTCGGCAACCCGTCGCGCGCACGGAACTCCTCCGCCACGTTGACATCGTGACTATAGGTCGCTGCAAAAAGCGTTGTCGCGCAGAACACCAACCCTGCTATCATTATTTTCATCGCATTCCTTGCCTAACTTCACTGGAATGTTGGAATAGTAGAACGATGGAATGATGGGGAATATAGGCCTTTGGAAGGCCACGCTCTGCCGTGGCCGGACGCGACAAAGCGCGTCCCTCCAGATTGCTGGCCATTTTCGCTCTCACTATTCCAGTATTCCAACATTCCACTATTCCATTATTCCATTATTCCGCGATATATCGCGAATCCAGGGTTTCGTTGTTCTGCTGATACCACGTCTTCAATAGCTGTCGGTGTTCATTCAAAACGGAAGAGGATGCAGGATCCTGCGCAAGATTGTTCATCTCGCCCGGATCACTCTTCATATCCACTAACATCTCGCGCCGTGCACCCGAGGCATAGACGATATACTTGTAGCGCGCGGAACGCACCATGCGGCTGTCGCCGTTTTCGACCACCTGAGCTTCTCGCCATGCGGGAGGGGTGCGTCCTTCGGCAAGCGCGCGGACGCTGCGGCCCTTCAGAGCAGACGGCACAGGGACATTGGCAAAATCACAGAGCGTTGGAATCAAATCCAGCCCTGTTGAAATCAGATGTTCGCGATCAATCAGTCCAGGCTTGGTGACCCCCTTCCAACTAACAATGAACGGCACGCGGGTGGCCTCGTCGTAGAGCACAGATTTATGTTCCAAGCGGTGCGAGGCATCCATGTCGCCGTGGTCGCTGACAAACACAACCAGTGTATTGGCATCCAGGCCTGTTTCGCGCAAAGCGGTCAACACCACGCCGATCTCGGTGTCCACGCGTTCGGTGAGTCGCGCATAAGCCCAGCGGTGCAATCGCCATTGTTCAGCCGTCCATTTGTTCCGAGCATATGTACGGAAGTCACGCGTGTCTGCAGCTAGGAGTGCCTCTGGCTCGCCTGGCGGAATGGCATAATTGGCGGGCAGCGGCGGACAGACCTTGGCGAAGAAATCCTCCCGTGACATTCCCGTCGGCAAGGCCAGAGCATCGAGAAGCGGCTTCGGTCCATCGATTTTGCCTGGATGTTTAGCATCCGAAATCGCCATGAAACAGATGTCATGCGGATTGATGAACGAGGCCACCATCAGGAAGGGCTTGTCGTGTTTCTGACGCAGAAATTGTGCGCAGGTCTCGGCCAGCTTCGGCCCGGAATTCTTTTCAATATTTCTGAAACCCGCCTCTTCGATCGTCATGGGGACGTGCTGCTTGCCGCCATAGACCGTCTCATACCCGGCCTTTGAAAACACTTGGCCCATCGAGTTGGGCAATAGTCGGCGGGGCAGCTCGCCTTTCCTAAAGGCCTCGTTGGTTTCCATCCCGATGCGGCTGGGCATGACCCCGGTCAACATGCTGACGCGAGACGGCACGCAGACCGGATTGGCGCAGTAGGCTAATTCAAACCGTGCGCCTGTTGCGGCGAGACTGTCCATCATCGGCGTCTTCACAGTCGCATTCCCTGCGCAACTCATCATGCCCGCCTGTTGCTGATCCGTCATGATGACCAGAATATTGGGCTTAAGGGCGGTACTGTTTTCTGCAAAGCTGAGAGAACCACCCACGATACAGATTGCCGTGGCAATCATGTTGCTTGTCTTGATCATAAAAAGTCCCCAAATTCCCTGTAGTACTTGTCCAGTTCTATTAGACGAAAGGTTACCACCTTATGGAGTCTCTTTCCAGTACGAAAAAAGGTGAAACAAAAAATGCCCTTGTTCTTCGGAGGAGGGAACACTATGATTACCCGAATGAATTAATTTGTTGATCACGTGCTGAAGAGCAAGGAGGGCATCGAATGAAAAACACAGGGTTGGTGACATTGTTGGTTCTGCTATCCGCGCGGCTGGTATGTGCAGCAGACGGGCCAGCGCTTGAACATTTGCGCGGCGAGGCGGACAAGATGCTCAAGGCAACGCCGCATTCCGTGATGGAAAAGACACGGATGCCGCCCAGCGGAGACAAGCATGACTATCTGAGCCTTGCGCCCTATTCATGGCCCGATCCCAGCAAGCCGGATGGCCTGCCGTGGATCAATCGGGACGGGAAGGTCAATCCAGAAAGTCGTGAGGGAACAGACCACAACGCGCTGGGGCATATGTGTTCGGAGGTGGAGACGCTCGCCTTGGCGTATCGACTCACCAAGCATGAACCGTATGCGGCAAAGGCCGTGGAGGTCGCGAAGGTCTGGTTTCTTGATCCGGCGACGAAGATGAATCCGAATCTTGAATATGGGCAGGGCATTCCCGGGCGCAACACAGGGCGCGGCACAGGAATCATTGACACCGTGGGGTTCATCAAAGTCGTACAAGCTATTGGTGGGCTAGAGGGTTCAACGGCTTGGACGCCTGAGATCCAAAAAGGAATGAAAGCGTGGTTCCGTGCCTATCTCGACTGGCTGCTGAAGAGCAAGAACGGCATCGCGGAAGCAAAGGCCGCGAACAACCATGGCAGTTGGTATCTGGCTCAGACCGCGGCCTATGCACAGTTTGTGGGTGATCAGGAACGGGTCCGTAAATCAGTAGAACTCGGGCGCGAACGGATTGCCACGCAGATTGAGCTGGATGGACGGCAGCCGCTTGAGCTGAAGCGGACGAAGTCCTATAGTTACTCGCTCTACAATCTCGAAGCGTTGTTCATCCTCGCCGAATACGGACCGGCTGTCGGCGTGGACCTTTCCGGGTATCGCTCACCTGACGGACGCACCCTGCGCGCGGCGCTCGATTATATAGCGCCTTATTTCAAAGGCGACACGAAATGGCCCGGAGAACAGATCTCGGACATCAAACCGCGCGACCCAGCGCTTGCGGGTTTGCTGCGGCGGGCAGCCAATGCCTATCATGAACCGAAATATGAAGCCATGATCCAAGGCGCCGACCTTGCGGAGAGCCGTTTCCAGTTGATCTGGCCGGCTTCGATGAAATAACGTTTAAGTTTTAGAAATTCTACTTCAGCGTTAAGCGTTTTGATTTCTGTCCCTTGGCTTTTCTTCTTGTGGGTGATCCGGCGGGTACGCATCTGGCACCGTCCGGAAAACGGGGCGGGCTTTGCGTCTGAATCGCGGCTGGGGCGGATACGTATCCAGCCCCAGCCGCGCATCCGCAAATCCGACTCCGTTTCCGAACGGCGGATGCTTGGGTACCCCCGCCGGATCACCCGATAGCCTTTTCGGCCTCCTGTGTCGCGACGCCTTCGCTCCGCGTTCGGGCGTGTCCTGCGGAGCCATCGGGCTGCGGACGCGGATGAGGCGCCTCTGGCCGGGTGATGAATACATCGGCCCCGCCCATAGACACCTCCCCGCATTCCTCGCCAGCGATGTCTCGCGATACACGCCTGTCACGCGCCCGCTCACGCATCTTGCCCCTGTACGGCCTCTTAGCGGCTCCTTTCTTGGAGCCGAGCCATTCTGCTGAATAGGTGCTGGCGATCACGGGAGGGTCACGCGCCTGCGTGACCATGTTTGTCACCCCAGTCACTGAGTCACTCGCTCAATCAGTCACCCGGTCAATCAGTCCCTCAGTCAAAGACCCCCAACTAACACACTAAGGCATTCTTGGATGCCGACCTCGCACGGATCTACGGTGTGGCCACCAAAGCGCTGAACCAGGCGGTCAAGCGGAACAACGAAAAGTTCCCGTCTGATTTTATGTTTCAGCTTACACCGCAAGAACTTGTAGACTTGAAGTCACAAATTGTGACTTCAAGTTCAGAAGGCAACCGGTCACAAATTGTGACCGGTTCAGGTCACGGCGGACGAAGGAAGCCGGCTTGTGTCTTCACCGAGCACGGCGCGATCATGGCAGCGACAGTCTTGAACAGTCCGCAGGCTGTTCAGATGAGCGTGTTCGTGGTGCGGGCATTTGTGGCGATGCGGTCCCTGCTGAATGACACGCGGGAACTCGCCCGCAAGCTGGCCAAGCTTGAGTCGGAGGTCAAGGCGCGTCTCGACACCCATGACATGGCGATCGTGGACATCCTCGGTCGATTCTTGGACATCATCAATCCGCCGGAGTCGCCGCAGCCAGAACTCCCGCCCACGCGGATTGGTTTCGGAGTCAAAGAACGTGGAATTCGTTACCGGACAAAGCGAGGCTGAATTCTCAACGGTAAACGCCTAAGTTATTCGGCCGCTCCGTAACCGATGAGGGTACGGAGTTCGGCGATGTGTTTTTCGCCGATGGTGCGCGGGTCGGTCTTGTATTTCTTGCAGAGCGACGCGGCATAGCCGGTGGCGATGCCCATCTGGCCTGTGGTCTTCATCACGCGCGGTCCGCCCAAGCCAACGTGCGAGCAACTGAAGCAACGTCCCGCCATCATCAGGTTGGGAATGTTCTTCGAGTAGAGCGACCGGAAGGGGATATAGTACCGGGGCGTCTTCATAAAGAGCGCATGGGAGAGATAGTCGTAGGGTTCGCCTTTATAGTAGTCTTTCTGGACGTGCACGTCGAGTTCGCGGGTCTCTTCAGCAACGCTGTCCACAAAATTAGTGCCAGAGACCGCATCTTGCATGGTGAAGATGTAGTCTCCCATGAGGCGGCGCGATTCGCGCTTGCCTCCCAGGTAGGCGACAAAGGCGAGCGACAGGTTGGCGTTCTTGGGGTCACGCTTTGCATTGCTGAAGGCGCCAAAGATGGCGCAGAGCAGATGGTCGCGGATCGTCTCGGCGTCATCGAGCTGGCTCAGGTGATCGGCTGAATACTCCCAATACCATTCGCCGTTGATTGCCACTTTGTCTTTGGCCGCATCCATCGCCCAGGGGACTTCAGGAAAGGTCGAGGGAGAGGCATCCTTTTTCGAGTTCCAGAGGACCGATGTGCCCATGATGCGTTTATCTGGTTTTTTCGGAGACCAGAAGTCGCCATACTTTTCCCAGGCTTCATTGAATTCATCTGCAGATTCGCGTCCATAACGATATTCCGCGCCAGCCCAGAAGCCGATCCAGCCGTCTCCTGTGCTGTCCACGAAGACAGGCGCCTTGAAGCGGCGGGTTTCGCCGGTTTCAATATGCCGCGCATCGACCGCCACAATCCGGTTGCCGTCCATGACGGTACCATACGCACGCCAGCCCAGGAACTGCTTCACGCCCTTGGCGGCATCCATGGTTTTGTGGCGCTTGAGGGTGTCCGGGATGGACTCGGCAGAGCCGTTGGGCCAATGTTTGGAATCAATGCCTTTGAGGATATCTTCGCTTTTGCCGGAGATGCCGATGGTGTGGACGCGTACCTCGCTGCTGGCGCAACCGCCCAGAAGCGGCCGGTCATGGATGAGCGCGACGGTGAGTCCCTGTTTTTCAGCGGCAAGGCTTGCCGCGCAGCCGGCAATGCCGCCTCCCACCACGACCAGATCAACGCTCTCGGTTGTTGCGGGGACTGCGGGCATCCCCAGCAGGGCATCCCTCCAGGAGCGCATGGACTTGAGGTCATTCGGTGGCTGGAAGGTGGCATCCTTGGTGAAGAAGAGCGCATCGCAGCGTCCGTCAAAGCCTGTCAGGTCCTTGAGTGCGATCTCGCAGGACGTTGCGCTGATCTCTACGTTTCCGCCCTTCTGCCAAGTCCATGCGGGGATGGTTCCGAAGACCGTCTCGACAGGTTTACCGTTGAGCGCGACTTGGAAGCGTCCGGGAGCCTCCCATGTGCCAGGTTTCCAGTTTTTTGTGCGGACCCACAGGGCGTAGCTGCCTGTCGAGGGGAAGGTGACAGAGGCCTTTGCATCGGCTACAGGCTTGCCCATGCCATGCGCGAGCAGATAGGAGGAGCCCATGGTGTCCATGAACTGTTGATCGACAACCCAGCCGCCCTTTTCTGTAAAGCTTTCCGCCTCGACCAGGACTTGATCTGACGCCTGAGTTGTAAGGCACACGATTCCCAGCATGCCCCATAGGATGCGCAACGTATTCTTTTTTTGAGTGACCATATCCGTTTCCCCCCGCTTTTCTAAAAGTACCAAAATACTAAAAAATAGTGCTATTGTCCAATTGATCATGAGAAGAGGGAAGCGATTTTAGTGCAAAATGGTGCTGGCCTTCGATTAAACGAGATGTAGCGGAAGAAAAGCGAGCGACAAAACGCGACGACCCGATTTTTAGGTTTGATTCATCCGCCAGACATGGTATAGTCAAAATAATAATTGAGGGGGGAATGGAAGATGGAACAGAGAAGCATATTTTTTGTGCTTGTCTTTGTAGGAATGCATGCTTTGAGCGGAACGGCTTCAGCGCAATCCGAACAGGCATGGTGGAAGACTATCCTGGGCAAAGACGGAGCGTGGGTCGATCAGAACATTGTCAAAGTGTGTTCAACACCTGAAACGCTTGTGGAAGTCGAGCGCGAACGGGCCTTGCGTATTTGGGACAGCAGAACCTGGGCTCCCAAAGGCGGCGCCACGGAACTTGCCAAGCGTTATGTCAACAAGATGCCCGACGAGTTCAAGAAGAAGGCAGGGCCTCTGATCAAGGATGGCTTGAGCGTTGAACAGGCCGAACAGGTGCGTGAGTGGTTTTATCTCTGGCAGGCGCGTGAACGCGCGGCCCTTGCACGCAAGACAATTGATTTTCTCAAGGAGTCAGGCGGCGTGCCGCCGTCCAGTTCCGTCAAGGCTCTGGATGCGCTCGACAAAGAGATACAAACCGCGTTTGACGGAACAGCCGTCCCCAAAGGTAGCGAACTCTTCCGACGCGTCTTCGCCGCTCGTCGCGCGATCCTCTTTGCACATCCGGCGTTGCAGTTTGAAAAACTGCTGATCAATAAAAATCCGCCGACCACTTTCAGTCACAACTGCGACCAGTATCGCGCAGCCCTGTCCCGGAATGGCCTTGGCCCCGCGATCCTCAGCGACTGGAAGACGGCTACGCCCAAAACAGTCCAGCTCTTCACCGGTAAACTGCCCGAAGGCGCCTTTCAACGGCCCGCCCTGTCGTATGATGCCAAGCGGTTTGTCTTCGGCTTTGCCACGAATAACCCCAAGGCGAATGACCGCGCCTTCTTTCTGTACGAAGCGCAAATCGATGGCTCCGGTCTGCGCCAACTTACGGGTACCGCGCGCGATCCCTTTGATACCTGGCAGGGACGCAAAACCGTGCCGGTCGAGGACGAGGACCCCTGCTATCTGCCGAACGGCGAAATCGTCTTTGTCTCGTCTCGCTCGCAAAATTTCGGACGGTGCCATGGCGGACGCTTTACGCCCTCCTACATGCTCTACAAGTGCGACAAGGACGGCAACAATATCGAGCAGCTCTCGTATGGCATTGAGAATGAGACCACGCCGAGTGTCCTTCACGACGGGCGCATCATCTATACCCGTTGGGAATATGTGGACCGCCACGAGATGGAATTTCACAAATTGTGGTGGAAGCGTCCAGACGGTTCCATGGTCTCGCACTACTTCGGTAATGATATGATCAATCCGCTCATGATCTCCGAGGCGCAGGCGATCCCAGGGACGACGAGGATTATCGCGAACGCCATGGGGCATCACAATTTTCATTACGGCACCATCGTCAAGATCGATACCACCAAGGGCGAGAACGGGAAAGAAGCCATGACCCGTATTACGCCTGAAGTCCTCTTCGCGGAATCCAATGAATGCGGCTACAACACCTATGCGCAATATTGCATGCCGATGCCCTTGACGGAGAATCTGATCTTTGCGTCCTACTCGCCGACGGATTTGACAGGCATGGGAAGGCCACCTGCATTACCTTACATCATTATGCTGGTGGATGATTTCGGCGGACGCGAACCCATCTATATCGACCCTGACAATGCCTGCTTCTCGCCGCTTCCGATTGTCGCGCGCAAAGCGCCCGCCATCTTGCCAGACCAGTTGCCGCCGAAGAAATCACTGAAGGGGAAAGATGCGGAGACAGGCGTTTACATGATTCAGAATGTCAACCTTACGCGCAATGATCCGGAGAAGAAGATCAAGCCAGGCACCATCAAGTATCTGCGCTTCAATGAAATCTATGTGAAGCCCATCCCCAGCAGCGATAAGATCAGCCGGGATGTGCCCAATGGCGCACCCAAGCGTATTCTCGGAACCGTCCCTGTCGAGCCGGATGGATCGGTCTCTGTGCGCGTGCCGGCTGGCGTGCCCTTACAGATCCAGTGCCTCGACGAAGATTTCCGGGCCGTACTCACGGAACGCAGCTTCTCCTACGTGCATCCTGGCGAGCGCCGGGGCTGCGTGGGGTGCCATGAGCCTGTCGGTACAGCGCTGAAGCCGAATAAGGATCTCTTTACACGCGCACCGCGCGACCTCACGCCTGTGCCGGGCCAGGACGATGGAGAGGGCGTCAGCTTCCTCAAGATGGTTCAGCCCGTGCTCGACCGGGGCTGTATCTCCTGTCACGGACTCACTGATAAACCGCCCAAAGGGATCAATCTGATTGCGAAGCCTGGAAATGACTGGCCGATGCCCTATTTAGACTTGCTTGTCTATACCAAGACAATCGGCAATAAGGGCAGTTCGCACGGTGAAGACAAGAACATCAGCCGGCCTTATGATTACTATGCACTTGGCGGGCGATTTATCACGATATTCATGGAAAAGCACAAGGACAAGAAATTGCAGTTGACGAAGAGCGATTTCCAGCGGATTGTCAACTGGCTCGATGTGAATGCGCAGTGTTACGGCACCTTTAATCACAACCGCATGGAATACTACACGATCAACGCGCCTGAGGAGAAAGTGTTGCGCGAAATGATTAAGGTCAGGTTTGGCAAGGCACTCTCCGAGCAACCCATCTGCGCGCTGGTCAATGGTGCACGTCCGTCTGAGAGCCGCATTCTGATGGCGCCGCTCGCCATCGAGGCGGGGGGCTGGGGACAGTGTATCGCCTGGAAGAGTAAGAACGATCCGGAATACAAGAAATTTGCTGCTGCCGTTGCAGAGCTTTTTAATTATCCTGAACCTGTCGTGAAGGGCACCTGCGGATTTGGGCGCTGCCGATGCGGTTCTTGCTGGGTCCTTGCGGGCATTGAGGACAAAACCGCCGTGCCGCAAAAGGGCTTCGATTTACCCAAATACGATTCGAAAAAAATGAGCCTGGTGGGCGTGGATTGCGCCAATGGAAATGAAGGTGGGGCAAAAGCTCTTGATGGCGACGAAAAGACCATGTGGCATACCGCCTATTCGCCCAAGGAGATTCCGTATCCCCACTTCATCTCTGTGAAGCTGGCCTCTGAAACAGAAATCGCGGGCCTCGTCATGAAGAATCGAGGAGATAACTGCAACAATGGCTTCATCAAGAAATATCGCGTGAGCGTCAGTGCAGACGGTGCGAAGTGGACGGTGGTTGCAGAAGGAAAATGGCAGAATACACCGAATGAACAACGCATGGTCTTTGATAAGCCCGTCAAGGCGAACTATATCATGCTCACGGGCCTCAGCGGCTGGAATAGCAACGCCCTCGCCTCCATCGCTGAGTTAGGCGTGCTGATGAAGAAGTGATTTAAGCGGAATAGTGGAATCATGGAATAGTGGAAGAAGGCCCCCACTGGAGGGATGCGCTCTGTCTGGTCGCCGTTTTATCCGTCGTAGGCGTCGCGAAGGCGGAAGCTTTAGCGGAGGAGGCTCGCGTCCGGCCACGACGATCCGCCTACGCTAAAACTACGGCGGACAGGCGCGTGGCCCTCCAGATACATCTTTCCACCCTTCCAATATTCCATCATTCCGGTGAGGTTACAGGTACACAGGTGTTTCAAATCATGAAGGAGGGAGAATACGTATGAAGGATATTATGTTTTCACG
>JBAXCC010000014.1:0-25112 GCA_037141675.1 bacterium | reverse complement strand
CGACGAAACCATCATCAACGAGCAACTGCAAGCCGAGATCGCCGAGCGACGTCGTGTAGAGGCCGAACTCCACAAGAGCCTTGAAATAGCCGAACGTTCCCGTCTGGCGATGCTCAGCACCATGGAGGACCAGCAGCGGAAGTCAGATGCGTGCGTGTTGAATTCCCAACGCATGGAATCATTGCTGGGGTTGAACAAGATGATAGAGTCTCCCCTGCAGCAGATCATGGATTACGCTTTGGAGGAATCCGTACGGTTGACCCGAAGCAAGATCGGATACCTGGCGTTTCTGAACGAAGACGAGAGCGTACTCACCATGAACTCATGGTCGCATTCCGCGATGAAAGAGTGCGCCATGAGAGACAAGCCGTTCCTTTACCCAGTCGTGGACACCGGGCTCTGGGGTGAGGCGGTCCGGCAGCGCCGCCCGATCATCACCAACAATTACGCCGCCGCCAACCCGTTAAAAAAGGGCTGTCCGCACGGCCACGTAACCCTCCTGCGCCACATGAACGTGCCCGTCTTCGAGGGTTCCCGGATCGTCATTATCGCGGGTGTCGGCAATAAAGACGGAGAGTACGATCTGGACGACGTTCAGGAGTTGACCCTGCTGATGGAAGGCCTGTGGCGGCTCCTCGTATACAGGCGGACCGTAGAGGAACTCAGGGAGAGCGAGCAGCGGTACCGTTCGCTTTTCTCAAGCATGAATGAAGGGTTTGCGCTCCACGAGCTTCTTTTCGACCAGCAGGGGACACCTTACGATTACCGTTTCCTTGCCGTGAACCCCGCGTTCGAAAAGCTCACGGGACTCAAAGCGGAGAACATTGTCGGTAAGAGCTTGAGGCAGATATTGCCCGATGAATCCCCCCTCTGGCTTGATGTCTACAGCAAAGTAGTGCTGACAGGCGAGCCCATCAATTTCGATCAATATTCACCTCGGCTACAGCGACACTACGATGTGTTTGCCTATCGGCCTGCTCCTAACCGGTTTGCCACCGTCATAAACGACATCACCGAACGTAAACGCTTGCAGGATGTACAGAGCTTTCTGGCCGAAGTGGGGAGCGGTGGAGTGTCAGAACCATTCTTCAACGCGCTGGCCCGCTATCTGGCCCAGAGCTTAAAAATGGACTTCGTCTGCATCGACCGTTTGGAAGGCGATGGTTTAAAAGCCCGCACCGTAGCTGTCTGGTGCGACGGCCATTTCGAGGACAACGTCACCTATGCCTTGAAAGATACCCCTTGCGGCGACGTGGTGGGCAAGCAAGTCTGCTGTTTCCCCTCGAGCGTGTGTCAGTTTTTCCCACGCGACCAGGTGCTTCAGGATTTGCGGGCAGAGAGTTATCTCGGCGTGACACTCTTCGACCATGTCGGTAGCCCGATCGGCCTAATTGCGGTCATTGGAAGAGTCCCGCTGGCAAACCGCTCGCTGGCCGAAGCCACGCTGCAACAGGTGGCTGTCAGGGCAGCTGGCGAAATGGAACGGTTGGATGCCACGGAGTTGTTAAGAAAGAGTGAGCGTCTCAACCGGAGTCTCGTCGAACATCTGCCGCATCGGGTCTTTATCAAAGACCTTAATTCGGTCTACGTTTCCTGCAACGCGAACTATGCCCGCGATCTGGGCCTCTCGCCGGAACAGATCATCGGTAAGGACGATTTTGCCTTTCACCCGAAAGAACTGGCAGTGGCCTACCGCGCCGACGACAGGGCAGTCATCGAAAGCGACCGGATGAAGGAGTTAGAAGAACCCTATTTTGTCGGCAACCATAAGCGTTGGGCCCATACGACGAAAGTTCCCTTCCGCGATGAGGCAGGAAAGATCATTGGTATTCTTGGCGTCTTTGAAGACATTACCATTCAGAAGCGGATGGAGACTGTCCTGTGGGAGTCCCTGCAAGAGAAAGAGTCGCTACTTAAAGAGATCCATCACCGTGTGAAGAACAACCTGCAGATCATCAGCAGCCTGCTACGGCTGCAGGCCGGCAAGATCGAGAACCCCGAGGCCAAAGCTGCGCTGAACGCTACACAAGACCGGGTGCGCTCCATGGCGATGATCCATGAGCATCTCTACCGATCAGAAAATCTGGCGTCGGTGGATATGGCCTCCTACCTCAAACACCTCTGCCAGCAACTGTTCCGCACGTTGGCGGCTACGCCAGAGACAATTCACCTGCGTCTGGATCTGGACTCCGTCAACCTTGGGGTTGACCAGGCCATTCCGTGCGGCCTGCTCGTCAACGAGCTGGTCACCAACGCATTCAAGCACGCCTTTCCGGCGGACCGCGGTGGCGAGGTGCGGGTAGAACTCCATCCGCTCGGGGACAGTCAGCGCTGGCGTCTGCTAGTGGCCGATAACGGCATAGGTCTGCCATCTGGCTTTGACGTGCAAAATATGACATCCCTGGGGCTGAAACTGATTGCCGACCTGGCGAGTCAACTGGGCGGCACACTGGCAATCAATCCCGGCGGGAGCGACTGCGGCACGGTCTTTGAGGTGACACTCACACCCGCCGCAAGCCATAGCCATACAACTCTGGAGGAGCCTGCCCCATGAAGTCACCCTCAGACCGCTTCAAACCGCGGACGCTCCAGCGGCAATTGATGCTCATCCTGAGCCTCTTGGCCTTTCTTGTGGCTGGTGCTTTTTCGCTGGGGCTCTATTCGCGCCAGCATCAGGCCTTGATGGAAGGAATAGACCAGCAATTGCTGACAGCAGCCGTTATAGTAAAGGAACTTGTTCCTGAGGATTATCACGACCGCATCACCGGTCCGCAATGTGTGACCGATGCAGATTACCAGCGCCTGGTCGACCGCAACAACCGCCTGTGCCAAGACTTGGGGCTGGAATATCTGTGGAGTCTGATGGTGATCGACAACCGGATTGTCTTCACCACCTCGACGTCCCCGGACAAGGTCGCTTCGAACCGCAAGCACGCCGCATTTTTCGAGACGCACTCTAACCCGGAACTTTACAGGGCCACCTTCGCAAGCATGACCACGACCTATCAGGTCAATGACGATAAATGGGGACGCATCCGGGTGGTCCTGGTGCCGTTCAGGGATCGGCAGGGGCGACCCTATCTCTATGGGGCCAGCATGCGGCTGAGCGAGGTGGATCGGAAGTTGCGCCATACGGTGTTTGAATGTCTACTGGGTGGCCTGCTCTTTTGGGCGTTTGCCCTGACTGCCAGCACTCTGCTGGCCCGTTTGGTGACAACCCCTCTGACCCGTCTGACGGAGACCATCCAGCGGATCGCTAAAGGGTCCCCTGGACTGCTTGCTGAAGAGCGCGGTTCCTATGAGCAACGGGTGCTGGCCATCTCCTTCAACCGCTTGAACCGCACCTTGCAAGACAAGCTCGCAGAGAAGGAGTCGTTACTTAAAGAGATCCATCACCGTGTGAAGAACAACCTTCAGATCATCAGCAGCCTGCTACGGTTGCAGGCCGGAAAGCTTGAGAGCTCAGAGGCCAAAGCCGCGTTGAACGCCACGCAAGACCGGGTACACTCCATGGCGCTGATTCATGAGCATCTCTACCGCTCGGAGAATCTAGCGGCAGTGGATATGGCCTCCTACCTCAAACACCTCTGTCAGCAACTGTTCCGCACGCTGGCGGTTACGCCCGACACGCTTCACCTCCGTCTGGAGCTGGCCCACGTCAACCTGGGGATTGACCAGGCCATTCCGTGCGGCCTCCTCGTCAACGAGTTAGTCACCAACGCGTTCAAGCACGCCTTTCCGGCGGGCCGAGGGGGCGAGGTGCTGGTGGAACTCCAGCCGCTCGAGGACGGACAGGGCTGGCGTCTGCGCGTGTCCGATGACGGCGCAGGTCTTCCCGCTGGCTTTGACGTGCAAAACATGACCTCTTTAGGGATGAAGCTAATTTCGGACCTGACCGGTCAACTGGGCGGACGGCTTGAAATCGGTTCTGGGCCGGAAACAGTATTTACTGTAGAGTTTCAAAAAACCTACAAGGGAGAAGCAAAAGGAGATGAACGAATATGAAAAAATCACGCCTGATGATTGTTGAGGACGAAGCCATTGTCTCGGCAGACATCGCCATCCGGCTCGAGGAACTGGGGTATGAGGTTGTAGGCACCGCTGCCGCCGGCGAAGAAGCCATCGCCTTGGCCGAGCAGGTACATCCGGATCTGGTCTTGATGGACATTCACTTGCAAGATGCGATGGATGGTATTGAGGCGGCCAAGGAGCTGCGCAAGCGTCTGGGTGTGCCGGTCGTGTTTCTTACCGCCTACAGTGAGGGCGCTACCATCCAACGCGCCAAGTTGGCTGAGCCTCTGGGTTTTATCCTCAAGCCCTTCGAGGATCGGGAGCTGGAAGTCGTCATCGAGATGGCACTCTACAAGTGTAAGGTCGAGGCGGCGATGCGGCAGCAGACCGAGGAACTTCTAGCCCGCAACGACGAGCTGAACCGCTTCACCAGACTCGCCGTGGGCCGCGAACTGCGGATGATCGAACTGAAGCGCGAGCTGAACGGACTCTACCGGCGCTTGGGTGAACCGCCCCGTTACGTGATAGCAGAGGAGATAGCCGATGGCAAGGTGTCGAATGACGAACAATCCACCAACTAACGATTCCACGGAGCAATCTTACCGCCGTTACTTAGAGGCTCTCATTGCGGGCGACCGGCAACGGTGCCAGGCGGAATTCGAAACCTGGTTGGCTTCTGGTATGGAGTTGCGGGCGCTTTACACAGACTTGATTCAACGCTCGCTCTACGACGTGGGCGCGTTGTGGGAGTCGGGCCGGGTGTCGGTGGCCACGGAGCATCTGGCCACGGCAATTACGGAGAGCCTGCTCAACCTCGTCTATCCCCGTCTCTTCACTCAACCCCGCTGTAACCAGTCAGCCGTGGTCTGTTGTGCGGCCAACGAATTCCACCAGCTTGGTGGTAAGATGGTTGCAGACCTCTTTGAGTTGAACGGCTGGCGTGGCTACTTCCTCGGCGCGAATACGCCGGTCCGCGATCTGACCGACCTCCTTGCGGATAAAAAACCGGATGTGGCTGTGCTCTCGGTCACGATCTATTATGGCATGGACTCGCTGCTCACTACCGCCATGGAAATCCGGGCCCGGTTCCCCGCACTCCCCATCCTCGTCGGCGGCCAGGCGTTCCGGTGGGGCGGCAGGGAACGAGCTGAACAGATAACCGGCGTGAAGTACCTGCCGTCGCTGGAAGCACTGGAAGCATGGATGAAAACGTATGTCAACTGACCCCGTCATCGCCTCTGCGGCGCTCACCTACGTCATGGAAACGGCTCCGGTGCTCGCGCTCCAACTTGATACCCACCAACGCGTGGTGGCTGTCAATGATCATGCGGTGCGCGTTTTAGGGCCGGATTTAGTTGGGCGCGCCATGACGGAACTCACCTTGGAGTTTACACGCACAGTGGACTTTCACGGTTCGGATGCACATTTGCTGTCACTGAAAACACTCGCCGGCGCCCAGACCTTTCAATTTCGTTGTTTCCCGCTGCCCGATGGCATGCTGGCGCTAGGCAGTCTTGATTTTGCGGAACAGGAACATTTAAGCACTCAAGTGATCGGCTTGAATCGCAACCTCAACAACCTGACCCGAGAGTTGCACTTGGCAAACGCAGAACTGCGAGAGTTAAACCAACTGAAGAACCAGTTCCTCGGTATGGCTGCGCACGATCTGCGCAACCCAGTCGGCGTAATCATGGCCTACCTCGACTTCATCCTCGACGACGCCGGGTCACAACTCACCGCGCAACACCGGGATTTTCTGCACACCTGCCGAGTCGCCACCACTGGCATGAAACGGTTGATTGATAATTTTCTTGATGTCGCCATTATCGAGTCAGGAAAACTGCGTCTCGACCTTGCGCCGGCCAGCGTGACGGAAATTCTGGCCAGGGCCGTGCCGATTCTCAAACTGCTCGCGGAGAAAAAGAAAATCACGCTATTGGTGGAGGCAACGGACGACGCGCGGCGGTTGCGCGTGGATGCTTCCAAGCTTCAGCAGGTGCTCGTGAATCTCGTTGGCAACGCCTTGGAACACTCCGTGAGTGGAAAGCGCGTCTGGCTGTCGGCGCGCTTAGACGACGCGCAGCTTCTGTTCGCGGTGCGCGACGAAGGCCCGGGCATTACGCCGGACGATCAGACTCGGCTGTTCTCGGCCTTTGCGCGAGCCGGCACACGGAAGACCGCCGGTGAACGTAGCGTCGGCCTGGGCTTGACCATCGCGCGCCTTGTTGTCGAGGCCCACGGCGGAAAGCTCTGGGTGGAGAGCGTCCCTGGGCAGGGTGCAACTTTTCTTTTTACCGTGCCGATCCAGCCACCACACCTAAAGGAGGAACTACTCAACGTATGAACACAGAACAACTGCAACACACCGCCCGACAACTCAGCCAGCCTGATACCCTGGCAGCCACCGAATTCGAAGCCTGCCGGGAAAGTCTGGCGGAAGAATTAAACCGCCGCATGATGGCCCGTACGGACATTGAGAAGCTCATCGGTACGGGCAACCTCCCGATGATGCAAGACAATAGCCGTAACTTCTGCCGCTTCATGAGCACGATGTTTCACGGTTACGAACCGGATGTGCTGGTGCAAACGGCGCTTTGGGTCTTTCGAGCCTACCGCGCCCATGGATTTCGCACCACCTACTGGCCGGCCAACATCGATACCTTCGTGGAAATCCTCCGCGAGCGGACCACTCCGGCCACGTTCCTGTCCTTATATCCGTTCTTCCAATGGCTTATTGTCAACATTCCGATCTTTGTAACCATCACCGATGGACAAATGAGTCTTGCGTCCGAGGAACCACCCAGTCATGCACACCCTAACGACCCGGAGAATTAATTATGGATCAGATCATAAAAATCCTCGTAGTGGATGATGACATCGATGTGGCGCGCGGCACAGCGCATCTGCTAGAAAAAGCAAGTTACGTAATAGCTACGGCTCCGAATGGTGTGGTAGCGCTCGACACGCTGGCGACGTTTCAGCCGCAGTTGGTGTTAACGGACCGGGATATGCCGGCGATGGACGGCATAGAATTGTGTCGACGGATCAAAGGCAACCCGGCGTTGGCCGATGTCTTGGTGGTTATCGTCTCCGCCACCTACACGGAAAGCGAGCATCAGTCTGACGGCTTGGACGCTGGCGCGGACGGCTATATCGCCCGTCCCATCGCCAACCGCGAGCTGGTGGCAAGGGTGGAGGCGTTTGTTCGCATTCTGCGGCTAAAACATATCCTGCGTGAGAAGAACGACGAATTGCGTGACGCGATGGCAAACGTGAAGGTGTTGAGCGGCTTACTGCCAATCTGCTCCGGTTGCAAACAGATTCGAGACGACAAAAGGTATTGGAGACAGGTGGAAAGCTACATCATGGACCACTCGGAAGCCTCTTTTACCCACGGCATCTGCCCAAAATGTATGAAGAAACTTAACGCGAATATGGAAATTCATGAGTTACAAATGAACCCTGACCAAATCAGAATTTTGATTGTGGACGATGACGACGACGTGTTGCGCGGCACGACGCATCTGTTGACGCAAGCCGGGTACATCACAGCTACGGCTAGGAATGGCGTTGAGGCATTGAATGTCATGCCCGCCTTTCGCCCACAGTTGGTGCTGACGGACCGGGATATGCCGGCAATGGACGGCATAGAACTTTGCCGCCGCATCAAAGGCAACTCGGCGTTGCCCGATGTATTGGTGGTCATCGTCTCCGCCGTCTACACGGAAAGCGAGCAGCAGTCGGATGGCTTGGACGCGGGTGCGGATGGCTACATCGCGCGCCCCGTCGCCAACCGCGAGCTGGCGGCGCGGGTGAGGGCGTTTGCCCGCATCATCCACCTGAGCAATTTGCTCCGCCAGCAGACCGAGGAACTCCAGGCTCGCAACGACGACCTTGACCGCTTCAACCGACTCGCCGTGGATCGCGAGTTGCGCATGATCGAGCTGAAGCGCGAACTTAACAAACTCTACGGACGCTTGGGTGAACCGCCCTGTTACGTGATCGCTGAGGACAAAGCAGAGGATAGAGAGTCGCTCGTTCCTAAGTAGGATAGGGGAGATGGGAGAGAGTGCTTTAGTGCGGGAGTGGGACAGAAAGAGGAAATAGTGAATGAAAAAAGTTTTGCTGTGTTTGATGGTCTCCGGGCTATGCGCGGTTGTACGCAGTGCAGAGATTTCGGTTCAAAGCACTGGGCTGACGGACTGGCCGCGCTGGAGAGGACCGCATGATGACGGCTGCGCGCCGGCCGGCACGTATCCCACGTCATGGAGCGCGACCTCGAATATCCTCTGGAAGGTGCCGCTGCCGGGCAACGGCTGTTCGACGCCGATCGTCTGGAAGCAGCTGATCTATGTGACCTCTCCGCTGGAGGGCAAGGATGCCCTGTTTGCATTCGACGCGGACGGGAAAACACTGTGGCAGACGACATTCGGTGCTGAAACACCGGGCAAGCATCGCAGTGGCTCCAGTTGCAATCCGTCGCCGATCACGGCCGGTGACGGTGTTTTCGTCTATTACAAGAGCGGTACGCTCGCTGCTGTGGAATTCGACGGCAAGATCCGTTGGCAAACCAATCTTCAGACACGCTGGGGTAAAATCATCCTCTACTGGGATATTGGCACGTCGCCCGTGCTGACTGAAAAGAATGTTGTTGTGGCCGTGATGCATGGTGGTGATTCCTATCTTGTTGCGTTCGATCAGCGCACCGGTGATGTGAACTGGAAAGTTGCGCGTAACTACAAAACCCCCACGGAGGGGGATCACAGTTATACCACGCCACTCGTTATTCAGTATCAGGGCGCTGAGGCGTTGCTTGTGCTGGGTGGCGAGCGTCTGACGATCCACTCGGCCTCTGATGGGCGGATGTTATGGAGTTGCGGCGATTTCAATCCGGAGGCTAAGATTCACTGGGTGCCGGTCGCCTCGCCAGTGTTGGCCGGTGACCTCGCTCTTGTCCCGTACGGACGCGGCAAATTTATGCACGGCATCCGGCTTGCCGGCGAGGGTGATGTGACTGCAACGCAACGCATCTGGAAGCGTGAAATGGCGGCGCCATTCAGTTCGACCTCCGTAGTGGCTGGTGGACGCCTTTACAGTGTCAGCGAACGTGGCGAGATCACCTGCGTCGCAACGGCTTCCGGCGAATTGGAGTGGAGCGTCAAATTGCCGAAACATGCGACCGCGTATTATGCGTCGCCGTTACTAGCCGATGGCAAACTTTATTGCATCCGCGAGGATGGTACTGTCTTTGTTGTGCGGGCGGACAGCACGTGCGAGGTGCTCGCGGAAATAGCGCTGGGCGAAAGGATGATCGCCTCGCCGGTGCCGACTGCCAACCGCCTGTTGCTGCGCGGCGCGAAACACCTCCTCTGCGTCGGTACGCAATCCGCTCAACCACCGGAAAAGGGCCAGGCAATACAGTGAAGCCCTCTTTTTTCAAGCATGACTACCGCAGATCTTCTCTGTAAACATCCAACTCATAAATCGACCAACGATACATGGTGTTTGTTCCAGTCTGGGTGATGCGGATAAACCGCGCGGTCTGTGCAGGGAAGGTGATGGTGGTGATGCCTAATTGGCCGGAGCCTGTTGCAATCGGTTCGCCCCAATTCGTTCCGTCATTGGAAACAGTCACGGCATATTTGTTGGGCGAATCCCACAAAGCCCAGGTATTATCGAGCACGATCTTGTAAAATCTCTGCGGCTGCTTCATATCGACTTGGAACCACTGTCCTGCATATTGGTTGGTCGAGGTCATGTCGCGCCAGCCATTCCAATGATCACAATCAATCGCATTTGCCGCGGAGACATCGAATGCTGTACGGTTGAACATAAACACGCCGTCTGGCACGGAGGCGGAAGCAGTCCATGATTTCTTTTCGATCAGGGTGTCGTTCGGAGGAGGTAGGGGTACTGGCTTAGGAGAGGCGAGGGACAATTCGCCTGTGCCTACAAAGGTCCATGTGCCGGGCTCTACGTTGAACTTGATATAATCAGCATCCTCGCCATTCCAAGCCACGCCTTTCACCGTTCCGATGCTGGAACCTTTCCAGATTAGTGTGTTGTTCACTTTGATTGAATCAAGTTTCAAGAATGATTTCTTTGGGATCCCCACGATTGCAGTGGTATTCAAGGGCGATATCAGATTCAAAGAATATTCAGTAGCACTCTTCTTAATTGCTACCGTGATATTTCCTTTGATGGACGGCACAACGACGTTGATGGCGGTCAGGAAGGCTTCTTTGGGAAAGACATGATACGTGCTCCAGCCTGGCGCGTCGGGAGAGACACCAGCGATGATTTGAGAGAGGATGATCGCAGGCGGATTCCAGCCGTGATTGAGGGAAGAGCCGACATCAAATGCATCGATGCGTGAAGCCCACCAGCGGTCATAATGTTCCCACAGCGTTGTGATGCTGCACGAGATCATGGTCTTGTAACGGTTGGCCATGCTCAACAGCGCATAATCCTGCTTGCCCATGGTACAGAGCGCTTCAAAGACCCAGCGGTCGAAAAAGCAACTGGAGTAGGTCTTTTTCGTCAGCACATTGTCGTAGATCGCGGTCCACTTTGAAGGGTCAGCCAGTCCGGCATTGACGGCCATGGCATTCGCGCGGTCATCCGGTTCCTTCACTTGGGAAGACATGTAATAACCGCCCTTCCAATACGTGCTGTCAAAGGTGCTCTTGATGCTCGCAAGTTTCTCGTCGATGATCGGAACGTCAGTTTCATGTCCGGTCACCAGTGCCATCTTTTTCAAGGTCTGCAGGTCAATATAAATAAAGCAAGTTTCAATGACAGCCGTGTCCTTGTTCTCCTTGCCCCAGTCGAACCATGTACGCGGATTACCACATTTATAGGTTTCCAGAAGAAATGTCTTGGTTGGTTCGTAGACCTTGCGGATCGAATCCAGATCACCCGTCTGCAAATAGTAGTACCAGAGGCCATATTCTCCGAGGAACTCCAAATGTTGTCCGGGATAGAACTTGGGTTCAAGTTTTCTGAGCACTAGATTTTTGGCCAGGCGATGCGCCTTGGGATCGAACACGTAAAAACATTGATTCAGCTCTGGGGTGCCGTCACCCCAGAAACCCACGCGCTCCCGGTCAGGGCAGTCAAAAAACCATTCGCGCATGCAGACATAGGCGGTGCGGGCCGCCTTCTTCCAGAGGATATTGTAATCGCTGTCATTGCACTCGAACGAGCCGGCAAAGGTGGTGTCGAAGCCTGTCTCGCGATACTGCACAGCCTTCACAACCACTCCAGCAGGAATGGTATAGATGGCCCCTTCGCCGCTGATCCAGTTTTTTGCCTCTGTGATTTGATCGCCCTCTTCCGTAGTATATGTCTCGGTCTTTGTCAGGTATAGGACGAGCATATTACTGGAGTTGAACTTGATCACCTTACCCTTGGGGCTCTCGACTTTTATCCAGGGCTGAAAATGACAGTTGTACGGCATGGTGCAGACCAGCTTCCAGTCATTGGTCTCGGAGTGCGGTAGATCCTTGGACACATGGACATATTCTTTCAGTCCATAATCCTTGATGACCGGCTCCTTCAGATTTGCGACGCTATCGAGATCCCCTTGCCGGGCCTGGGTCATTTGAGCAGTCAATACAAGCAGTGCTGTCAGTGCTAGATCGAGTATTTTCATAGTCATTCTTTTTAATGGTTAAAATTCAAAAAGTATTCACCTCGTCGTCCCATTCGGTGATACGTGTTGCAAAATACCACATCTTGGTTTGGAAAAGAAAGCCCATAAATTGAAGACCTCCGAACCTACTGATGCTTCACGAGATAAAAGAGATGTATACTCAGTGAGTCATGCCTGAAATGGCGATAAGTCTGCCGAATATGGCGTTGTTTCCCGTATGTCGTTATGCTAAATTGTTCAAAACAATAGTGGAGAAGATATCTTATGTGTCCGATGCTGATCGGACATGACACGTGTTGAACAGAGTGCGGTACTATTTTCGACATAGGAACCGGAGTATTGGATGAACAGTCCTGTTGAGATCATTCCTTGCTTATAAAGCGAAATAGCGACTAAGAGAAAGCGAATATGATGAAGACCACATGTGCGATCTGTTTGATGTTGCTGAGTATGACCCTTGCGGTTCAGGCCCAATATGGTGGCTGGCAACAGGCGGGGTCAATTTATATTCTCACCACACCAGAAGGTGCGAACCTACCAGCTACGGCTTCTGAGGAGAATTTTCCTCTGCTTGTGAGGCTGAACAAAGAGACCTTTGATTTTAAACAGGCCAAGGCTGGGGGCGAGGACATTCGATTTTCATCAAGTGGCAAACCGCTGGCCTATCAAGTGGAAGCGTGGGATGCAGAAAAAGGTGAAGCCATCATTTGGGTCAGAATACCTCTTATCAAGGGCAATGCGCGTCAGGAGATCAAGATGCATTGGGGCAAGGCGGATGCAGCGAGCGAGTCAAGCGGGACAGCCGTGTTCAATGAGTCAAACGGCTATGTCGCTGTCCTCCACATGAGCGATCCGGTTAAAGCTGAAGGTGGCGGAGTTGAACCGAAAGATGCCGGCACTACGGCATCGCCTGGTATTATCGGCAAGAGCCGGCGGTTTGTCAAAGGCAAGGGAATCAACTGCGGTGAAAAGCTCGCAACGTTGCCCACGGGTTCCAATCCCCATTCAACCAGTGTCTGGATCAAACCCGAAAAGTCCAATGTGACTCCCTTTGCCTGGGGAAATGAACAAGCGCAGGGCAAAATTGTTATGCAAATTGCCAGTCCGCCGCATATCAACATGGATTGTTACTTTTCGGGAGGCAATGTGGAGAGCAGCGGATCGCTTTCGATGAATCAATGGACACATGTAGTGCATACCTACAAAGCGGGTGAGGCGCGGATTTACGTGAACGGGGTGATGGAGGGGGAGAACAAGGCAAGGGGCGGCCCGTTGAATATACGGACGCCAGCACGCATGTACTTAGGCGGCTGGTATGGCAATTACCAATTTGAAGGCGATATTGATGAAGCGCGTCTTTCCAAAGTGACTCGGTCGGCAGACTGGGTGAAGTTGGAGTATGAGAACCAGAAGCAGATGCAGACACTGACCGGGACGCTCGTGAAGCCAGGTTCCGATTTTTCCGTTTCAAAAAAACAACTCACAATACCGGAAGGCCAAAGCGTAACGGTTACTGCAAGCGCTGGCGGCGCGCAAAAGGTTTATTGGGTTATCAAAGCTGATGGCAAAGAGACGATCGCAAGCGTAGACAGTCTTTCATTTACGTTTTCTGCTGGACGCGTGACGGGCGATAAATCCCTTACACTTCAGTTCAGGGCGGTCTATGCTAGCGAGGTCAAGGTCTTTGATATTCCGATCACAATCAAAGAAGATATTCCTGAACCTTTGTTTGCCTTGAGCGCGCCAGCAAAATGGGATGGACGTACGACTATCGAAGTTGTGCCGAAGATTTCGAATCTGGTTGCGATGAAGGCCAAGGGCGCGGGCGAGCTGAGCTATTCGTGGGACGTGTCGGGTCTAGCTACCATCAAACAGATTGCCCGGGAAAAACTTATCCTCACCCGCGCGCAAAACAGCGGGAAGATGGTTGTCACAGCCACGATCAATAACGGTGGTAAGGCGACCACTCAGAGCATCACGCTCCAGGTGACTGAGCCGAAGAAAGATGCATGGGTTCAACGTGTACCGGGCAAGGACGAGAAGCCAGTGGATGGCCAGTTCTATGCGCGGGATGACAAGAACGAAGGGACACTCTATTACAACGGCACACTGGCTGAAGCAGCAGGTATGCCTTTCCTCAAGCTTTACGCAGACAACAAGTTGTTCAAGACGGAAACAGCCAAGTTTGGCGCGGACAAGTCTTACGCGTTCACGCTGAAACTTAAGCCCGGGTTGATTAAATACAAAGTGGAGTTCGGCACAAAAACTGGCGGACAGGAGAAGGTGCTGGAAACGGTAAACAATCTTGTTTGCGGTGACGCTTTCATTATCGATGGACAATCCAATGCCTTAGCAACTGACACCCGTGAGCAATCACCGCCGGAGACCAACGAATGGATCCGCAGTTATGGCCGCCCTGCAGGCAATGCGAGAGAAGTGCCCCCCGGCAATCTGTGGTGCTACCCCGTGTGGAAGGCGCAGAAGGGTGAAAAGGCCGAACTGGGCTGGTGGGGCATGGTGCTGGCCAAGCGATTGCTCGAAAGTCAGAAGGTGCCCATCTTCATTATTACTGCCGCTGTTGGAGGAACTCGCATTGACCAGCATCAACGCAACGAAGCTGATCCAACCGATCTGACCACGATTTATGGCCGCATGCTCTGGCGTGTGCAACAGGCGAAGTTGACGCATGGCATCCGCGCGATCCTCTGGCATCAAGGCGAGAACGACCAAGGCTCGGCCGGACCGACAGGTGGCTATGGCTGGGAAACCTATCACCCATACTTTGTTGAGATGTCAGCTGCTTGGAAACAGGACTTCCCGAATGTGCAGAACTACTACATCTTTCAGATCTGGCCGAACTCGTGCAGTATGGGCGGAAATTTCGGTTCGGGTGACATGATCCGCGAGAAGCAGCGTACGCTTCCGCAGCTCTATTCCAATATGGGCATCATGTCCACGCTCGGCATTCGTCCTCCGGGACCTGCGCACTTTCCGCTGGAAGGCTGGGCGGAGTTTGCACGCCTGATTCAGCCATTGATTGAACGGGATCTTTATGGCAAAATACCCACCGTGTCCATCACGCCGCCCAATTTGAAATCAGCCTCTTATGCCAGTGCGGCGAAAGATGCGATCACGCTCGAATTTGATCAGCCAGTGGTCTGGACGGACACTTTAGCTGGACAGTTCTATCTGGACGGCGAAAAAGATAAAGTGGCCTCAGGCACTGTTTCGGGGAACATGCTGACGCTGAAACTGAACGAGCCATCCGCTGCAAAAAAGATCACCTATCTCAAAGAAACATCATGGAGTCAGAACACACTGCTCAATGGTGTGAACGGAATCGCCGCCCTCACGTTCAGTAACGTTCCACTTGAGAAGTAAGCGGAGGAGCAACTTTTTTCTCACAGAGGCACAGAGAGCACAGAGGAGAATTGTTTCGACAGGATTTACAGGATTGAGAATTTTTACCACAAAGATCGCATAGAACACAGAGAAAGCAGATTAAACCTGACTACAAAACAAAGCAGTTTGAAGTTGATCTTTGCGATCTTTGTGTTCTTTGTGGTTAAAACAAATCAATAGACAGTTTACAGAAAGAACACAACTATGAAGAAAACACACATCGCATCACGCATCATTGTCATGGCCGCGTTGGCCGCTGGCCCGCTCTTTGCTGCGCCGCCGGATCTCACGCAGAGCAACAAGGTTGATCGTTCTCTGACCTATAACCTAGGCGCTACTGGGTTGCGTGGCTGGATCTATACGCGAGCAGCAAGCAATCTGGATGCGTCGCAAGGCCGCACCACGACCGCCAGCCGGCAGATCCTTGTGACCCATGTCGGCACCAACTCGCCTGCGTCGGGCGTCATGGAGGTCAACGATGTCATCCTAGGCGTGAATGGCAAGCCTTTTTCAGATGATGCCCGCAAGAGTTTCGGACAAGCGCTTACAGAGGCTGAAAGCAAAGGTGTGCTGAAGCTGATTCGTTTCAGGTCCGGGAAGACCGAAAATGTGCAACTCAAGATAAGGATCATGGGTTCGTACAGCGCCACAGCGCCCTATGACTGTCCAAAATCAAAACTGATTCTGGCTGAGGCCTGCAAGGCGCTTGAAAATGAGAAGATGGAGCAGGGGCTCTGGGGCGCGGTTAACGGTCTTGCCCTGATGGCTTCGGGCAATCTCGCATATATGCAAAAGGTGCAAGCTTTCGCACGGGAAATGGCAACTAGAGAGGTGACGGACAAAGGACGCAGCGCGTGGGAGTGCGGCTACAAGAATCTTTTCCTCTGCGAGTATTATCTGTTGACGGGCGACAAGGAAGTCATGCCCGGAATCAACGCTCTTACCATCAAGATGGCCCAGGGGCAGGGGCTCTACGGCACCTTCGGTCATGGCTTTTCGGCCCTGACTCCGGAGGGAAAACTTCACGGCTCGATTCCGCCTTACGGCCCGGTGAACCAGGCTGGGCTGATCGCTAACCTCGGGATCGTCATGGGAAAGAAATGCGGGGTGAATGATCCTGAAGTACTGCCCGCGATCGGCAGGGCATCGAAGTTCTTCGGATATTTCGTTGACAAAGGGGCTGTTCCCTACGGCGAACATGAGCCATGGCCCTATCATGAGAATAACGGCAAGAGCGCACTAACAGCTATCTTCTTCTCGGCCCAGGGCAACCAGACCGAAGCTGCACGCTTCTTCACGAAGATGTCGACGGCGGCCTATGCGAACCGAGAGTACGGTCATACAGGGCAGGGTTTCAGCTACCTCTGGGGCGCGCTGGGCGCCAACATGGGCGGTCCTGCGGCCGCAGCCGCGTTTATGAAGGAGGCGCAATGGCACTTTGACCTAACAAGGCGCTGCGATGGGTCATTTGTCTATGACGGCGGCGAACAATATGGTCCAGGCAAGACACATGATAACACCTACTACGGTAAAAGTAGCTACTGCGGCTTGAGTCCGAATGCAACATACGTGCTGACCTACGCCATTCCGTTGAGAAAGCTCTGCATCACGGGTAGAGAACTCAAGAAAGCCGACTGCCTGAGCGCAAAGGAGGTCACGCAAGTGATGGCATCTGGACGCTTCGATCTGGAACGCAAGCAGAAGACACCGCAGGAGCTTGTGGTGGCGTTCGGCGACTGGTCGCCGGTTGTGCGTGGCTGGGCTGCTGAAGAGCTGGCTGGACGTCCTGAAGCCAAGGCGATGGTGCCTCAACTGATCGCCCTGGCAGGGGGCAAGGATGTGCATGCCCGTCAAGGAGCCTGCGAAACGCTTGGATTCCTCAAAAGCCAAGAGGCATTGCCTGTGCTCATCCGTCTCCTTTCCCACGAAGACCGCGGGCTGCGGTTCAAGGCTGCACAGGCTATCAACAAGATGGGGGGCAGTGCGTCACCAGCCCTCCCAGAGATCCTCAAGGCGCTCGCTGCAACCGGCGAGCCGCTGCAGCCGATCAACTGGGACGATGCCATCCAGCTCACCCACGGGCAGTTGGCGCATGCGCTGTTCTCGGGGCCGTTGTCCGGTCAGCTCAAGCAAACCGATACGAAGCTGCTCTATCCCGCGATTCGGGTTGTGTCGAGGAATCCCGACGGAATGGCACGGGCCACGCTGAGAGGGTATTTTCAAAACAATCTGACTGTTGAGGATGTACAGGCGCTGGCGCCGGATATTTTTGCCGCTGTCAAGACGCCAAGTCCGGCGGACAAAATGTTTTCCAACGAGATCCGCATGGGTGGATTTAAAGCGTTGACGAAATATAATTTCATAGAGGGCGTCGAAGCGGGCGTCGAATTCGCGAAGACGCAGGGCGGACACGGTAGCGAGAGCCGTACTGGGGAGATCATGAAAGAGATCATGAAATATGGCTCGGCAGCCCAAGGTGCGATACCAGCGCTGAAGGAGCTTAAAGACGAATTAAACGCGCAAGTCAAACGCGGTGAATTTCCAGGAGGCGAGTTGAACAAAAGACGCGTCACCGCTGTCGAGGATGCGATCAAGTCCATCGAGTCAGCAACCACGCACCCGGAATTGCGCAGTATTAAAAAATAACACGAAATTCAACCGTGGACGATTCACTTCGTGATGAGTCAGTTTAGGGATGCTCTCTCGGGTAAGTTATATTGAAGAATTATCCGGAGTGGCAGTTAAAAAGCTAATCGAAAAAGTGGAGTAACTTCTCGAAGGCCTCGTGTCCACCAATAACGAGTGAGGTAAAGTAGACGATTGTGGCTATGTTAAAAAAATGGCCGTATAAAATACAGAGCCCATCGCGTTGCAAAAGTCCGATGCAGAGAAAGAGTATGGCAAGAGCGGGCAAAGTGTTGCTGAAGGGAACAAGGATGATCGGGAGGATGAGCAGAAGGGCTCCAGTGATTATCCCGCAATTGTTTATCATATCTGCAAGACCTGAAGCTGCCAATCTGTTCAGGCGATGAGGGCGGCTTACATATTCCAAGCGTTTCAGCCAGATGGTGCTTTTGGAAAGTGCCTCGCGGACCTTATCAGACGACAATGCGGATTGGGCAACACGTTTAGGCAACCAGAGTGTGCGGCCACGTAGGCGACTGACGGCGATCAGGATGATCGCAAGCCCGAATGCGCCTCCAAGACCAGGAATTTGTATAGGGGACATGAATACGAGGGATAAGAATATGGAGAGAAGCAAAAGACCATCCTGACCGACAAGAATCGTCATCTCGTTCATGGTGACTTGGGTAGGTGGCAAGTTTGCAATCACAATCCGAAGTTTTTCGCCGAGGGAGTCAGTCCGCAACTCATCCAGTTCTTCCTTGCTGAGGCAGATATGTTGCGTTTCAGCCATTTTGCTCGGGGGCTCAATCATGCTTCTTTTCTCTCCAGACAGTTAAAAACGTCCTCATTTTTTAGCCAGAACTAAAAAAAGGGACGCATCAAAAATCAGCATGATGTTACATCTTCTGTGGGCACTTGTCTATCGGAAAAATGGATTAGTTGGAGTTCACAATTTAAATCGCTTAAACGGAACCAGCTAGAGGCTTTTAGCGCTATGGCGTGACTTCGCATTCTTTGACTCTGCGGTCATAGAAGGATTGGATCAGCAAACCTCTCTCGTAAAGTTCTTTTAACTCGGCAAGACGGTTTGCAACTTGGAACTTGGTAAACTTAGGCTTAGTGGATGCAAGCACCACCTTGACTTCTTCATCGCTGATTGCATGATCGAAAATCATGACCTCATCCATGAGCCCGTCAAAACCTGCTTTTTTCTCCAGCAGAGAAGGATTGGTTCGGTTCATGCCGATTGAGAGGCTATTTGTATTGACTCCGATCTCGCCATTCCATGCAGTCACATTTTTCTGGGGTTGGCCATCAACGTACAGCTTCAGGTTTGCACCGTTAAACACAGCCGTTACATGATGCCAAGCTCCATCGACAACATTGCTGTCACCGAGGCATTCCTTATTGTTGACCACAAAGCGAAGTTTGCCCTTGTTTACTGGATCTTTTGGGTCTCCGGCGAGGCACAGCGCAAATCCTTTGTCTTTCTGTTTTTCGAGAATATACCGGTCAGCAGTCGATGATTTGGATGTCCTGAACCATGCGACATACGTTGCAGTCTTTGAATTTAATGAAGGGCTGTCTTTTACTTGGATATAGCCGTTTGTCGGAGAGAATTCATAACCGCCTGACTGCTTGCCATTGGCTGTCCAGCGTGCATAAACTGCGCGGCCGTTATTATTACGGCCTGTTCGATCTGTAATATTGTTGCCTGATTCCCACTGGTCAAAGTTGAAATGCACCATAAGCCCCTGCGGGAAGTTTACCTTTTTCGTTTCTGTCTTGGGTGCTTCCTTCTTCGCTTCTTTAGGGGGTGGAGGCGGCGGTGGCGGTGGATTGAACACCAACGCCCTCATTTCTTGCGCTGGAACAAGGTGTCGCCACAGGAATGCCTGCATCCGGTCTTCTGCCGGGACAGCATCCCGCACCCACTTCTGGGTCTTATTGGTCGCGATACCTTGCAGGACAATGCACGCAGGGTCTAGTGTCTCAGCCAAGCTTGTCTTGAGTGTCACTTGGGTTACTGGCTGAGTGCCTGTTACTCTTCCCATAGCGCTAAAGTCGTTCGTATTTCCCTTGATTGCAAACGTGATGGCATTGGTAAACCCGTCTTGCCTCAATATAAAGGCTTTTACGGATGTCGTGGAGTTGCTACGCATGACTACCATGGAGGGAACAAGTCTGATTGCAAAATCAGGTTGGGGTTGACTGAGGCGCAGACGATAGACATAATCGTTTCCGCTTTTGTGCTGAGTGTCTTCCAGTTGCACGTAGTAGGTTCCATCCGAAGGCAACTTTGTCCGGATATAGGAATCCGCATGATGGGTATTAATCCCGGATGCAACATCTTCACGATCGTCATTAGTTGCCAATATTTTGCCGGATTCATCTATGAGTTTGAGTACCGAGTCAAGAGGGGAATTTAACCTGCGTGCGTAGACTTCGGCTACTACATCGTCTCCCTTGCGTCCTTGGAACTGGAAGATGTCTTTCTTCCCTGGCTTATCAATACGTCCATTTATGATAATAGGAAGTGTCACCTTTTGAGAAGTCTTGTGTTGGCTATTGGGTTCATTTTCAATACACTCGGGGAGAGTGTCCAGTGCAAACGGCATGGGGTTGGAGAGTAGTCCCCCCTCTCCTCGAGCTGTCACTTGGTACACGCCAGGCACTGGATCTTTAATGAAAGGAGTAACGTTGTTTTCACCGAGGTTCCACCCTTTCACGGCGACATTAACTGTTTCCCCTGTTCGTGTGCCCATCGGAAATATACTTGTTATAAATGGGATCTCTCCGAGAGTGATACGGTAGACAAAATCTTCGCGTCCGCGGTAGATGGAATCATATATGGCAAGGTGGTATTCGCTATCTTCCATAACCTCATAAAGCATGACTGGGTCGGGCTTGAAAAAATAGTCATCCACGTAGGCGACTTCTTTACCCTTTGCATCACACAGGACAAGAACGGGCTGGAACCATCCCGGAACAGCATCCGCCATGTAAGGAATCAGCTCACGGGCCTGCACGATCACGACAATCTTCTGTCCTTTCTTCGCAGCAAAACGATATCGGTCCACTGAGCCTTGGGCAATCTGGCCATTGAGAGTGCAGGGTAGCTTGACGCAGACTTCATCAGAATCAAATTCACTCTGGGCTCCAGCGCTTCCCATCATCATCATGCCTTCCATCATCATGTCTGAAGCACCTGATTTTTGATCACGTTTCTTTTTACGAATGCTTTGCTCTTCTTTGCCGAGTGTAACAAGGGGGCAGGTCACCATGGCAGGCGCGGAGATCTCGGGAAGTTGACCAACGTTGAACACCAAAGGATTGGATACGCCTCGGGGGGTACAGAGTCTGATCTCCCTTAGACCCGGGGTGGCATTGGGTTCAATTGTGATTTCAGCGATGACCAAGTTCGCGATGGAAGCACAGGCAGGAGTCTGTACATTCTCACGCGACAACCGTTCAATTCGGCTGATTATATTCGACGTTATCAGCATGTCAGATTTGTTAGGCGGTTCGAGTCTTAATTCTCGTAATTGCTCACCAATAAGCTGCATCTCTTGCGGGTTCATTTTTTTGTTATATTCGATAATCTTACCCGTTGCGCCGTTTCCAGAGATGATCACTTTGTCAATTCCCGCAAGACTCTGTCCGCCAATCGTAATCCGAAAAGTTGTTCCCCTTTGTCCGCCTGCCGGATATACAAAACCTATATATTGAGCCGATACCTTTGGTACACAAGCAAAGCAGGCGAAGATCAGGGTGAGCAGAATAGAGTGGGTGACTGGTCTATGCATATCATTCAGTAGCATGTTTGTGCTCCTTGGTTACTTTACTGGGCCGGAGAGAAGGCTGCAAGATGTTGTGTTAACAGATAGGGACGGCTACATGATTTCGGTCAAACGTCCGGCACTCTTCGCACCCTTCTCATTCAGATTCAACACGGGGGCATCGAATCCTTCCGGATGTGGCAATTTTGCGCTGGTGTCGATGCCGGCTAGTTCGTAAATGCTGCCGAGCAGGTCGATCGGATATACAGGGCGTTCCTTGACCTCTTCCCCCTTGTCATCAGAGGAACCGACGATGTGCCCGCCCTTGAATCCGCCTCCCGCCACAATGACAGAGAATACGTTTCCATAATGGTTGCGCCCGCCGTTCCAAGGTGGTTGCCAGTCTACTTTCGGACCTCTGCCGAATTCACCGCAACACCAAACAATTGTGGAATCTAACAAGCCTCGGTCAGACAAATCCTTAAATAAAGCTGCCAATCCTTGGTCAAGTTGCGGACACTGTCTCCGCATCGTGAGGAAATGATTGGAGTGTGTATCCCAGCCACCCGGGTAATTGATGGTCACATAAGGAACGCCAGACTCAACAAGGCGTCTGGCAACCAAGCAATCCTGCCCGAAGGTGTGCCTTCCGTATCGGTCCCGAAGCTCCGGCTTTTCCAAAGAGAGATCGAAGACCTCTTTTCCTTTACCCAAAATCAGGTTGTACGCCTGATCCTCGGCATCTTTTGCAATCGCCAACTGCGGATTATCCGGCATGGACTCACGCATGGTGTTCATCTTGCCAAGCAGATCGCGCCGAGCCTTCTGGCGGTCATCGGTGATACCGCGCGCAATGACGCCTTCCACCTCGAACCGTGTTGCATTGGGATCGCCGCCTGTCGCAAACGGTTTGCATTTAGCCCCTAGGAAACCTGCCTCTGAGAATCGCCCTTGCGGTTGGGTCAATACCACATATGGAGGAATTAAACCCTTGTACCCGGCATTATAGCCTTTGAACAATGCAAATACCGCACCGATACATGGATACGCAAGGCGTTCTCCAGGCATATGGCCGGTCTGCATCAGGTAGGCAGCGGTCTCATGTCCGTTATTGTGGTGTGTCATGCTGCGTATGATCGAGAATTTGTCAGCCTGCTTTGCCATTTCAGGAAAAAGCTCGCCCAGGCGGACACCGCTCACATTGGTAGGAATTGTTGTTGCAAACTGCCCCGTGTAGTCATAGCCGGCATCCGGTTTGGGATCCCAGGTGTCGGAATGAGACATGCCACCCCACAGAAAAACCTGTATCACTGACTTCGCTTTGCCTTTGAGCACAGGTTTGGGTTTTAGCTCTTCAGCCGCCAATGCGTTCAGGTTGAACCGATCGGCTAGCATAAGACCGGCAGTGCCGGCAAGGCCGTAGCGCAAGGCCTCACGCCTGGAGAATGGTTTGCCCCTCATGGATTCCAACTGACTCATCAATCTGGATTCTGTACTCATTTCACAGACTCCTTTCATTTTCCTGCATGATTAACTCATTTATGAACTAACTTACTAAAGCACTAACGCAATAACACCCATTCATCTAGTGTCTATTGAGAAACTCTTCGCTGTTGATCAACGCCCACGTGACGTCGATCCAAATGTCATTTCCTTTGACCACGCCTGTCTTGATGTAATCCTGCACATTCTTGAGTTCGGTGGCCGTGGGATAACGTGAGAGAATTGTAAGATAGAGTTCCTCAAGAATCGGTTTGCTCATGTCTTTATTCTTGATGGTGTTGTCTTTCAGGATTCTCTTGATGATCGGGCTTGATTCGAGCTTGCGCTGAATGTGGCCTGAATTCAGGAGATGCATCTTCTGAGTGGACAACGGTTTGTTAACACGTTCATTCGCCTGACCTGTGGCCCGCGCTGGTCTGCCAAATAATTCCAGGAAGGAACTTGTGATGCTTCCGTCTGGCAGGGCAATGGCTGGCTTGTTGTCAGGGATGAACGTAAAAGGTTCTGGAATGGCGCTAGTGTAGAGATCTGACGTGCCGGTAACTTTATTGATAGCATCAATTAACACTTCAGCATCAAGTCTGCGGAGAGGGTAGAACCCGAAGCCAACTTCAACCTTTTCAGGTGTATCGGACTTGGGGATAATCGAAGAGGATTGATAAGTCCGTGAGGTCAGGATCATCCGCAACATGTGCTTCATGTCATAATGGCTGTTGACGAACTCCGCTTTCAGATAGTCAAGCAGTTTGGGGTTGCTTGGCGGATTGTCAGGGCGGATATCGTCAATCTCATGGATGATGCCTCTTCCCATGACCCATCCCCAGAGTCGATTAACGAGAATGGTGGTGAACCAAGGATTATCTTCGTTGATGAGCCAGTCAGCAAAGATATCGCGCGGATCCTTGTCTTGAGGCATTTTTTTGAGCTTCTTTCCGTCCGGGAAAATAGCAACTCGGGAAACATTGGTGGCTACAGGTTTCACAACCGGGACCGGGGTAATGGCAGGGGTGACTTTCGGGGCCGCAGCAATGGGTGTAACTTGTGGCACAGTATTTGTCACAGACTTTGATGTAGCATTTGTGGAAACCTTCGACACGCTATTAGTAGCCTGCGCAGCTTCCAAGGCCGCCTGTTCCGCGGCCTTGACCGCATCATTAAACTCTTTATTAGGATCCCAATATACGATTTCCTCTTTCCATTCGCGGGTCGGCTTGTAGCTTATCTGCGAAAAAAAGACCGACATGCCCGGCAGATAGTCCTTGTTTTTCCAAGATTCAACCCTTGTCCCCATGAATGTCAGTGCGACTGTTGCAGCAATCCCTTCTGGCGTCCTGTTCTGCATAGCGCGATAGAAATTGACTGGACCTACCCGGAAGTTACTGCCGTTCGCAGTCAGCATTTCGCGGACAAATAGATTATACGGCTTGTTGTCTCGTATTGAAACTTTAACCCAGTGATGATAAGCCTGCGCCGCATTAGGCCAGAGATTCACAGGGAACTCAGCTTTTACACGAAGAATGTCACACCATTTCATAGCCCAATAATCAGAGTACTCGGGGCGTTCCAGCAGGCGGTTTACCAATGCTACCCGCTTGTTCTTGTCCTGGTCCCGAATGAATTCTCTTGCTTCTTTTGCAGTCGGAAGTGTTCCAATCACATCAAGGTAGGCACGACGGACAAACACCTCATCCGAACATAGCACTGTTTTCACGCCCAGTTTTGAGAGTTGCTTGCCGACAATCTTGTCGATCTTTGTTTCAGGGGTTTCACCAGCAACTGATTCAAAAATATTCGTTTTGACAGCAACCTTTACTGGTTGCGACGCAGCCAGAATCCCGGAGGCAAAAAGAAATGTTCCAATCAAAATAGAATATGTTTTCATTCGGCATTCCCCAAGTCTGCTTGAAAGCTGAACAGATTGACAGATGAACCTCCCCCTGCATTCGCCAGTTTTTACAATCTATTCAAACTTAATTTGTTATTATATTATCATAACAATTCCGAATTGTCCAATGATTCGTGATAGAAAAATGAAATGAATAAGTCAAAAAAATGGGCAACAGTGCAACTATAGTTATCAGTGAGGACGGGAAAGCGAGAGGAATATGTATGGGATAGGGTGCGCCTATAAAGAA
>JBAXCC010000013.1:0-25367 GCA_037141675.1 bacterium | reverse complement strand
AGCGCTGGTGGCCGAGGGCGCGACCGTGACGCGCAAGATCAACTTCGGAGGCCCCGTCTATCAGGACTACGAAGCGGATACACAGCCCGCCGCTAACACAACGCAGAAACTTTATCTGGCGTGCGATGATTTTTACGCGGACTGGGCTCGGGCCAATTTCGGCGTGGAAGAGATCGGCACGGTATTCGCCAAGATCGACGGCAAGGTGCCAAGCTTAAGCGATGGCGGCTGCCCATCGGGAGGGTTAAAACCCGTGACCAAGCCTTGGGGTGAGCTTCTCCCCGGCTTCGCCTTTATAAACGAACTCGAAACGTTTCGTCCTCGCATCACGGGCGCGGGCAACCTTGACCGCTTCGATTATTGGCTGAACACCTTCCGCTATCTCAAAGCGATTGCTGAAGTGCGTTGCGTACTGGCCAAGCCAGATCCCCAGGAGTTGACGAGACTCTATGCCGAGGCCTACCACGCCCTCCTGCGGTCTGTCAGGACGCCTGGGGGACTTGCCATGGTGGTCAACATGGAGAACAATTCCACGTGGTTTTCGAGCGTCGCCAAGGTCGCCTCGCAGCCCTGGCCCAAAACGTATGCGCTTGAGCCGCGGATCATCGTCCCGACCCTTCGAAGCAACGTGAGCAAGGATGAAGCGTTGCGACTGACATTCATCGTGCTACAACAGCAACCGCCTGCCGAGGTCACGCTGCTCTGGCGTCCGCTCGGTGCGGGCGAATTTCGCAAAATTCCGGCTCAACTTGAGGCACGGGCGACAGATCACGTGACCCTGCCCCGCACAGAGGAGAGCTTAGAGAACCGGATTGAAGCCAAAACCGCGGATGGGAAGACAATCCTCTGGCCGGCGACTGCGCCGAAGATGAACCAGACCGTTGTCGTCTGGTAAAGGAGGACAGCACAGCATGAAAGGATTGACACTTATTCCCCTGTGCGGAGGAACAAATCTATTTCATGTGCAGCCCGCATCCCTTCTGCCACACATTGCGAAACAGAGGCGCCGCCGTTGATCGCGCCGCCACCAGCGAAGACTCCAGGCAAACCGCAGGAGAGAGAGGAGCCTTCAGCCGTTTTGACAAGGCCCTCATCCGTGAAGGAACACCCCTTGAGCGCCGATGCCAGGGATGCTTCGAGGCCCAACCCCATGGCCTCAATAATGAACGTGGAAGCAAGAATTGCTTCTTCCGTTTCCTCCGCTTCCAGAGTATCGCCTAAACACCTGCGGATGCGCAGACCTGTCACCTTGCCTTCATTATCCACGCGATATCCCATAGGCTGGGTCATGGTCAGAAAATGAACGCCTTCCGTGCGGAACCACGAATCATCCATGTGCCAATGCATCTCGGAGAGCGGTCCGCCATAGACTATCAGCAATTCACGCGCACCTTGTTCGAGCGCAACCCTTGCGCTGTCCATTGCGCTGTCGCCGCCCGCCAGCAGAATCACCCGCTCTGGCAGCGTTTTGACGTGACCGGCTTTGGACTGGGAAAGGAAATCCAATCCGGAGACAACCCCCGTCGCAGCTCCCAGCGATTTCTCGCCCCAGACTCCCGCGGCCAAAAACAGAACATCGTGGCCACGCCGCATCTCCTCCAGCGTCGTGTCCCGTCCCAATTCAACCCCGTACTTGATCACCAGGCGGGCCCGGCGCAACGCCGGCATCAAGAGGGCTTGCGCCTCAGCATGGGCGCCAGGGAAACGGCTTGCCCGGATGACCTGTTCGGGGGTTCCGCCAAGACGCGAGCTACGTTCGAAAAGCACGACCTGATGTCCTTTCTCCAGCAGTGTCGCCGCGCAGGATAGGCCAGCAGGACCAGCCCCGACAACAGCGACTTTTTTACCGCTATCGCTCGCGGGCACACAAATGCCTGTCAGCCCATTTCGGAGGGCCTCCCAGGAGACGACGTATTGGATGTCATGAATAGGAATCGGGGCGCCGTCCAGCGTGCTGGCAACGCACCGACCTTCACAGAGCATGCCGACAGGGCACAGATGCGAACAGATCTCTGGCAGGGCATTCGTCTGGCGGAGGATATCATACGCCATCCCGGTCTTCCCCTCAGCGAAAGCCTTGAGAAACGCAGGCACATCAATCCGCGTCGGACACCCTGCACGACAGGGTGCCGGCTCACAGCCACGGCAGCGCTTCGCCTCCTCCACTAAATGGTCTGTCGCAAAATGACGGCGGTTGCGGTATTCCCCGCTGTAGACCGCACCGTCCATGATCGCGCAACCCGCATGCCCGTCGTCCTTCATTAACTGGACACAAGCATCACAATTGATACAGCATTCATCCGGTTCCATTTCACCATTCTGGAGAATATCCCCTGCCAGCGAAGGATAGGCCAGCGCGGCACGTCCGATACCGATCAATGTCGCGCAGCCCCCCTGCACCACGCCTGCAGCTACATTCGGAAGAAACTGGCGGAACCAGCTGAACCCCCCGGAGACCATTGCAACTCCGGGTAGCGCCAGCTGCAGGGTCCGAGAAGCTTCCGCCAGGCGGACAAAGCGCTCCAGTGAATGTTTTTTTAAACCTGATTCCTGAATGCCTTCCGCACGAGCCGAAAGATTGAGCACCTTCACTCCTGCAGTCTGCAGGAGCAGAGCCAATGCAACAGATTCATCAACCTCCGTCACATTTGGCGCGATCGATATTCTTGAAGCCAGGAGCATTCCGGGATGCGCCGCGCTAAGCTTAGCAATCACCTCACAAAGAAAACGACTTCTGTTCTCTAGGGAACCTCCATATCGGCCAGATCGTGAGACGGCACACAACAGTTCTGCTGGCAGGTCATTGTAACAGGCTTTGATGTCTACCCCATCGAACCCCGCGTCCATCGCAAGGCGGCCTGCGCTGACAAATTTCTCCTGTAGCGCATCCACGTAATCGTCGGATACCACAGACGAATCTGACGAGCTTACCGATTGCGGATATGTGACGGCAATCAAAGGGGCGGCCTCGCCCTGCGGGCGGCAATAGCGGCCCGGATGAGCCAACTGGAGGATCACACGAATGTCATGTCCCCAACGCTGGTGGGCGCACAGCTTGATCTCCCGGACCAGTTCGGCAAAGGCCGGAAGATTTTTACGGCTCATCCATAACTGCCGCGGATTAGAGCGGCCGGCCCCCTCGACGGCGGCAGCCTCTAACCAGATCAGGCCAAAGCCGCCCTCTGCATAACGCCGGTAACGCCGCAAGGTCAACTTCCCGGGGGCGCCACCTTCGTCGGCATCGTACCCCTCCATGGGCTGGACGCAGAGCCGGTTAGGGATGTTCAGTCCGTTGATCTACACAGGGTCACCCAGCACGGCGATATCACTGGAGATGGGCAGAGCCAGCCTCAGCCGGCTGGCTTCCTCACTGAGCTCGTTCAGCGTCCGGATATGAAACGGTTCAAACGTTGTCGCTTTTGTTTTCAAAGTTTCGGCTCTTCCCGGAAACGCATCGCTCACTTTGAGCTTGGGGGTGGGACAGATTTCGCACCACGCCCTGCATCCGCTTTTCCAGTCGCTGCGAGATAGATGACAAACTCCTCTTTCCCGTCAAGGCTCAGCAAGGCGTCCATGCGGGCCTGATCATACCCCATGACCGCGCAAACCCCGCCATGGATGGATTCCGCAGCGAGGTAAAGATTCTGACAGAGGTGTCCGGCCTCGATGGCAATGAGCTTTTCCGCGATACTGCCATAGTGCCATTCGGTCCGAGCAGGAATCGCCGCCCATACAAAGACAACCGCTGAACTGCCGATGAATGCCTGTCCGTAGCAGGAAGCCATGGCCTGCGTATTGAGCGTCGCATCCTCCTTGATCAGCAACAGTTGATGTTCAAACGGGAGATAGCGATATAATCCAGAGGCGACACCCGCGACGCGGTTGATAATCAGGTAAGTCTCAAAGGGGTGCCTTGCACCACCAGACGGAGCCGTCTTGAATTGCACAGGCTTCCCCTTCTCATCCCGGCCAACGCTGGAGATGCCCTGCGTAGCCCAGAGCAGATAACTCAACTCTTCGAGAGAGAATGGCGACTCTGTATAGTCACGTCTGCTGCGCCGGTTGCTGATAGCGTCCAGCACGCTGTTTGTGCCGACCTTGAATTCAGAGGGAGCGACCAAATCCAGCCGTTTTGAGTCCGCCGGATAAGGCTTCTGTGCAGGAGGGGGTTGTTTGCCCCGATGGTCATCAGTATCTATCCTCCAATCGGATAACGTTCCGCGCAGGAAAGCGCGGCGCTGTTCGAGCGGTAGAGAATCAACACCCCGTATAATAGGCTCGCTAGGCGCGGGCGTCACTGGATCGGCACTGGAGGTTAAAGGCAGGGCTATCAGAAGAAACCGAAGCACTCGGTCTATTAAGGTTAAGACGCCTCTTCCAGAACAAACACGAGTATTCTTCTGAGATGGAATATCATCACAAAACCTCAGCATATTACTTCTTCTTTTTGGGTGCGGCCTTCGGATCTTCGTATGTCTCAACACCAGGCTCCTTCACCTCTTCAAGCAGACGCTTGACAATAGAGATGGAGTTAATCCCCTCAGAGTCGGCGGAGAAGTTGGTGAGAATACGATGGCGCAACACCGGCATAGCGGCTTTTCGGACATCATTGCAGCTGACATGGATACGGCCTTCCAACACAGCACGCGCCTTGGCTGCCAAGATCAAGAACTGTCCGGCACGCGGTCCGGCGCCAGTCGAGACGTACTTCTTGGTGAACTCCGGAGCCGCTTCATCGCCCGGACGGGTTGCGCGAACCAGTTTGACAGCATAGCTGATCACATGCTGGGAGACAGGGATTTTCCGCACCACCTCCTGCAGATGGATCACAGCCTTCTTGTCGACCACCACCTTGGGTTCTCCGCCCGCCGACATGGTGGTCCGGGTGATGACCTCCACCTCCTCATCCATCGTCGGATAGTCCACGAAAATATTGAACATGAACCGGTCAAGCTGTGCTTCGGGCAACGGATATGTTCCTTCTTGCTCAATAGGATTCTGCGTGGCCAACACGAAGAAGGGCTTGTCGAGCTTGTAGACCTCTTTGCCGACGCTGACTTGCTTCTCCTGCATGGCTTCCAACAACGCGGCCTGCGTTTTCGGCGGCGTACGGTTAATTTCGTCCGCCAACAGCATATTGCAGAAGATCGGTCCCTGCATGAATCGGAATTCCTTCTGCTGGGTCACCCGGTCTGTTTCCAGGACCTCGGTTCCAGTGATATCCGACGGCATCAAGTCGGGCGTAAACTGAATACGCTTAAACTTCATATCCAGCACTTTGGCGATCGTATTGACGGTCAGGGTCTTAGCCAGCCCAGGCAAGCCGATCAACAGGGCATGTCCTCCCGCGATGATGCACATTAAAATCTCATTGAGCACGTCTTCCTGACCGATGATAACCTTGGCTACCTCCTTGCGGATAGCATCCATGGATTCACGCATCTGTTTGACCAACTTGAGATCGTCCTCCGTCGTCATATTCTTGGGTTCAGGGGCGCTTTTCGGAGCGGGCGCCTGGGCAGGCGGCGGGACATTTTCAGCGGCTAGATTATCCGTGTTCTTGAAGACAAAGGTCGTGCCGCCGACAGAAATGACATCATTTTCCTTCAAGGGGGAGCTCGCGACAGCGACATTATTGAGAAGCGTTCCGTTGGCGCTTTCTAGATCAGCAAGACACCACCCACCTTTATCGTCGCAGAAAATCTTCGCGTGATGGCGGGACACCATCGAATCGTTCTCCAACATGATGGAACATGTCTCGTCACGCCCGATCAATATTTCACCGCCTGCAAAATCAAATGCCTGACCTTCAAACTGCCCCTTCTTCACTAACAGACTAGCCATGGAAGTACCCTTTCATCACCCTTACTTGTTTTTCTTATCGTTACTCATATCAATATCGCCCAAGTTCTTCACTTTATCCGTCACCCGGATGTTCGACAACTGATCCGAGTAATGGTGTGTCGGCTTAAGCAACCGGAGATCGACCGTCACGGGATAGAGATCCCTTTTCTGGACCACCTGCCAGCCAACGCCGACATCCTTTAACCAAATCAATTTAAACGTCCGGCGCCCCTGCCCATTAAGCGCTTGGTAATCCGCTGTGACCGTTCCAGGGCCATCTCGGTACTGTGTCACCACGCAGCGTGCGAGGTTGCCGCGTCCGGTGGTTCCGGCAATGCGATGAATGGTCTTTTTGTTATAAAACGGATCGGATTCATTTACGATCTTGGTGATTCCTTGACGATCTTTATCCGTTAGCGTATCGGGGTCGAATGACAGCTGGAGTCCCTCAAAAAACTCATTTTCATAGATGACGAAGAGGTTGTATTTCGCCATCGGAAGATTCGCAAACGCGAACGCCTGCCGACTCGAACCTGAGATCTGTCCTTCGTAGACGAAGCGAGGCTCGTCAGGCGGCATAGCCAATATCTGAACGATCGGCATTTCCGGCTTAATGATTCGACCCACGATCCCGCCTGAAGCGGACATATCCGGTGCCGTATACAACCGACCACGTTCTTTTCCTTGGGCCCATGCCGACATCGTCAAGAACAGCAGGACAACACCCACACATGTTTTTATCAACAGTTTCATATGAACTATTTCTCCTCTCCGCCGCCAAACACTGTCCGCTTGCGGATTTCTTTTTCAAGCTTCTCAACAACTGAGTCAGGCTCCTTCATGGCATACATGCATTCCTTAATCATTTGCATTGCCTCGGGCAGGAAATTCGAAACGTCAACCTGTTCGCAATACGCGGTCAGAAGTTTGCGAGCCCGTTTGTAATCTTCTAACCGGATGTACAGCTTGGCCTCGCGAAGAATGTAATCGCCCGTAATTTTAGCCATCGGGAAGGCCCGCTCCCAGCGTTGCAAAGACTGGAAAGCCTCAAGGTAGAATCCCTGACTGATCAGCATATCCACGTTTTCAGTGGCAGCCACCTCTCGGATAGCGGCCAGTTTCCATGCGGGCACATCCTTGGGGGCGACCATCGGGATAAAATGATTCTTCTCTTCCGCCAAGCCACCCTTGCCGCGCTTGCCTCCTTTTTTCTGGGGTTCCTCAGGTTCAACTTCCTTCTTCGGGACAGCAGTCAAATCCCGCAGGCGCGTCCCATGGACCTCCTGGGCCTCAGCCTTGGAACGGCCTTGGACATCCCCGTACCGTTGCGTGGCAGCGTTGAGGTTGCGGGAGAGAAATTCAAGATCACCCATTCGTACCTTGGCCCACTCTCCCCCTTCTCCGCTGATATTAAGCAGAGGGGTGATGATTTTTCGAGCACCCTCCAAATCATCCAGATAATACATTAGGATTTCCGCCTGCTTCAACTTCAACACCGTGGATCGGGTACTGGGGAACACCTCTTCGCTGAAGGCCAAAGCCAATTTCATCGCCTCCTTTGGCTTACGGGGCCCCATGGAAAAGAGGACGATATCCTGTAGGAGTTCCTTCTTGTCAGGATCTACCTTTTTCTTGAAAAAATTCCATCGCTGCGTCACGATATATTCTAGCAATGTGTTCGCACCTTTCAGATCGAGAACACGGAAAAAATTGTTCCACATCGTCCCATCCCATTGAGCGAAGGGATCCACCTTGTCGGGGGAAGCTCTCAGCAACGTATAGCAGGCCAGTTTAAAATCCTGCCGCGTATTATCATCATCTAAGCTACTACTTTCGGTTGAGTGTGTATAAAAAATCGATTTGGCTGACGCCTTCTTCCCAGCCGCCTCCGCGGTCAGCGTCACATGGGTGTATCGTCCACCTTTAAAGAGCCAACTGATTTCGGGACCGTCGATCATAGCCTCTGGGGCCGTCTCAAAACGCCAACTGTACCGAGTTTCAGGTGGATTATTCTTTGTCCAGGCTTTCAGGCCGTAAACAATCAGTTCATCCTCTTCCGGGAACCGGAACAGACTGCCGGGCTGTACATCAAATGCGGCAACCGGCCCTGTCCGAGAATGGATATCAGAAACACGACACTTGCCGGATTTAACGACATTATTCTCATCAATCAGGACCGATTCATTCATAGACGTTCCAGCATATCTTAAATCTTTTGCTCGGGGACCGCCAAGTTCGTCGATGCTTGTCTTTGGCGTACGCCAGCTGAACATCATTGGACCGCTGACTTTATTACGGTCAACGCTGTATCCATAGAGTTCCACTTTATGTAGACCCGCAGACAAATTAATCGTATCCCCGACACCACCGACCTTCTCGTTTTTTTTGGCCAACTTCACCATCTTGCCGTCAATGGCGATCTCCATGTTGCCAGATCTTACCTGAGGAGCAACCCATGTGGGTCCTGGATCCGTAACATGAATATACGCCAACATATACATGGCGCTACCTCCTGCCCGCCCCTCCCACATGGCCATTGGGATCGACTTGCCTCTCAAGGCTGCCGTCTTCCATGCCTGATTAGAACATCGGACATTCGGGCCGACAGTTCCTAAGGCCCCCAGTTTCATCGCAGCTTCTCTCTCCCGTGTGTCATTGATTTCACAGAAGATGGCACTGGGTGTCAAGCCGCTCTGCGCTGTCCAGAGATTCATTTTTTTTGCACTGCGGAAATAGACCACCGCTTTTTCTCCAGCCGTCGGAGATTCAAAGACCAGACCACACCCAGTATCTTTGCAATGCCATAGTACTCCACTCTTCAATGCATTGCCACTCTCATCAACCACAACTGACTCTGGAATGGGTCCCGGCAACAGCCCTCCATCCTGAATGAACACAAAATAGCCTGCACTCAGATGACTGGGCTTGTTGACCAAATCCACCACGAACCGGACAGACGCATCCTTAACCACCCAGTCTCCGGAACTTTCAACCCCATATGCAGAGAGCACAAGACCCGTAAACAGTACAACTAATTTGGTTATCTTCATCACATCACTTCATTCAGCGTTTTATAATATTCGGCATTCAGCTTCCGATATTTCTCAGGCGACAGCTCCTGGTCGGCCTCGATCACATCTTTCAGGGTCGAGATGAAATTTTGTCCATCCAGGCTGGCTGCACTCCCCTCGCCAAGTTCCGTCTTGGCCTTTTTCAAAGCCCCGATCACTTTGCGCCTCAGTTCCGCCACCTGACTGATGGGGACGCCCTTCGAGATTGCATCCGTGGTCTGGCGTATGTGGTGGGCAGCAGCTTCCAGCGAGTCCGTACGCAAGCCTTTCAAGGATGCCTGTGCATAAGCCTGGTCTGTCTTCTTGGCCATATTCTCCAATGCCTTGGACCAAGTGCCTGCCTCGCTTGAGTCCATGCGATCCGTTCCGCCGCCTTCGCCCCAAGCATCACCCTTGCCCGATCCTAGCTTGCCACCGCCCGTGGCCTTTGTATCTGCTTCGCCATCCGCCGTGACCTGTCCGGACTGGGTGGGATCCTGAGTGCGCCGCGCCTCAATAGCGTCATCCCCCTTGCCAATGGTGCCTGAACCAGCAGCTGTTTCTCCACTCGACATTCCTTGGCGCCCAACATTCGACCGTCCGTCCTGTTCTTTGTGATCAGGAGTCTGGTTGCCAGATTTTCCCTTGGCTGAAAAGGTCGTAGTATCACCTTCTGTGATTAAACCGCCCATTTCCATGTCTGGGGTGGCGGCATTGATTGCGCCGTCATCGGCCTCCTTGGCAAGTTTCTCATCGACCTTCTGAAGATCACCGATGATATCCTCCATCGACGTCTGCATGGGCGTCAGCGCGACCCCCTCCGGCATCTCCTCCTTGTCCGCAGCCTCCACGGTAATCTTTTTGGTGTCTGGTTCTGCTCCAAGCCACATCTCAAAATCTTCAAGTTGTTCTTTGGCTTTTTCCATGGCTTCAAGAAGGTACTCACGCTTGATCACCGCCTTCTCCGCCACAGGCCCTCCGCCGGGCGTCTTCTCGCCAGAGCCTTCCTTCTGCTTAACCTCTTCAAACGTGGAGAAGACATCCTCCACCAAGTCGTTCCCCACATTCAGGTGGGCAAAAATATCCAGGTCTTTGGGGATTTCAAGCATCGCCTCCTTGATATTCTTTTCGATCTCGGCGGCCTGCTCTTCCATGACATCAAAATCTTTAGTGTTTTTGTTTTTGTTATCCTCAATTTTATCCATTTCCTCTTTGAGTTTTTTCGTCAACTCCTTGAGTTTTCCCAGTTTGGCTTCCGCAACCTTGATGGCCTCGATCATCTCCTGCCGCGTTTCTTTTTCACCGTTAGCTTGGACCTCCTCAAACTTTTTCCGGGCAGCCTGAAGCTTAGTATAGGCGGTGCGCTCATGCGGAACAGCATTAACGGCTTTGTTTCCATCCAACTGTTCGGAGGCGAGCAGCATGTCATTACTGATCTTTTCCTTCTCGCAGAACGCCGCAACAGACTCCACAAAAGCGGACTGATCTTTATCTTCCCCCTGACCGGACGACGCTTCTGCCCTGCACGCCTTAATGAATGCGATGAGCTCCGAACTCAGCTTATCCTGATGAGCAACAAGCGTCGAGGCTACTGCGACGTTCTGGGTTGCACATTTCAAGGTCGTCTTGATGATGTCCGCCTGGCCAGTGATAAGACCGTCCAATATGCCGATCAAAGAACTGTTTTTATTGGCCTCCTGTACCTTCTTTGCCGACTCTCCAGCAAAGGTCAGTTGACGCAAGATTTTTTCCTGCATTGAAAGCGCCAGGACGACCTGCCGATCTTTCGCTGTTACATCCTTCTCTTCGGGAACCTTCTTCAATGCCGGAATCACTTCCGCCATTTCATTCACATACAGTTTCTTGACCGTTGCCACTAGGTTTCCTAAAGCGTTGACACCGCCCTTTTCGATCAGTAACCTAACCGTCTTCCGGATGAGTTCCTGTTGTTCCACCCGTTCATTCCATTGTTCGTCCTTGGCGGCAATCAAATTTCCTTGAAGCAGTTTGGTCCGTTCAATATTTTCGCGCTGGAGTTCAATCACCTTACTCAGTCCTTCAGCGTTTTTCTTGAGCTCCTCCAAACGGATTTTCGCTGCCGCGGCCATATCATCCAGCTCAAAACTGAGCGTCTGCGAGACCGTCACATTTGGAGATACCGCACGATTGTCCTTCGCCACAACCCGCAAGGTGATGCTACCCGTATCGGCTATCCTGCGAATTTCACCCTTCCACAGGAAGGAGAGGTCTTTACTTTTAATTTCTGCCCGGCTAAAGCTCTTCAGCACCTTGGGTGGTTCAGCCGTGTCCCCTGGAGAGGAAAGTTGCTCGATGGTGATTTCACTGAACCCGAAATCATCGGAGACGGAGAAGTCAATGCTTGGAGCAGAGCCAGGCGGCAGCGGTACTGGTTTCTGTGGATATTTGACCGCGATCACCGGAGGCCGGTCGGGGAGAAGGTTAAACCCCATCACGGCTTCAGCTGCGTCACCATTCTTTGCCACTGCGGCCAGCGTCAGTGGGCCCCCATTGGTGATGATAAGAGTTGCAACGCAATTCCGGCTCTCCCCTTTTAGTTCCATATTCACTGGTGCACCCGCCCCGGAAAGGATGAGTGAGCGCAACGAGCTATTGCACGCGGTCGACAGCTCGGCCTTCGAACCGTATGGGATGTCGATCGCCTTTGACTGTCCATCATACTTCCGTGCGGGCAGCCCCATATAGGAGGGAGGAAGCACCTTCAGGAGAAGGGAGTTGAACGCCAGAGGCGGCCGCAACGTAATCTCCTTCCAACCCGCGACATAGGCGTCACCGGCCCGGAAGCGGTATTTCATGGCTGTTGTGACCTTATTAAGCGTATAAGGGAAAACCTCTGATTCAGAACCTTTGATCGAGCCCAGAATATAGGTCTTTAGCTCGCCATCCGCCGGTAACACGTCCAGTCGCACCTGATGTCCGGACTTTCCTTTCACCGTGCAAGCCAACTTGATGTCGCCACCCTGCAACACTGTCGCATCACCAGGGATGACATTGAGAATGTGTGTCAAACTTACCGGCGCGATTTCGGCAAACGGATTCAGCACCCGCGCCATGGAAACCAACCAGGCCCGACCCAGAAAAGAGAAAGGCAGCACGAGCAGCACGACCGCCACCCCCAATGCAAGTTGTGCCCGGCGCAGCGTACGACGATCCTTCATCAAGGTTAAATCCAGCCCGTCCCAATGTGGAATATCCATTTTGACATATGTCGCCATGAAGGCATCCCGGATGCTGGAAGCTGAAAATTGCAGGAAGTTAATCAGGTGGTTGTCGAGTTGAGGAAAGGTCTGTTCCACGCAGACAGCAACGCCCTCCGGAGTATGATGGCGAGATAACGTCCTCTTCACAAGCCACACAAGAACCGCTGAGACAAGCAGCAAAATACTCCAAACCATCAGTCGTCCGTCCCGGCTATAACGCGCCAAAAAATCACTCCACGCCAGACAGCAGAGCAGAATGAGCATCACAGCAAGTCCGGCCGTCAACAGGATCTCCGCCCGCCATCGGTTCAACATCTGCCCGATATTTTTAAGCTTTTCAACTACTGTTGAGAGTGCCATAAATAACCTCCTTGTTTTGATGCGGACTCATCCACCCAAAGCTCACTGACGACCCGCACACAAATCAACCGACTGATTCACTGAGCACAATACCAAGTCCAAACAATCATTTCTCTTTCTTCACCGTGAATGGGACCGGCAATTTGGTAATCTTCATATTGGAGACGTAAAAATTACCTGCTCCATAAGTCGCCCCAGGCACGTACATGAGGACGGTGATATATCTGACTTTTTTTAAGTGCGTAGCGGCCGTTTCCGAAACCTGTAGCATGGGAAACTCCACTGTCACGGTTTTCCATGAGGCCCCCTTCGCCGCGTCAATGTTCTCGGCCTTGTAGGAGCGCCTCAAGTCCTGCATCAACGGTTTATCGCTAGGAGGGATCCCCGGTTTCAGGTTATACCCCTGGAAGAGTATCTTCAAATTCACATCTTCAATGAAGATATCAAACGTGCATTTATACCGATCCCCCATCTTGTACGGGATCAGGGGTGTTTCAACCTTTGATTCGTATCCGGCGGGAACCTTCATTTTTAATACATTCTTTTTGCCTTTGAACTCAGGCAGATAAGAAACATTGAGATGATTGCCCGTCTGGTGCGAGTTGGCCGTCCAGTCAAAATTGATATTCCAACCGTCAAAATTGCCTTTTTCTGAGTCAAAAGAGCTGTTGTAACATACGTTTGACTCTACAGCCATGGAAGATAACGTCATTGCCAGACTGAACAACATGCAACACCAAAAGTCCATCGTCTTCATTTCGATCCTCCGTGAGATTTCTTCTCTTGCCAAAAACTATTACGTGAGATTACGTACTTTTCTAATGATCCATTCTAACACAATTGACAGTATTAGCATAGAGAGAATTATCCAGGTCTGCCAGAAAGTTTTATACTTTGAGATGTCCTGCTTGAGTTGCTTGGGCGCCAGTGAAACCAACGCGCGATTCAAATCAGCTGCTGAATTATAGAATGTACCGTTACTGTTCGCAGTAATTGCCTTTACTGTTTCAACATCCGGAGGGCGGGGCCTAGATTCAGGTGAATACGGCTTGACCGAAAAATAGGCTAACTCGGATTCAGTCCGCCGTCCTTTGATCTCAGAAAATGCCGTAACGGAGTACATACCAGGCGCCTCGCCCTTGAATTTCAAGCTGTAGGCTGGGACCATCTTCCCTGCGAGAGCCAAAGCCGCCTGGCTTGCCATAGAGAAGGGCATCTTCTTTTTATTGGGGTAAGTGATCTCCGCCTTGACAACCGTCCCAGCAGGCGGCGTAGCCTCGGCGATCCACCTGGCGGTGACTTCAATCTCTTCGCCCAGGAAACACTCTTCGCGATCGAGGAAAATATCCCACTGCTTACCCTCCACTGCATCAGCCTTTGGCGAGAGCCAAGAGAGCAGTTGGTGCCAGAAACGCGGATATGGCTGGGTCTTCATGGCATCCGAACTCAGCTGCCACTTCCACAGCGAATCTGAGAAGATCGCCACGACCTTGCCCTGGCCAAAATCCTGAGCCAGAATCAGGGGTTGTGCTCCACCATCGGTCCGGGCTTCAACGAGCACCCGGGCTGCCGCCGAAGGCGTGACACCTTGAAACAGGGAGAGCACCGAGGGGACCTTGTCCCAGAATCCCGCATCCCCTCCAAAGGCCGCATGGGAACGCCCCTGATCCGTCAGGGCTACCCGATACTCACCTTCCTGTGCTTTCGCAGTGAATCCTGCAGCTGGAAGGAGTGCTTTCAAGGGGGTCTTTACAAAGCCGTCGGGGGCCCATCCATTACTGCCCCCCAGCAGGACGAGGCTCCCGCCCATCTCCACGAATTTCACCAGCGCCCGTGCCCGTTCGTCACCCAGCTCTTCTCCGCTGAGATTTCCTAGCACAACGATCTTGTACATCGACAGTTTGGTTTCATCCATGTCCGGCGCAATATCTTGATTCACGCCGTAGGTCATGAACTTGCCTTTCGGCCCCTTTAGAAAAATCGCCGGGCTGATCAGCTTGCTTTCACGCAGGACACGAGAGAGATATTTGGACTCCCACCGAGGCGCGCCCTCAACATACATCAGGCGGTTCTTGGCATCCTGAACCTGCACCACGACAGAGGATTCGTTATCCGAGGTCTGCGTCTCTCCAGGTAGCTTCGGCAGAACAACACGATAGGTGCTGACGCCCACCTCTTTGTGATCCAGTCTGAACACCACCTCTCGGTTGCCCCCACCTTCAGGAATTTGAGTCTCTATTTCCTGTTGTTGCAAATCATCCTTAAACAGCTTGACCATAAAAGGTTTGCCCTTGGTCCCCTGGCCCGAGATCACGACCTTTAATTCCGACTGCCAGCCGACCGTTGCACGGCGCGGTGTACTAAGCGTTTCAACGCGGATGTCCGGCTCATCCTCCCAGATCACGTCCTTTTCCAGCGGCAGGGAGAAGACTGGGAACGACCGTTTTTCCATCGCCCACTCCTTGAACGCCTCACGCGTATCAAGGCCGTCACTGAGCAATAGGCAACCGGCCACATCAATCCCAGTATACCGTCCCGCTGTTTTTCTCAGCGCGTCCCGCAACAGGGTTGCATTACCGTCCGGCTTCAATGCCGCACATTCTTTCAATGCCACTTTTGAACTGACATCCTCAGCAAAGGCATAAAAGTCGACTTCGAATTTATTCTCCATACTCGCAACCCACGGCATCTGGAGCACCGACTGCGCCACCTGCCAGCGGTTGGTCGTCTTCTCGCCGCGCGTCATCGTCATGCTTTGAGACTTGTCCAGCAGAACGATAAAACGGGGCTTCATCTGAATGGTCTCAACCGTCCGTTCACCAGGCATCAGCAGGCACCACCCCAGCAATAGGAAGAACACGGTCCTTAACACGATCATCAGAGCCTGTATCCAGTCCCTATTGACAAAGAACCAATACCCTGCAACGGTAACCGCGAGGGCCGTCAAAACACCTACCGCAATCGTCGCTGTCGGTGCGATATGGTCGTAAATGATCACACTTGTATTTCCTTCACCCTGCCGGAGGGATCAATCTTCAGTTCATCCGTTAATTTTGAGTTTTTCCGCAGAAGATAATTGGCATAGAACACCTCCACAATAGCGAGCAGCAAGACCAACCACAATAACGACTCGGTTAATGACTGGCCGATGCGAAAATCCTCCAGCTTCTTCAAAAGATCATCCTTGCCGATCGCCACATGAAGCGCGGGAACACCGACTATTTCCGGAATATCCTGCTGTATCAGCGGGGTAAGATCTGATTCCACGCGGGGTATATTGACCGCCAGCGCTGGTTTAGCGGCTCCTGCACCAGGGGTACTCAACGTGTAGCATCCAGGCTTTGTCAGCCCTTCCGCATAGATATCCGTCCCTCCTTCAACCACAGTACTTCGCAGGGAGACTGGCTTGCTGTCGGGATCCTTGATCGTGGAATCATGCGTGGCTTCCGGCAGGAACTCCCTCAGAGCGAGACTCTCCGTTGCCCATAGATAAGGTTTCCCAGCACCGACACCGGCGGCATATTGCGTAAGTTGATGCAGTATCGGCAGGTAAAACGGAGAGAGGGGGAAATCACTCCAGGAACGGTCCGCCGACACGGCAAACAACATCACCGCTCCACGTCCGTGGGGACGAAACATCAAGAAAGGCTCGCCGGAGCCTGTCGATACAATCGTTTCAGCTTTTTCTTTCAGCGTTGGACATTTGAGTTGGCGCTTGATCACGACACTCGGTGCAACACCCGCCTTCGCGAGGCCCCATAAAACAGGATGTTGAGGCTTATCCCAGACCAGGAGACGCTTACGGTTCGTCGCAGGCAGTTCATTGACCGAACCTGGCTCCGACGGCATGTTCACCCAGAGACCATAATCGGACATCGCGGTACGGTCACCTGGGAATACAATCAATAAGCCCCCTGCAGCCACATAATTTTCTAACAGCTTGATCATCTGCCCCGGTAGCGCCAACGCGTTACACAAGAAGACGCAGGAGTAGGTGGCAAGGTTTTCTCCAGAGAGCGCATCCGGCCGGATTATTTTTGCGTTAATCGGCGAAACGCCATCAGCGCCCACACCTAGAGCGGCTTTCAGAAAGAGGGTGTTATCCGATTCGCCTGCGCAAAGGACCGGCAGCTTCTCACGGACACGAATGAGAAAATAAAACGGATTGTCATCCGAAAGGCTATCCTCTGGAGTCTCGACCCTAACCGCGTGAATCCCACCGCTCAAGAGCGGAAGCATGAACTGCATCTTCTTCGCTGCACCCTTCTCCATCGTGACGGAACGCCGAGCCACTTCCTTATCGTCCACAAAAATCGACACCGCCGTATCCAGCGAAGGGCCGGCACGAAGTAGACTGACAGTCACCTGACAGGGAATCTCCGCCGTAATCAGCTTGGGTTCCACCTCAACATCCATGACTGCTACATTCTCGGGGTCAGGCGTACCAAGGAGCGTGACAAAACAGGTGGTGTTGTCCCGCACCTTGGCTGGATCCCACGGGTTCTGAACTGTTCCACTCTGCACAGCGGAAGCACTCACAGTATTGGAGGAATTCGACCCCTTTTTAAAACTGCTCCAAGGAAGCATCTGGTAATCTGAAATGATATGCAACTCCCGTTCGCCACGGCGTGCATCCTGCTCCATAGCATCCAACGCAGCCATTGTGGCAGGGCACAGACGGGACGAACCCGTCGGTTGCGGAAGCGCTCTAATACGCGTGGCCGCCTCCTCTTTCTTTCCGGTCAACTGTTCGAAGACCGGCGTAACATGATCACCTGCCAGATAGACGCAGAAACGATCGTTGTCACCAAGCCCCTCGATAAGCGTGACGGCCAATTCCTTGGCCTCGTTCCATACATCCTTCTGATTCAGCTGGTAATTCATGCTGTAGGATCCGTCAATCACGATCGCAACATCCCGTGCTGTGCGACTCACGAGATTACCGAACTTCTTGGTACGGATGATCGGCATCGCAAAAGCCAGCGCCAACAGAATGAGCAGTAAGGTCCGCAGCATCCACAATAGAAAATTTTCCATCTTGATCCGCCGCGAAGAGCGCTTTTGGGCCATCTTCAGAAAACGAATCGTACTGAAAGGCAGACGCTCTGTCCGGCTGGACTGAATCATGTGCAGAATCAGCGGAATCGATGCCGCTGCCAAGGCCGCTAGAAATATGGGGGTCAAAAAAGAAATCATAATACGTTATCTCAATCGACGACGCTCTTCCAAATACGCCCGTGCATAGGTCTCAACCGACTGATCCGTCTTCACCAGCCTATAGTCTACCTTCATCGCCTCACAGGACACACGGTAATAGTCCAGAAATGCCCCGAACTCCTTCTGGTAATCCTTTGCTATCCCGCGGGGGTCCACGGTCAGAAGCTCTCCTGTTTCCAGGTCTTCAAATTCAAATCCCTGTTTCAGGGAGAGGTCAATTTCCACCGGATCAAGGACATGCAGGACAATGACATCGTGCAACCGTTTCCGGAAATGTGCAAGCGCCTGTACGATATCCTTTTCATTGTCTAGCAAATCAGAAATCAACACCACCAACGCACGCTTATGGATGGATTCGGCGATCTGATGCAAAGTCTCCGCCGTATTGGTAATGGACGCCGGCTCCACTTGCTGCAGCCGCTTCAATGTGTTATTCAGATGATTCAGGGAATTGCGCGCATCCACCTTCATATCCATCTTGTCTGAATAAGTGAACATCCCCACAGAGTCCCTGGCTTTGACCACCACATATCCCAAGGCAGCCGCTAGACGGCAGGCAAAGGTAAACTTCGTAATATCCCCGCTGCCATACGCCATGGAGTTGCTACGGTCTATAATGATATATACCCTAAGATTGGTTTCGTCTTCATACCGTTTGATATAATAGCGATCCGTACGCCCCAGCACTTTCCAGTCCAGATGCTTGGGGTCATCGCCAATGCCGTAAGACTTGTGATCAGCAAACTCGGAGCTGGCGCCTTTCAGAGGGCTCCTGTGCGCACCTGCGAGGTTCCCCTCCACCACATATCTTGACTGCAACACAATGCGGCTCAGCTTGTGCATCTCTTCGGGATTCAGAAAAGCCTTGATCCCTTCCTCCGCTGGCCCCTTCTTCACCTTTTCGGTGACGTGCCCCTTGACATTTATTTTTTTTGCCATAAATTTACAATCTGCCGTTTATCGTCACTTCGCGCTGTTCTGATCCTTCTTTTTGTAAATGTCTAGCTTGTCACGTTCAATGATTTCCGCCTTGTTACGCTTGGCGATTTCAGCAAGCAGGTATTCCGCCCAACCGTCCTTCCCAAGTTTTTCGATCATCTCTTTCTCATTCGCGACGAGGTCCTCATCGCGTTTAGAGACATTCACCGCCTTCTTGCCTCCTGTGAAGGAATAGATGATCGCGGACGAATCCCGTTCAGAAAGCATCTCTTTGCCGACCTTAGGTGCCAGCAGATCTTTATAGCGCAAGATCACCGGGTTCAGTACTATTTCCTTCTTAACCGGATCGACACGCTCCATAACGCCAACCGCTGCAACAGCATCCCCGACCTTTGTGACTGGGTCTTTCAGCAGAATCGACAATGAAATACTTTTTTGGACCAAAAAGCTAACCTGCATTCCTGAACTCGGCTCACGGGTCTTCAAAAAGATAACCGGTGCACCATTATTGTCGGATTTTGTGAGCTCAAGCACTTGAAGATATCTGAAGAAATGATTTTTTCCAACCCCCTCAGCGAGGACCGCTTTTCGCTCTGCTGGTGTCTTCGCCTCAACCAGCCTTAGCGCGTATTCATTACCGTTCGGAACTGCGACGCCACGGACCGAGAGCCCCGTCAACACACTCAACAAGATCACCGCCATATATCGTACTGAAAAATGTTTCATACTCCCCCCTCATCACTGCGTTACGGAATACATCAAAATATTTTGCCCCAAACGCTGGGAACTCACATCATCATATCCCCTAGCATAAGGACTCTGCGACATCTCCCATCCACCCGCCATGCCATACGGGCTGTAAATCACGGCGATGTGTCCATTCACTTCCACGCCTTCCAGTCGAGGACTGGTAACAGCCGAGCCCAGAGCCTGTTGCAACACTGGCGTCACGCCAACCCTTTGGACATCATTCGGCATCGAAAAAATCACGTTGCCCGGAGAAATATCCCGCAGGGACGCAGCCGGATACAGCTCCGCCATAATTTTACGAAACGCCAAATCAAATCCCTTACGACCGCAACAGGCCTCGGCCAAGAGAAAACCGCCATTATCAAGGTACTTCTTCAGTTGCACCGCCTCGGCCTTGCTCAACGTGAAGTTCTCGTGACCGGTCAGATACAGCAACGGCGCATTGAAGATGGCCGCATCCGCAAGCCGCATCTCCTTGACAGTATATTTCACGGGCACATCCGTCTTCAGATTGAAGGTCTGCAAAATGACGGACAACCCCGCATGCCGGGTCTTCCAGACACCGTCATAAATCACCTGCACCAGCGCGACCTTGTCGGCACTCGACTCTGGCTTGTCAACAAACTTAATGGCATGCGCCTGACTTTTGGCCCATGCGCGCATCGCTGAAGAATACGAAAATATGTTCACGCCGAGCTTTTTTGCAGAATCAGCCTCATACGCCTGATACTCCGGCAGAACTTTGTCCTCCCATCCGACAGCCATGCACCACCGTGATACGAGCGCAACAATGCGGCAATTGATCTCCACGGCGTCAAACCATGGCTCGTCACCGACAAAGCCAGATTTTTTCACACCTGGACAATACTTGACATGATCCAGATCATAGTAGGAATGGAAAAGCGGATGATCCGAGGATAGCCGCTGAACCGGTTGCTCTGGAAAGATTTGCGCCAACTCCCTGACAGCTGACCGGTAGAAGGGTGCTGAACCCAGCCCTGTGTTATAGATAATCATGCCACCAGCAAGACAATATTCGCGGATGCGCTTGCGTTGATCATCCGAATAAGAAAAATTATAATGTCCTGAACGGAAAAGAATCGGGTTCTTCGCCGGATCGCCCGAAACTTCACTCAGCGTAGCCACCTGTACGCTGTAGTTCACGTCGATCATGTCCTTCATGCTTTTCAGCAGATTGTTCACATCATTCGGCGTCGCATTCCAGTCGAGATCATCCTGCGCCAATACCGGCGACAGCGCCAATATCAACCCGAAAAAACAAAAGAGAACACATTTCATAAGCTCTCCCCTTCACCTCGTCACACATGTTTTAAAAACACTCGCGCCATGACTCAATATGCCGATTCCATCTAAAGAATCCAACGCTTTTTTGATTGCGCCTGCTAAACGAGGCATCAACTAAATTTAATAGCTGGGGCATCTTGTGAGTATGTAACCCCTGTCACACAGCACAAATACCCTTTACCGAAATTCCAGCTTTTGGACTAAAGGCTATGGCAAAATGCCATAGCCTTCTGTACGGATCAGAGGTGCTCGTTTACGACCAAACAAAGCACTCTGAAGACTTGCTTCGTCTCGCATCTATTATCCGTTCAGCATTCGTTCGACCTAGGAATTACTTCTTCTTTTCTTCCTTCGTCGACTGAACTGTTTCGGATTTCAGCTTCGTAATAAGGGCTGGGGGCTGTGGCGGTTTCTTAGCTTCGGTTCGCGCCTGGGGCGTGACTGGACAGCAGCAACATGGATCTGTCGTTTCCGCCGAAGATATGGAACGAGGCGGAGCCGGAGGCGGTTGGCGAGCCTTAGGAGGACACAAAACCTGGCTCATCAGAGCCATCACCTGCCAAGACGGTTCCCATGCAAAGGGTTGTGGCAAGTAGAGCCACGCCAGCGGTCACCATCGTATTAGCTTCTCTTTTCATCGGTTCTCCTTTCAAACATGAATCATTTCATTGTTTAAACTTTAGCATTTCCTGTTACTGTTATCAACATAAAAAAGGACTTAAAAAATCCCGAAGACCTCTCCTCAATCAAAAACTTTTGTTCGATGCCCCGCCAGCGGATTGTTCTCCCTCTGCCGCATCATAAGAGCTCAAAATATCCTTGCGATTGTATTGTCGGAATAATATGTGGCTTTCAGCCGGATAGTAGGGTAAGACATCTGAATAACCAGGAACAACAACTTCAACCACCGGAAAATCAATCTCCGGATCCGTAAAATCAATCACATAGCAATCCTTGCCCAGCTTCTCAAAGATCTCCTTGGCCTTCGCGATGTCTTGAAGACAATCCGAAAACTTCTCACCTTTCCGGAATGGCACAATCGGCCCCTCTTTCAAAAAGGCCGCCGTCCTCTGCGGTACAAAACCGAACATGAAAGCAGACAGATAATTATCACCTTCATCCGCAATGCACTTGAGCGCACGCAGATCATACTTCAAGACCCGTTCCTGGTCCGCCTTGGAGCCATCAATGAACTCGTCCGCCATTCGCCCCTGAGCATACTCCGTGAAGATACGGAGCAACGCATCCTCCAAATTGAAACCGGTGCCAACTTTGAAGAAGTGATGAAATTGATAATCCTCGGGGATGTTTGGGTCCCAGAAATAAGCGCCAACACACGGCATCACCCCGCCGAAGGTCAGATCCTTGATATAAATCTCGATCCCTTTGCTTCTCACGAATGCTATCTGCTCCCGGATGACTGGATGCGTGATCGTCTCCATGTCAATCGTCGGCATCACAAGCTTCTGCTTCAGAACAGTAATGTGAACCCGCCGCTCGAAGACCTCATCAATCGCATGAACAATCGCCTCTTCACGGCGGTTGCCCGCCGCCATACCGCTGGGCCCACCTATCCGCCGGACAAACTCAATAGGGATCTTTGCCGTTTTTCCCGTGATCAGGGAAAAACCATCCACCCAGAACATCGCGATGTCTGTCTGCTTGATCTTCTCAACCATCTCCTTCGAAACAGCGACATGCGGGAGCATCTGCTCGATACCCACCGCGTCGGGAATGGTTGACTGATGCCCCACCATATACCCTGGCAATTCGGTGTGTTCCTTCGACGCCACCCACTCCGCACACTCGGCAAGTGCCCCCGCTTTCGCCTGCAGGGGTGTGATCCCCTTGCCCATGGAACGAAACTCCAAGTCGTCAATATACAAAGCTGACCAGTAAAGACGGTCCGAGACCCGGGTCTCAAAGAGGCGATATTCATATCGGGCACCGATCGCAACTTCAAGTCGCTGGACGGTCTCTTCCAGCGGCACACAGCGTCCAAACTCTAATTTTTTGCAAGATTCCAGTTTCATATCACCAAATTATCTCTTCATCCTTTGACATCCCACGCGGACGATGTCCTGAACTCAAGACTCCATAGTTACCGAGGTTTGGCCATGACACTCCAATGGTTCCCGTCCGATAACACGATAATGCGAGTTCCCACATAAACAACATTAACAATGCTCGCCCGGTCGCCCTCCTCACGGATTAAGGAGCGACCATCTTCAGTCTTGAACTCAACCATAATCTTGGGGCTCGAAATCATGCGGACAGGTTTAAGATCCATACGTTCGGCATACCCCATTTTCAGCGCGCCCTTCAGATCGGAACGTGTCCCCAATACTGCCGATTCCAAATCATATCGTTGGGTTTCCATCCCCTTAATCGTACTTCCTCTCCGATAGGTCCACGGTTTACCCCAGCGATCCGTCAAGGGGATCGAGGCTTTGTCCCCGAGTACTTTGACCGCATCTAGTGAAACCGGAAACTCAATATCCCGCTTGTAACACTCCTTCAGCGCACGCGTCACCTGCTCGCGGTCCATCCGGCTGAGCCAGCTCCGCGCCATCTCGTCGCCCGCCTTGCGGAGCCCCGTCGCGGGGCCCTTGACCAACATGGCATTAAAGATCGCGGTTGCGGTGGCCGTGTCGCCGCTCTTCAGACGATTCCATGCCTCAAGGCCAGAGACCACTACCGTGAACGGGTCCTGTGGCGCACTGGTTCTGAATTTTTTGCAAGCCTCCGCAACCTCCGATGCTGCGAAAGCGCTATTCGTTCCGACGCACCAAACATCCCACAGGCCTTTTTCATCGGCTTTAACGGATTGCGCACGGACTGTCACAGCAACAGCCAGAAGAAACACCACTGCAACTTCAACCTTTAACACGAATTTCATATTCACCATCACTCATCCGGCACAAAAGCATGCCATGGCTCTCACGAGTACCCAATCAAACACATGGCCATCACCTGTAATAAAGAAATCGAGGGAGTTTGATTCTCCAGCGAGCCCAAAAGAGAAAACATACCACCCTGAATCAATTCGTGTGAGTATAATATTTTTCTGCCGATAACTTCAAGCTGAATTCACAACAATCACACAACACGCGACGCAAAAATCAGAAAAATGCCAATCCACATGCGCCATGAACAGAGTCGGAAGAACCACGGAGAAACCAACAGGCAAACTGTTAGTATTGCAACAAAGAGTGTCAGTAAACCATCAGAGTGGGCATATACAATCTGAGCGGCGCATATCAACGAGCTTACCCCGATAGCAAGAGCGCAGAGGAAACTCTTGATCTGCCATGCGAGTAGCTCCCGTTGAGAACAGACGATCACATCTTGGGTAGTATGAGGCATCAGAAAGAGCGAGGATGCGACACTGACCAGTATCCAACTCTGAATGGACCATGCACCATGACTTCGGACATGCTTGCCTTGCATCATCGGAAGCAACACGACCATTCCCATTGCGACTATAAAGACCGCACCCCATGCCCTGCGCAAGATAACCCATAAGCGCGGCATCAATACCTCTTCGCCGCAATACGGGCAACTCTCGACATGCGGCCATGGAGATGGCCGGCCGCAGGAGACACATTGACCTTGTAGATGGCGAAGCGTCATCGCCCTAGACATCGCACAGTTTTACTGCATTGCGCAAACTCTGCATGGCATCCGCATTTTTTGGAGAAAACTCCTGTCCCAAAAAGCCCGTGTATCCACTATCCGCGATCGCCTTGGCAATCGCAACATAATCCAGCGTCTGGATGCCAGGATCAATATCGCCACGTCCAGGCATGCCTGCTGTGTGGTAATGCCCCCAACAAGACGCATGTTTCTGAATATCCGCCAGCGGATTTTCCTTCATCATAGCAGCGTGGTAGATGTCATACAGCACTTTGAAGCGCGGGGAATTGACACGGTTCACCAACTCAGCACACCAAGCCGTCGTGTCAGCCATATAATCTTTGTGATTGATGGAGTTCAGAAATTCCATACAGATAGTCACCTTTTTCTCTTCCGCATAAGGTGCAATCTTTTTCAACGCGATCACACACTGTTCAAGGCCTTGCTGCTTGTCCAGTCCACCGCAATTACCGGAGAAGGTGATCACATTCGGATAACCCCACGTTGCTGCCTTGTCGATGTATTTGCGTACGCTGTCGAGGCAAGAGTCATGATTCTCAGCACGGTTCAATCCCTTGCCGATGGAATGCGTTGAAATCATGGGGCACACCATGTTGTGCTTCTTGAGAAGTGGCCAATGTTCCTCACCAATCATCTCCACGCCCTTCAATCCAATCTCCGCACAGGCGGCGATAAACTGCTCCATGGAAATGTTATTCTTCTTCATGTAGCCACCATAACACCATGCGGCGACCGACTGTTTGATGCGCCCTTTAAGTGCGTCAGCACCCCACGCAACCACTGGTGATGCTGCGACACCAAAAGCTGTTGCGCCTGCAATTGTCTTCAACAGTTCACGACGTGATGTTTCCATACCTTAATTCTCCTCGCTAAGTTTTGGCATACTGTATCGGATGTTACTATTCATGTCAAACAAGCGTTTAAAAAAAGTCCATGAAATAAGCAAATAAATAGGTGACTTGCAAGATCAAATGAACGTTTTTAGGCTGTGAGTTTATTGAGTTCC
>JBAXCC010000012.1:0-26796 GCA_037141675.1 bacterium | reverse complement strand
GGCTGTCTTCATGCTAGCCATGGTGGTGGTTAGCAGCGCGGAGAGTCCGATGATCTTTGCATTGTGCTGCTTGGCCAGGTCGACAAATTTTTCAGGGGCAACGTCCACACCTGCGTCGATGACTTGGAAGCCTGCGCCTTCAAGCATCATGACGACGAGGTTCTTGCCGATGTCATGCAAGTCGCCCTTGACCGTGCCCATGATGGCGGTTGCGACGGCCTGAACGCCTGCTTTGATAAGATGGGGCTTGAGCAATTCGGTTCCTGCCTTCATGGCACGTGCAGCGACCAGAACTTCGGGGACGAACACCTCATTCTTTTTGAAACGCTGGCCGACTTCATTCATAGCGTCAAGCAAGCCGAGGTTCAAAATGTCCTTTGCGGGTGCGCCCTCTGTGAGGAGAAGATCGACCAAGCGTTTGACTTCGGGGACCTTACCACTCTTCATGGCAACTTTCAGTGTATCATAATCTGGCATGGTGTGTTCCTTTCAAATTGCATCACTCATTAACAATAATCCCTGCAATGGTTTTAGAGAATACTACAAATAGACTGAAAACGCAATTAAATCGATTGTTCTTGCTTTTCCAAAAATATGCTCTATATTTGCCTTATATGAAAAAGAAACTTCCTCGGAAAAGAGTGCAGAAGGCGGTTTCGGAGGATCCGCCACTCAATGTGCAGCAGGAACAATTCCTGCAAAAGACGCAGACCGCTGTTTTCCTGTACATGTTCCAGGACGGCGAGGTGTACGTCATGAACAGTTTTCCGCATTTGAGTGAGGAAAAGACCGTGTTGAACGGCGAAGACATTTATGCCTTCCACCTCCATGAATTTGCTGAAATACTCCTTTTAGCCAAGGGATATTTGATGCACGAGGTGAATGGCGGGCACCATATTTTGCCGCCGGGATCCCTAATCTTTGTCCGTCCGTACGATTTGCATCGGTTGCTGCCGGTCAACTCCGCGCGTGTGGTCTTTGCGAGCTTGGTGATTTCATCGGCTGTGGTGCGCGAGCTTATGGACTATCTTGCAGCGCCGGCGATTGCCAACCGGTTTAATACGCCTTCGGAGTCGCCCTATGTTCAGTTGGCCTTTGAAGAGACACATACGCTGATGCTGCAGCTGGAGAGCATCAGTAACGAGCAGGCGGTCAATCCTGAGAACAGCACCCCCATGGGACGGGCGCTGGCGGCTCAGCTCTTTGCCAATTATCTGGGGCGGTCTGGGCAAGCTGAACAGGACAACAACCGTGTGCCACCCCTCTGGCTTTCAAAGCTCCGGGAGGATGCGGAGGGATGGGAGAGTTTGAAGGACGCCATCCAGCGCATGCATAACACCAGCCGATGTCATCCGAGCCACCTCTGCAAGACGTTTCGCAAATATTACAACGAAACGCCAACAGACTTTATTAATCGTTTGCGTTTACGGAAGGCTGCGCGCTTGTTGAGTGAGCCCGAGGCAAAGGTTGTGGCGGTCGCGACCGAGCTAGGCTTTGACAGCGTCAGTCATTTTCACCATCTCTTCAAGCGATATTTCGGGCTTACGCCTGCAGAATATCGGAGGACGACGCATTAAAAGCTTCATTGACAAGCAGGGTTAAACAATGATAAATTTAATCGTGTTTTAAAAATGTATCGTTATGCGTTATAAGGTGGGCGATCAAAGAAACAACCACTTTCTGAGCGGTGTTATGTTGGTGTATCAAAATTTCATTATGATGATTTTTGGGTAGATCAGGATGGAGGCTTTATGGCGGCATGTTATTCACATCTTACCTGCTTTGCGCTGACGGATGTTGGAAATAAGCGCAAGAACAACGAAGACGCCTATCAGATTTTTCCTGACTATGGCGTCTTTATTGTTGCCGACGGCATGGGCGGCGCCGAAGATGGCGAGATCGCTTCTCAGGCCATTGTGGATGCGTTGACCACGACGTTGAAGGCCTTTGATCCGGCGGTTCCGTTATCGTGTGCTGCATCCCATGCATGGGTCTGCCAGGCTGTCAATGATGCTTCGGCCTGGATTTTAAAGCGTTCGAATGAACGCAACAAGAGCGGTACGGGTTCTACATTTGTAGGTGTCTGCTTTGATCCAGAGCATCCCACGAAAGCCGTTGCGCTTCATGCGGGCGACAGTCGTGTTTATCACATCCATGGGAGTACCATTAACCAGATTACGCGCGATCACTCGTTGGCAAATGCAGCGGGTATCAAGGATGAAAAAGATTTAAATCCCAAATTCCGCGGTGTCATTCTACGTGCGGTGGGGTTGTCTGTAAAAACGGAAGTCGAGGCAACGCCCTTTGAAGTAGCCGAGGGCGATACGGTCATTGTCTGCAGCGACGGACTGTCGAAGATGGTGGATGACCCTGTCATTGCAAAAGTCGTCCAGCAGGAAGCTGATCTGGAATCCGCGGTTCGCAAGCTGATAGAGACTGCCCTTAAGCATGGCGGCAAGGATAATGTGACAGTTGTGGCTGTGAAAGTCGGGGCATTGCCGGAGCCGGTCCCGAGTTCAGGTTTGCTGGTGCAGTTCCCGCCTGATTGGGGGAATGCAAAGACAGATTCCAATTTGACACCTCAGACGCCGTTGGATCCTGTCGCCGATGGTGTCACGCGGCTGACCGAGTATAGGACGCCGCTAGCACCTATTACGGTTTCAAAACCACCGCGTGAAAAGAAGAAGGGGATCCAGCTTCTTCTGATTGTGATTGGTGTCCTGCTTGTTGCGGGAGTTGGCGGAGCAGGACTGGGTGTTTATTTAAAGAAAAGTGCTGAAAAGCAGGCTGCACTTATAGAAAAGATACAAGATGAAGCCCGGCGTCAGGCGCTGGGACAGATTCGTGCGGCAGAAGAGGCGGAAGTCAAGCGGAACGCTGAGTCTGAGGCCAAACGGACAGAAGAGGCGCGTCTGAAGGCCGAAGCTGTAAAGCGTACAATAGAAGAGGCCGCAGTGAAGGCTGAAGCAGAGAAGAAGGCTGAAGCGGAACGCTTGAAGGCCGAAAAGGAAAAGGCTGATACCGAACTTCAGAAGGCTGCGGAAGATAAACGCAAAGCAGACGAGGCGCGCTTGAAGGCTGAGGCAGCGAAGGTGGTTGAAGTGGCACGCGTGAAAGCGGAGGCTGAGAAAAAAAAAGCTGCCGAACGCCTAAAGGCAGAGACCGAGCGCCTGCGGTTAGCTGCTGAAAAACAGAAGGCAGAGGAAGATGCTGCGCGCCTGGCATCTGCGATCACGGCGGGGCAGTCGGATGTGGGCGCTTCTGAGCGAGAGAAAGCGGTATTGAGCTTGGTCAGTATGGCCAAGCACGAGGCGCAAGCCAAGACGTACTACACCTTCATGGTGATCAATGCGCCCCGGAACATTGAGACGCGTCCGCTGGTGACGGATTATGACGAGGCGAGGCTTGATTTGCTTCAGTGGGCAGACAGTCAGACGTTGACGGCTAGCAAGTTGAAACAACTGACAGAAAAGCAACTGGAGTCAGTCCAAAAATACGCAAAATCTCTTGCCCTCTTCTTGAACACCAATGCGGTTGAGATCTACGTGAAAAAGACACGTATGAAAGATGCGAATCGGAAGACGTGGGAGAACATCGTTAAGGAGACTGCTGAACTGAAAACGCTGTCGATGGACAATGACGCGAGCAGATTGCGTTTGGTCAATATAGTTAATGCAATTTCAAACGAAGCGAAGTAAATAGGTGTAAGCGATGTCAGATGCCGAAAATACTAAAATAGGTTGCTTTCAAGTTATGGGGGAGCTACCTGGAGGCGAGGGTGGCCAAGGCGTGATATATATCGCGAGCTGTGTTGAGAAGCAGTATGACGGCGTGGAGATCGGTGACCAGGTGGCCATCAAGGTCATGACTGTACAGGACAGTGACGGCAAGGCTTTCCATAAGCTGAATACACGCACCGCCGCGCTGGCTGCACTCAATCATCCAGGCATCCTCAAGTATTACGGCTGTTTATCCAAAAAAGAAGTCTTCAATTATTACCATTTTGTGATCATGGAATATCTGCATGGGCAGACGCTGAAACAAAAAATTACCGCGTTGCAATCAGGTCTGGATGCAGATGAAGCACTGCGAATTGGTCGATGCTGCTTGGATGCGCTTTGCTACGCACAATCCAAAAACATCATCCACCGCGACTTGACGCCCTCTAATATTTTTCTATGTGACAACGGAGATGTCAAGCTGATCGACTTTGAGGTGGCTAAGACGACGCGTCCCACGGAGCAGACGAACAGCACGGGTGTTTTTGGAAAACTCGACTATATGGCGCCAGAACTCTTCCTCGGTTCCAAGGAAACGCCGGTACAGTCCGATATCTTCAGCTTCTGCTTGTGTGTTCACGAGATGTTCTCGGGAAACCTGCCGTACGAGCGCGGGAGCGTGGCACAGGCAAAGGGCGATATCAAGGTCGATGACAAGCTCCGTTCGGTGGTTGTGGGGCTCGATGATATTTTGACAAAAGGGCTTGCCGTCAATCCGGCAGACCGGCAGCAGTCTTTTCAGGAGCTTGCTGATGCCTTCCTTTCGCTGAAGATGACCACGTGGAAAGGGACGAATGGACGTACGTACGATGCGCTTCATTTTGTGGGCGGCGGCGGGTTTGGCTGGGTTTATAAGGCGCGCTTGCATCCGGGAAATCAACTTGTGGCGATCAAGTATTTGCTGGACGTTCGTTTTACAGATCGCTTCGAACGAGAAGCAGAGACATTAAAACAATTCGAGGATGATCGCATTGTAGAGTTTATTGATTACTTTACAGAACCGAAAATGCTGGGCGGCCATGGATTACTGGTGATGAACTACTTGGATGGCATGCCAGGCGGATCCTTGAGGGACCAGCTCAAAAAAATCAAGGCTGTGACTGGCACGCGGGCAGGAATCACTTATGAAGAGGCCCTTGTTGCCTTTATCCGTTATGCTGAAGGTTTGGCATTGTTGCATCAGGCCACGGTTTATCATCGTGATTTAAAGCCGTCGAATCTTTATTTTCCGGAAGGCAAGCCGCATGTTGCCTGCATTATGGATCTTGGCGTTGCGCGTAACGAAGAGGCCACGCTGACGCACATGGGACATGTGCCAGGTACGTTGGATTACATGGCGCCTGAGTTTGCGCGTGGCGATGGGGGTCGTGGCAGCGCAGCATCCGATATTTATGCATTTGGCTTATGTCTATACGAAGCATTGACGGGGCGTTTTCCGCTCCCGAGATTGCCTGCTGGCAGCCAAGCGTGGCTGACCTACCTTTCCCGTTCCGTTTCGAATCCGCCGAGACCCGAAATCAAAGATGAGATTATTCTCGGGAATCCGATACTCAAGTCCTTGATGGAGTCGACGATCGAGCCAGATATCTCCAAACGTCTCTCCAACATGATGGACATTGTGGACGTTCTGAAGCGTCTATTGGATGCGACCCCAGGAAAGGGGTTGGCCTTCCCGCCTTCAAAGCCAGTAAAAGGGCTTAAGGTTGCCGGAAAGAAGAGTGTGGCTCCCTTGCCTGAACTGCATGAAGAAGATGAAGAAGGTGCCACGGAAAAGACCATGGCTGTCGACGCGGAAACCATGGCTACCATGGCAGCTGATCCGGCTGAATTTGAAAAACTGAAAAAGAGTGTCCGTGCGGATGCAAAGGCTAACCAGCAGAAGGCCATTGCACAGCCTCCTCTCCCGCAGCCTGCTGCTCGTCCGGAGCCGTCAAGATCCTCCAGAAAATCGGTTAGTCCGACGCCCGTTGCTCAGGCGGCGCGGGCAGCAGGTTTTTCGAAGCAAATTTTCTTGGTTCGGTATGGCAAGGGACTGGCGGTTGCAGCCTCTCTTCTGTTGCTTCTAGTGGGTGGTATCTTCATGCTTCGCAAGCCACTGGCGAGTATCTTCCAAAAGCCTATGACGAGTCTCCAGATGAAGAAGGATGCTGTTTTTTTTCAGCAACTTCTTGCGGATGTCGAGAAGCAACGTGAACAGATGGTACGTGATGTAGAGGCCATTGAGACGCCTGCGGCTTATGAGGCTTATGGAAAAAAGGCTGCTCAATTACTCAAGCAACTGCTAGATGGTGCGTCGCGCCTTATGACTGTACGTGAAGAACGTGCGACCCCCGAACTTGCTTTACAATATTTTGCTTTTGCGGAAAAGACGAATCAGGTCTCGCAACTGAAGCAGCAGGCTCGTACAGTGGCAGAAACAAAGGCCTTGCGTTCAAGTAAAAGGGCAGCAGATGCTTACAAGATGGGGGATATGAAGGAGGGCCAACGCCAAGAAGACCTTTGGAACGAATGGAAGGTTTATCAGCCCGATACGGTATCAAGTCTTCAGGGGTCGCAAATTCGTACCGCAAAGACCGAGGCGACCGTTCAGGTTGGAAAGAGCGCCCAAGAAAGTGCACGCCTGAAGGCAGAGGCCAACAAGCAGGCGGAAGATGAAAAAAAGATGGCCGCTGAACTGGGAAAGACGGAGGCTGATAAGAGGGCTGCTGCGGCACTGGCAAAGGCCGAGGCGGATAAGAAAGCGGCTGCTGAATTAGCGAAAGCGGAAGCCACTCGAAAGGCTGAAGAAGAAAGATTGAGGATGGAAACGTCGAAGAAGTCCGTGATCACAGATGAACAGAGGCGCGATTTGGCCAAGTGTGATGAACTTCGGAAAGCGGCTATTGCCTCCTATCTTCTGGGAGAAGTAGATAAAGGGGATAAGAACCGTGAAGCGTGGGGACAGACGATTAAGCGAGTGAAAAATTTGATTGGCGAACAACTCAGTCTCAGCTATGAAGAAGAAATAGCGCAGGGACGTGCCGATGCAGTCGCGAAGATACAGAAGATAGAGCAGGCTCGTCAGGACGGGCTTGTGGGGCAGTCTGATCAGATGGTGGCTAAGATCGAGACCCTTTACGGATTGGGCACGCCGGAAGCGCTCGTTTCAGGCGACGTTGAACAGAAGAATTGGCAGGATTTTGTAAAGGAGAAGAAGTGTGACGCCAGCAGGGTGGTTGCAGGAACAAAGCGTATTGAGCAAGCGCGTGCAACCTGTCGTACCAAGATGGCATCAGGGCTTCTCCAGAAAGCTTTGGCCGCGTATAAAGGGGGCCAACTGATTCAAGGTGATGCGCTCGCCAAAGATTGGCGGGCGCTCGGATCTACCGATGGCGCAGATCTTGCTCAGTTGGATGCAGCGAAAAGGGAGTGTGAATCTCAGCTTAAGAAGAGCGTGGATTGGGGCACGGTCTTAAGAAATGCCGAAGAAGAGGCCCGGACTGCTCTGACATCACAGGAATTAGGATTTGTAAACTACCAGGTGACTAAGCTCGCCGAGGCAATTGCCAAGGCCAAGGCCGCAGATATTCCTGTTGTCCAGGCCACCCAGACGCTCCAGAAGTTGAATATGTATCGGGTTGTGCTTGCGTCGCCTGTACGAGCAGCTTTGGAGGTTTCTGATAAACGGGTGACGGCTGAATGGCAAGACGAGGCGAAACAGTGGCAACCCTTTTCCCGGAACACCCGAATCTCTCCTGGTAAGACACTCTTCAGGTTCACGAAGCCAGGCTATAAGACCATTACTCAAGAGGTGGAAGTGGTGCCCGGCAAGACGCATCGTGTCAGCATGCCAAAGGCATTTGAACCCACCCGATAATAAACAAACGGATTAAAAGAGCTTTTTCTAAATGGAGCAATAGTCGAAAGTCTATTGCCTGTTGTGGCAATTGAAAACGACACCGAAAGTCAGGAAGCTTTCTTGCCAAGTGGCGATTTTCTGTATCGTCTAGCGCGGAATCAGTTGAGCAATCTGACGAAGTTCATGTAGGACAAATGGAATGAGGCTATCAGGCAAATGCGCAGGACTGTTCATATTTTGCCTACTAATTTGATTTTCGAGATTGACTATTTTACCGTCACGGCATACTATTAAATTAATTCGTATGGAAGTGTTTCTGGCGCACCAGATGGGATGTTAGTCAAATGGAATAATAACCCAAAGTACATTGATCTTATAGACTAAAAACGCTGTTGACAATAGGCATTAAGAAGGAGTAACATTTTTAATAACGAATGTGGAGAATTTTCTGCGTGATGGGGCAATGGTTGTCCGGCGCATTAACAAAGGAGATGGTTCAGTATGAAAAATTCGATACCGCTGATTATTGCGGTTTTACTTGGTCTTGCGGCAGTATTTGTCGTCAGCCGAATGATGAAAAAGACGAGCGCAGCACGCGAAGGCATGGTTTTGGTTGTGGCGGCTACGCGTGACTTATCCATGAAGGAAGAAATCCGGGATGGCTATATACGGGCAAGAGAAATACCTGAATCAGCTTTCTCGGCGCGCCATGTGCTATGGAGCAGGGCGAATATCATTCTGGGGCAGTCCATGCTCCGTTCGGTGGCCAAGGATGACTTTATCATGCTGAATGATGTTGGCATGAGTAGAAGCTTGAATCTGTTAGTGGGCGAAGGGGAATGGGCTGTGCCTGTAACCTTCTCTGACAGCGGCATTACCCAGTTCCTACAGCCTGGAGACGAGATTGCGATTTTGGGAACGTTCTCTGTGAAGAAGAGCATCCCGTCCAAGGACTTGTCTGCAGAGCCGATCATTGTAGAGGAACGTGCGACATCGGTCATCTTCCCGAGCGTCCGCATCCTTGACATTGGCTCAGGCGATGGCATCAGCCGCGAGGAAGGCAGCAATGCACGGGCAGTCATTGTTGCATTGCCTCCGCAGCAGGCTGCCACGCTGGTGGCTGCACAGCGCGTTGCGGAACTTTATCCTGCATTGCGTCGCGCAAACGACAGTTCGTCGTTGAACCGTCTGGATGGTGGTGTTGTGGATGACACGACATTCGTTGAGCTACGTAAAGGGTTGACGCCGGTAAAAATCCCGGAAATTCCAGGTAAGGGTGCTAAGTAAAAATAGAAAAGGAGTCTCATTATGAAAAAAAGTCTAATCGTATTAGCCGTGGCACTATGTACGTGCTTGGGCTTTGCTCAAGAATCAGAAAAAGTCTCGCTGGGCGTTGGTGTTTTGAAGGTCGTTGACCTTCCCTTCCCAATGCAGAACTATCGGATGTCATCGTCGGACATTATCAAGCTTGAGACCTTTTCGGAGAAGCAACTTCGTATTATTGGTCAGAAACAGGGCACCTGCGAATTGGAAGTCATTGGAGCGGGTATGACCAAGCACTTCTCGGTGACGGTTATTGACAATATCCGTCAAGTCTATGACAAGCTGAAAGTGGATCTGGATACGCTTCCTGAGTTGGATATTTCTATCAATCAGGACTACATCGCGATCAAGGGCGAAATCAGCAGCATCAAGAATTGGGAACATCTGCAGAAAGTGTTGCCGATGTACAAGGATATGTGCAAGAACTATGCGACGTTCCGCCCTGCTCCGGAAATGATCCTGAACATGAAGAAGTTGCTGGAACAGTCCGGGTATGTTGTTGCAGACACTCCGGTCCCGACAGAGCCAGGCAAGATTGGTTTCCAGTTCGCCCAGAACGTGATTACGGTCACAGGTAGCGTCTATCATCCGGCCGATTTGGCGAACGTCAAGACGTTATTCTCGACACAGAACTGGATCGCTACAGAAGGCGTGGCCAGTGACGGAAAGGTCCGCCTGATTATGAACCTGAAGGTTGAACCGACCATGATTGATGTCGGGACAGTCTATGTAGGCGTTACAAAATCAGAAGGTGAAAAATTGGGGTCAAAGAACAACTCCTTCTTTGGTTTTGATCCAAGCGCATTATATAACATTGTGAAAGGCAGTGGGAGTGGTAGTGCTCAGATGAGCATTGGATTGGGCTCCATGATTCAATTCATGGCGGATAGCGGGATCACGCGCTTTAAGACAGCAGGCCACCTGACCTTCATCAGTAACAATGACACCAAAAAAGAAGCCACGTTCCACAACGGCGGAACCATGTACATTCGCGTGAGCGGACAGACCTCCGGCGATCTGAAAGAGGTTCAATACGGTTTGCAGATGACGGTCAGTGGCGGTATGATTAGCGGCAATAAGGCCAAGCTAGACCTTACCATTGAACGAAGCGATCCGCCGGTGTTGAATACAGCCAACGATTATGGTCAACGCAAGAGCAAGGTTTCAACCTCGATTATCTGTGAAATGAACAAGACGGTTGTTTTGGGCGGATTGAAGGACCTCGTGGAAGCGACCTCAAAAGCAGGGCTTCCAATTTTGCGTAATACCCCGATTCTGCAATGGTTTGTTGCAGAAGATGGAAGCAGTTTGAGCGATATGCAGTTGCTGATCCTTGTCAGCCCGCGTGTCCAGACCAATGACACGCAGATCAAGTTGCCGCCGTCAGCGGAAACAGCTAACACGCTGGAAAAGGCTGAAAAGACGAACAAGCAAACTATCGAAGAAGCGAAGCGCTACCATGGGTTCTGGTATTGGCTGAACTGGTTCACTTTCTAATAGCGTTCGGGTTCGCCACGGATTTCATGGCACTCCATGAAATCCGTGGAAATATGATGTTGTGTTACAAGAGGTCTCTATGATACTCAAAATCACCCGCCCCGATAAGTCAGTCCTGCTGGAAGAACATCTGCAGGGTGACCGGGTTTTACAGATTGGACGAAATGACACCTGCGACATTGTGTTGCAGGCCAAGACAGTATCTCGTCTGCATGCCCGCATCCAGTGCGCGGGTGGTTTTGTGTTTCTTGAAGATGCAGGAAGTAGCGCGGGTACAAAAGTCAATGGTGCTGCAATCAAGGAGCGATTGCTGGTCTCGCCGGGCGATACGGCAGTGATCGGCGACTTCACGTTGCTTTTTAGCGACGAGAATGTGCCTGCGCCGCCTCCCGCACCACCTCCGAAACCCGCAACAGCCAAGCCAGCGGCAGTACCTCCAAGTGTTCAAAAGAGCACGGGAAAGCCCACCTCGTCAAAATCGAATGTGCCTGATTTTGTTCGGGAGTTTCAGGAGCTTGAAGTCCTGTATACCGATGAAGTGATGATGCTCAAAAACAGAATTCATACGTATGTTCTTGAAAAGCTGAACTTGCCGGAAACAGCGATGAAAGAGATGGCCAACGAGGAGATGCAGGCCAAGCTGGAGGCTAGTTTAGATCAGACTATGCGGGACCTGTGGCACGAATTGCCGTCGGATATTCCGCAAGATATGCTGCGTCAGGCCATGATTGACGAGCTGGTTGGATTCGGTCCTATTTCGCCGCTCCTGCGATCGAAGCAGATCTCTGAAGTGATGGTCAATGGACCTCATCGCGTTTTTATTGAAAGCAAGGGTAAACTATACGAGACAGGCGTTCGATTCTTCAATGCGCAACACTTGATTGCCATTATACAACGCATTGTCGAGCCCCTGGGACGTCACGTGGATGCAGCCTCCCCCATGGTGGATGCGCGTCTGCCGGATGGTTCGCGTGTGAATGCGATTATTCCGCCGTTGGCACTGGATGGCTCTTCCATGACGATCCGTAAGTTTGCCGACAAGAAGCTGACGACCGATGATCTGATTGAGTATGGCAGCATGACCAAGGAGATGGCCCTGTTTCTGGAAGAGGCTGTGCGCTCACGTCAGAATGTTCTGGTGTCTGGCGGTACGGGTTCAGGAAAGACGACGTTGCTCAATATTCTTTCACAGTTTATTCCCCCTGGCGAGCGTATTGTTACCGTGGAAGACTCTGCGGAATTGAAACTTTCGCATCGCAATATTGTACGTCTCGAAGCGCGCCCGGCAAATATTGAAGGACAGGGACGCGTGTCGATTCGCGATTTGGTGGTCAACACCTTGCGTATGCGTCCGGATCGTATCATCGTGGGTGAATGTCGTGGCGCAGAGGCGCTGGATATGTTGCAGGCGATGAATACCGGGCATGATGGATCCATGACGACCTGTCATGCGAATAATCCGCGCGATGCGCTGGCGCGTCTCGAAAACATGGTGATGATGGCTGGTTTTGAATTGCCGTCCACCGCCATCCGTGAGCAGATTGCGTCAGCGGTGAACCTGATCGTGCAGCAAACACGTATGCCTGACGGTTCGCGTAAGGTTATCAAGATATCAGAAGTTGCTGGACGCGAAGCGAGCACTATTTTGCTGCAGGATATCTTCACGTATGAGCAGGAAGGGTTTGACAGTGATGGCAAGGTCCGTGGTGCGCATGTGTCCACAGGCAACATTCCTCACTTTGTGGAAGAGCTGCGTGCTTCGGGCGACTTGAAGTTGGACATGGGAGTCTTTGTACCGCGCAATTAAGGAGAGACATTATGGTGTGGTTAGTCTACATGCTGGTCTTTGGCGCTGTTGTGCTTGTGATCTATTCCTTTGCTGGACTGGCGAACAGTATCAGCATGGAAAAGGTTGAGTTGGATCGCAAATCCAAGGAAATCCAGAGCTGGAACAATCCGATGAATCGGTTTATATCTGATCAACGCTTGGTCCAGTTCCGTGTTTCAAGTGCTGTTATGCTGGGGGGTGTCTTTACTGGAATCCTTCTGTTTGCATCGGTCACCAATCCGCTTATCTGGATACCTATTGCTGCTGGCATGGGATTCGTGGGATGGATGTCTCCGTTTTGGTATTACAACTGGAAGTTAACGGACAGGAAGAATAAGTTTGAAAATCGCATCCTCGACTTGACCATGGGGCTGGCCAATGGTTTACGGTCAGGGCAGGCATTGCCGCAGGCGCTAGAGGCTATTGCCCGGCGTCTGGAAGGGCCGATCCAGGAAGAACTGATGGTTGTGCTGCGCGAATATCGCTTTGGGCTGGAACTGGCTGAGGCACTGGAACGCATGCATCAGCGTATGCCGTGTGAGGACTTGCGGCTCTTGGTGACGTCCGTGAGGCTCACGTCGCAATCCGGGGGAAGCATGGCGGAAGTCTTATCACGCATGACAGAGATGATACGCGGTCGCACCGAATTTCAAGGTAAGCTCCGTACGCTCACAGCGCAAGGACGTTTTGAGGCGATTGCTATTTCCGCATCACCCCTTGTTGCCTTTGTGATTCTGTATCTTGTCGACACGGAATTGATGGCACCTATGTTGAAGACAACAGTAGGTTGGATGGCCCTTGGGGTTGTTGTCCTGTTGGAAACGATTGGTTTTTATATCATTAACAAGATCGTTACGATTGAGGTATAGGCATCATGGATATTCAAACGATTATGGCTTATATGGCTGTCTTTCTTGCTGTTTTGCTGCCCGTCATTGTTGGCCAGCTTTGGAAGGAGAAGGATAGAGAGCAGAAGGTGAATTCCTTTGATTCCGGACGGATACCTAAACTCTTCCACCTGGCTCGCCTTCCGATCGGGGCTCTTTGCGCAGCAGGCATTGGTAGTGCCATGGAACAGATGAATGAAAAGAAGACCAAGGATCTTGAAAAGAAGATTGTGGTCGCTAACTTGGCCATTACCCCTCAGATGGTCTATACGGCGCAGGTCGTCTACAGCGTTGCGCTGATTTTTTTCACGGTGATCTGGTGTGCCGTACTCGGCCTTAAGCCAGGGGTGATCACGATGGCGGCCATGATCGCTTTTTTCATCGGGTGGGTTTATCCCTCAACATCTGTTGAAAGTCTGGCGAACAAACGACAGCAGGAAATTATCAAGAGCCTGCCTTTTGCAATCGACCTTGTGGGTTCTGCCATGCGTTCGGGCTTAGATTTCAATGCGTCCATACGATATTTTGTATCCATGGGTATTCCTGGGGCGCTCAGTATGGAATTCGGAATTATGCTGAAGCAGATTGAGCTTGGAAAAACGCGTATTGAGGCTTTGAGTAACATGGGCGAGCGTGTGAGTACTCAGGAGTTTACAACCTTTGTGGGTGCTGTTGCGCATGGCACGGAAATCGGCGCCTCTATCGTGGATACCATGGTGATCCAGAGCGAGGAGATGCGACGTGCACGCTTCAATCTGGCCGAACAGAAGGCGCAACGTGCACCGTCGCTGATGATTTTGCCAATGGCGTTGTTTATTATGCCGTCGGTGTTTATCATCATCTTTGTGCCTGTGTATTTGAAGATTCAGTCGAGCGGCATGGGAACGATGTTTTCGAAGTAAGGATTTGACATGAGCCACGTAAAATATCAGATTCAATTTGTTTCGGGTGAACTCAAGGGCGAAAGTCGGGAACTGTCTGAAGAGGTTCCGGCTATCTTGGGACGATCACGTTCCGCGACTGTTCGTTTCGTAGCACCCGACATTTCAGGCAAGCATCTGGAATTGACCATTCTGCCGTCAAGCGGTGTGGTGCTAAAGAATCTGAGTTTGCATCGGACAGAATTAAACAATAAGTCACTTTCTGAAGGAGAAGCTGTCATCTTGAGCGTAGGCGACTGTGTCACATTGGGTGACGCGACAGCGTTTGTCTTGGAGGCTGTGGGTGGGGTTGTCCCAAAAGAAAATGCGGATGATGGACACACCTGTGCGACAAATTTTGCGCCATTTGAAAGCATGAAGGCTATGATGCCCTCTGTTGCGTCAGCCCCGAAGTCCGTGGTGCCGCCAGCTTCAAGTCATATCGATGAGGCAAAGACAGAGATTCCCGAGGATGACGCACCCGCTGCATCCGCAGGGGGGGCTTCGGCAGGAGATGAAACCGTGGCTGAAGTGGCTCCTGCCGCGAAGGATAACGATCGGACCGTGATTCCAAAACCGGTAGTGGAAGAGAAACCCAAACCAATACCGGTGCCGTTTTCAGCGAAAATGCACCCGGCAAAGGTAATCGTTCCTGAGCCTCCGCCGAAAGAGGAGCCTGAGGAGGGCCAGACAGCCCAGGCGGATGATAGTGATAATGAGACCATGATCATGTCGACGCGTGTTGCAAGCATGGAAGAGATGGATATGCTTCGGAAAACGCGTAAACCAAAAATCAATAAGCGGGTGATCATGCTTGCAGCAGCGCTGGCGGTTTCCGCAGGCATTGTGGGTACGAGTTTTGTGGTTTCCCAGACCAATATTGAAAATCCGTTGACATGGCCTATGGATGGCGATAAGTTTAACGATGAGGTCGTTGCTCCTAACATCGGTTTTGATAACGATTTTATCTTGTATTTTCCGAGATATAGAAGCATGCAGGTAGTCAAGGAAACAAACCGCATCATGGCCATGACGCGGGTCGGTAAACGCCGTGATGTTCCCTGCCGAATTATCTTCCACATGAACAAATCTCTGGACAATCTGGCGTTGAGCCGGCCAAAGGGATTTAAGGCATGGCAGGACAAGATGATGGCGATGGGGGGTCAATGGAACTTTGATATTGATTCGAATGTGCACTTCAGAGGGAAGGAGAATGGATTGCCCTATCAGATGGGGCGCTATACGCGGTCAGTGGATAAAGAGGCATGGTTTGGTGTCGTGATGTATATCAAGGATCGTGATTGGGAATTGATACTGCAGAAGGAGATTCCATCCTCAGAGCGTTATCGTGGCGAATCCTTGCTTGTCGAGACGCCGTTTATCAGTGTTACACCGCGCTATGTCCTTAATCATTGGGAGCCTAGCGATGTCACCTTTGACATGTCTGTTCAGGATATGTTAGGCGAGGCGCGTCTCATGTTGAATCGCACGGTCGCTACGCCACGTATGTGGCCTCACATCTTGAACTTGTTGCGCAGTATTATGGTCACTTCATTGCGAGCCAATGATACGCCGACGTATGCGATCGCGATGGATTTGTTGCGCGATTTGCGGACCAAACAATCGCAATGGCTGAACAACCAAAAGATCAGCTATTTTAGCGCCCAGGCGAAGAATTTGCCGAAATTGGCTGCAACCATACGGCAAGATTGCCTCACCGTGTTTTCGGATGAGGATGATTTCAGGTGTCATCAACTTAGAAGCGACAAATGGGAATAACTATGTTTTCTAATGGAAGATTGCAATTCAAGCTGGAGCATCAGCATAAGGTTGCTGGTGAACTCTTTTCCGATGATATCACGGGAGAGGTCTCAATCGGGCGTAGTAAGGACTGTGCGCTGGTGATCCCTTCGGAAGATCGTGTAGCAAGCTCGAAGCATGCTATCCTCAAGAAGAAGTTTGGCGGAATACATATTGTGGATGCAGGCAGCAGGAACGGCCTGTTTTTTAACGGCGAGCGCATTACTGAACGGAAATTGAGTGCAGGCGATTGCATAAAGATCGGCGAGAGCGAATTGTATGTCTCGTCTGTTGCAGAGCAGAAAAAGGTAGAAGCTGCCGCAGCGGTGGACCAGAATAAATGCCATCGGCTGGAGTGTTTAAGTGGGGTGATGAAGGGACAGGTCACAGATATTCAGCATAAGACGCTTCGCGTTGGGTCTGACCCGGACAGTGAAATGCACCTTTCGGACAGCCTGATTTCCCGTCGGCACGCTGAGATTTTCTTGGATGAAAAAGGTGAGTGCTGGGTCAACGATCTGAAGAGTGCAAACGGGACGTTCGTCAACCGCATCCCGTTGAGTGGCAAGAAGCGCATGCTCAAGGATGGTGATATTGTCTCTTTCTCTTTTATGGATTTCCGTTTTCTGGATAAGGCTGTCAAACATACGCGGTCCTTTTTCTTCGTGAAGATTGCATCTGTTATCGTGACGCTGATTGCAGGCGCAATCTTCTATTTTGCCTACTTGGCAGGCACATCATCCGCGCCGGACTTGATAAAGATGGCGAAGGTCTATTCGTCGCAGGAACGTTTTGTTGATGCGCGCAAGCTCTTAGATTCAGCACAGAATGCACGTCAATTTGATCAATACCGGTTGGAACGTGATGCGCTGTTGGAACAGGTCAATACATGGGAGAAGACCTATAATGACTGGAATGCTGTCCGCAAGTGTATTAAGGCGAAGCAGTGGGCGGAAGCGGTTCGCACCTTGGGCAGTATGCGCTATGACCGGATGGAAAACTGGAACTGGAATGAGTTGAATGCGATTAAGTCCAAAAATCAGGCTGCGAAAGTAAAGGACTATCTGGACTGTTACTTGAAAGTTCAGGCTTCCTTGAAAAGTACGGAGCATGGCGTGGAGTCCATGCAGGCTATGAGCCAGGAACTGACGGCTACCATTGAACAGATGGATACTTCAAAGGACGAACTGTACGCATCCTTGCTGGATTCCAGCCGGAAAGTATTGCAGGCATTGACTGGCAACCTGACTAATTTGGATGAGATGAACAAGGCCATCGCCCAATTGGAACAGCCATATCCCAATTTCAAACTCATTGTCACGGAGTTGAGCGCAGTTGAAGAAAAATCAACCGGAACGGTCAAGCAGATGGCCGGACGCTACTTGGTCCCTATTAAAAAGATGCAGGCCATTCAGGAACAGCTCCTGAAAAATGCTACAGCCTTGACATCCTTAAAATTTGACCAGATCGTTCTTGGGATTGAATTGCCGACGGTGGATGAGTGTGCAGTGAACTCATATATCAACAGCCAACGGAAAAACATTGAGACCATCGACAAAAACTTTCAAGTCGCTAATACCCAGATCCAGCACTTGCTCAATGTCTTCAAGAGGAACAACATTGAGATATTCAAGACGCCGAAGCTTATTCAGTCCTATCTTGATGAAAGTATGTGGACGGATGTTTTTGCGTGTGATGTGTTGAAGCGGAAGATACCCAAGCGCAACCGGACCGAGGCTGAAGGCGCGTATGACCGGGTGTTGGGGATTGAGTATTTCTATGAATTGCTCCGTACCTTACCGGAAAAATATGATGATTCGGCTCTCGAGTCTATGAATTTCCGTCCGGAATGCGTGCAGATCAAGGCTCTTTTCCGACATTTTGTCGACTTTAGCAACTTTGTGACGTTGCCACAAAACAAGTGGCTTCTACGTGGCGAAATCCAGAAGATGCATGACTATTGTCAGCAGCAAGTTGCAAACAGGGAAAAAATTCTCGCCTTCCTCTTTGACGAGGCAGCTACAGTGACCGTGACACGCCGCTCGGTCTTAGGCCGGGCCATGGCCATTCATCTTGCGCCGGACGGGCGTTATTCACGCGATATCTGCGAGAAGGTGGCCGAAGACTTTAAGAAATACAGATTTCCATTGGTTCAACTGAACAATGATTATGATTCATCTTCGCCGGAAAAGTCGATTGAAATCCGGAGTCAGATCATGGGCATGGGTATCCCAGGAGATCCGATTGTGCGCCGTATGTGGGCAACGATGCAGGAGTAACGCATGCTGAGTAAGACAAAACAGATTGGCATGATATGGATGCTAAGCGTAGGCGCGGCTGTGATGCTTTGCGCCCAGCAACGCATTACGCCAAGCGAGGCTGCTCGGTTGCAGCGGCAGTTAAGCAAAGAAATGCGTGAACTCCAAACGCAGACGGACAATAGTCAGCGCGAGAGCAGGCATATTGTGAGGGAAGCCGCTGTAGTAGAAATAGAAGCCCAAAAAGCGCAAGAGTCTAAACGTGAGAACAAAGCGGTTGTGAAGAAGGCGAATGTCAATCCGCGTTCGCCTGAAGAGAAGGCTAAAATAGACGCGGCGCTCAAGGAGTTCAATGCACGACTTCCGCAGATCAATGCATCGCTGAAGAAGGCCTCCACAAATTCAGCAATGCCCCGGATTGCGCTAAAGCCCATGACCGCCGATGAAGTCTTATCGTCTTCAGGCGGGAAGAGTGGTCCCGGCAAGACTATGGAGCAGCAGGCGATTAATCAGGCGATTAACCAGCGCTTACAGGAAGAGATGAAGAAGATGGATCCTCAAACACGAAATCAGATGAAGAGTGTGTTAAAGGCGGCGGAGCAAGGAAAGACGATACCGCTTCCGAAAAACATGCCGCCGGAACCGAGATCTCAGCTTCTACCGAAAGGGTCGCCATGAGTCAGCGAAAATGCAGACAAGAGCGTGGTGCCGTGATGATGGAATACGTCATCTTGATCATGATGCTTGCGCTTGCACTTTTTGCTGGCAATAACTATTTGACGAATGACACATGGTTGAATGATACACTGTTTGTCGATCAGGCGACTGGGGCAGGAACCCCCACCATGGGCAAGGATGTTGCAGGCATGTATCAGCGGGTGATGGCGGGACTCTGTTTGCCGACGCCCTGATGGAGAGAAACGACAGTCATGCTCCTGTAGAATGAATTTGTCTGAATGATGTTAAACGTACAATAAAACAGTGAGGGATTCGGGAGAGCTCGCACCGGGTGGTGCAGGCTTGGGTGTTCGAATCTTGAACTGGATTAACGAAGGGAAGAAACACATGAAACTGAACTGGAACGTTGCACGTGCAAAGAAGCACCTGCTCGGGCGCATCCTCTGCCGTATGGCGGGTGATGAAAAGGGCGCTGTGATGATGGAATACGTTATCGTAGCCGTTCTGATCGCAGCAGCTTGCGTAACAGCAGTCGCGATGTTTGGCCGCACGATCGTCGGTATGTTCAGCACAGCCGCTAAGGGTGCGACAGGCGATTCCGCTGGCGCAAAGACCACGCAGACCGCCGTGCGCGATGATCAAGGCAAGGATGCTAAGGCCGCTGGCCAATACCACGATAGCCTTCATACGGGTACGGCTGCTGGCTCAGCAACATCAGGCACACCATAATTGTTGATGAACGAAACTGCACTTAAGTTATTGCTGGCAACGCCATGGCTGCTGACGTTATGCATCTGGGATGTTAAACACCGGCGGTTGCCCAATGGTGTCACCTTGGGCGGCGCGGCAGTCTGTCTGGTAGCCTATTTGGGCGCGGGCGGTATTCCGATGGTATTTCGTGGCCTGCTGGCAGGACTTCTGTGCGGTCTCTTCCTCTTCCTGCCGTTCCTGTTAAGGGCGGCAGGCGGGGGCGACGTCAAGATGCTCTTTGCATGCGGTATCTTGGTGGGAATGGGCAATATCATGAATTTTCTTTTTTTCATGTCTATTGCCGGATTTATACTCTCTCTGATTATGTGGTTTGCCGGGCGGGTCGACATGAGCCGCGTGAAGCATTATGCGCGGTGTGTGTTTGACTGGGGCTATGACCGGAAGAGCGGGAGGGAATCGCTTCCTTCCCGGGACAATGAACGGTGCCGGATACCGTTCGGGGTGGCTATCGCAGTCGGTGTCTGGGCTACCTTTGTTTGGAACGTCTCACAGTAATTTTTAAGATGACTAAAAAAAACCATACAGGTTCTGCAATGATGGAGTTTGTGCTGGTCATGCCGCTTCTGTTCGTCATGATCATGGGCGTGCTTCAAATTGCGCACATCTGGATGGCGCGGCAGGTGGTCCATTATGCGGCCTATTGCGCAGCTCGGTCTACACTGACGGCCAACAATATGCTGTTTAAGGATCAGGGGGTTGCGAGAGATGCAGCCCTGCGTGTCTGTGCCTGGATTGCTTTTGATGATGAAGGAGATGGCGGGGCCCAAGATGTGACTGAAATTCCTGGATGGGGAACGATTCCGTTCTCAGGTTCAGTCAAGAAAAGGACCCGCGTTTATACGGGTTATTCCGATACCGAATATGTGCCGATGCTGGGCGCTTGCCCCTGGCAGACGCGTGCAAAAGTTGAATTTGATTTTCCTTTGTTGATGCCCGTGGCCGGGCAGATGATGAGTTATTTGTTCAAGCAGGACGCGGATACTGTGGCGCCGAAAATCAGGTCGGGTGAGCTCGCAGTGAAGCCAGGCGTGGGTTGGACCGGTCAGGAAGAGAAGAAGGACTACTCCTATCCGTATATCACGCTGAAAGAGATGTGTATTTTGCCGAAACCCTACAGCACGGGAATTTATCCGTTAAGCATGTAACGTTATGAAATTGATACTTAAAGCAGCACGACAGTCGTTGGTCCGCCTCGGAAGAGAGGAGAGCGGGGCCGCTTTCCTTGTGACGCTGGGTGTCTTTTTGTTCATGTTCCTGCTGTGCAGCGGGGTGTATGCAATAGGCGACATGGTCCGTCAGCGCATTGAGCTCCAGAACGCAGCAGATGCGGCTTCGTATTCAGCGGCAGTCATACAGGCGGACACCATCAGTCGCGTCGCAACCATTAACCGAGCCATGGCGTGGACCTATTTGCAGTTGACCCGCCGGCAGATGGATCATATCGTTGACAAATGGGTTGAATTGACTAAGACGCGCATGGAAGAAGACCGGGCAAAGATGAAAGACTTCTGGCATGTGTATGGCTGGTGTGATGGCACGCATGACAGCGGCCCCAAGGGATCGACGTATTGGTGCGGCCTTTATTCCATTGACACGTTGTTTGATATGAACAGCGATATGCCCATAGCCATTCCGAACAATATAGACAGCGTGATCCCGATTTTCCGTACTTTGTTCATGGTGCACTTGATGGGGCAGGGAGGTTCCGGCAATCCGCTATGTGATAGGTTGCCGATGTTACAGCCGCAAATCGTTTGTGATAAGCTTAATATTCTTGCAATGAATATCGCCCTGCTCGATACCATCCGTCAACTGCCTGGCAAAATTGAAGAGGTGGTTCCGAATGTGTTGTAGGCCAATCTTCCTGAACGCCTAGTTAGCGCCGGTGATTTCCATTATTATCTTTATCAGTACAAGACGCCAATCCTTAATTTCATGTTCTTGAACAACAAGAAAGAGGATGAACGTCGCTTCTTGGCGTTTGCTGGTCCACACTATGACCGTGAAGTTCGGCTGACATTTAACAAAAAGCAGGACAACGGCGGCCAGGTCGGTTCAGGGTCCAAGGCAGGCGGCATCAACCACTGGTTTGTCCGGCATAATGGTACGCGGCGCGCAAACAGTGGTGACGTCGGTATTCAGCGCGCGTATCTCTTCGGGCCAGAGGGGAATTCTTCGGCCTACCAGGATAAGCCTGGATTTTTCGTCGAGCCGAGTTGCAAAAATAATGACGAAGATAATGATTCAAGTCCGAACAAGACAAGTGCGCTTGTGACGGAATGGCACTGGAGTGCAACCAAGTGGCTCTGCTTCCCGACCCTCGATGGCTGGGCGCATATTCCGTTGATCTCCGCATGGGAGTGCGACCATTGCTTGGGAGGCAGTAAGATTAACAAGGAAAAAAATAATTGTACCTGGCCTGTTTTTGATTGGAATGGCTCAGGGGCGATCCCCTTATTTGCAGGCGGTGGCCGTGCTTATGGGGATGATCCTAAGCTTCTTTCAGGTGGAGCAAAGTCGCTGTACTACACAGGCGCTCTCTGCATGCCACTGATTTTGAATCCTCTCTTTTTCGGAAAGCAAGGGTCGCTGGTTGTCGGTGTATCCCGGAAGTGCAAAAATCCATGGGATGAAATTTTTGGCACGATCAGCAAGGGCCTCTACAAGGCCTTTAATCCCACGGTCAAAAACATGTGGGCCGTCTCAGCGGCACGTGCCGGATACCGTGACCCATCAGATATTGGGCGTTATCAGATTGCGTATACAGACCCTGCGCCGCTCTCGTCAAGTTCAAGCCCTGAGCAATTGAGGAAAAATTGGAATTTGAAAGAGACCGACTGGGATGCGGTCTTCCTTCCTGTCAAGGATGCATGGAAGATGTGTATCGGCCGAAACGTTGAAGATCCTGGGATGTTTGTTGGAGGGAGTGATGTGCTCGGCACAATCATGACGGAGCAATGGCTAGGCTTGAATGGCGGTTCCACCCCAGGATTTGGAACTGTCTCCGCTCCCTACAGGATGTCTGGAAATTTGGACTGGAGCGGATTGTCCGGGAAGCTGACACATTGATTTTTCGGAGAGCTAACGTATGAGACGTGACAAGGCAAAGAGCAATCGGCGTGGCGCGGTGATGATGGAATATGTCATCGTCGGTGTCTTAATCGCCGCCGCATGCGTATTGGGTGTTGTCGTGTTAAGCCGGTCGATTCTGTATGCCTTCGATACGGGGGCAAGGGGCGCAACGGCGGATAGCCAGAAGGCTAAGGAGTCTCAGACGGAGTATCGAAAGCAACTGGACCAAGACAGCAAGGATGCTAAGGCTTATCACGATTCCATGCATACGGGAGATAAGGCAAAACCATGAAGAAGTCAAAAGGTTCTATCATGATGGAATTTCTGCTGGTGATGCCGATTTATTTCGTGCTCTTCGGCGGAACATTCTGGATTGGCGAGTTGTTCATTCACCGCCAGAAGCTTTTGCAGTTGGATAGAAATGCAGCTATTCATGCGGGGCTTCGCCACAACCGAGGGAGTATGCCCATAACGACCTTGGGCTTATACTTTTTTGGCATCCCCGCTGACGCTGATAGCCCGACGTTGATGGATGGAAAGCAGATGCGGGCGCTGAAAACGGACAAAGATCAATATCCATGGGCCATGGCTGTCGGAGGGAAGGCTTCGATGCGTGCACCCATGCCGCCGTGGACCAAAGGCTGGTTAAACGTGGAAACGCTTTGGAATAGCTTAACTCTGACCCTCACCGAGATTCAGGTGACTATGCAACCGCTCACCTCCAATAACGAGACAACTTACAATTTTCTGAGTGCGGCTCTTATGCGTACTAAGGGCAGTGAGCAGGGGTATCGTTCCTGGCATCCGCGTCAGATCTGTGATGAAGGGACTCCGACGGTCTTGTCATCAGTCTGGTATACGAAGGTGTACAATGCGGATGATCCCTATAAGACGGTCCAGCAGTACAGGAACAATTTAAGCAGTCTCCAAGATGATACGTCGAAGCCTTCTCCCCCTAACAGAAAAGATTATGAGCGTTTTTGGATGTATTGGACCTGGAGTCAGCGGCCGTTCTTTATTTTCTAAGTCGTAGCTATGGTGGTATATCACCAAAAGGCAAAAACTGTGAAGCGGATTGTAATTGTTTATCTCGTTCTATTGTTGATTCATTCCTCGTATGGTGCGGTGAAAACCTATTCCATTCGTATGCCCGTCTCTGCCGTGATCACGGAATCGGATGATTCAGGAAAGACATGGCGGCAGAACGGGGTGATGCCAGTCACCTATGTATCTGCAGTGAGTCAGCTAAAGGCCTGCTTGGGCAACCAAGGGTGGAATCTGAAACAAACTATTCCGCTTGGGAGTGCTTCGGATCGTACGCTCATGAACTTTGAAAAAGGAAAAAAGAAAATTACTGTGATGGTCTGGAAAATCAAACTGACACAAGCCGGATTTTCCTGGGGGATTATTGAATAGCCGTCTTAGCAATGAACACGTATTGCGGCGGTGGTGAGTTCTGTGTGAACAAGGAGGGAAACGAATGAATTACCTAATGTTGAGAGTAGGCGGGATGATCATGGCAGCGTCACTGCTATGTGCGCCCAAGTGTTTTGCACAACAGGCCAAAGGGGTGGAAGATATGAAAGATGCTCAACTGGTTAGTGCCGCAACAAAAATGCTGGTCATGGCTGATTTTTTCAGGACACAGGCGATGACGAATTCGGCTCTCACGGTCTCTCGTATGTGCACAGAGGCATGTGCCAAAAAATGGACGTCTGAAATCGTCTCGAAGATCGGCGAAAAACGTGAAATGGTGTTTGCTGATTTCTTTGCCGGTGCGGTTGTTTACATGGGCGCCTTGACAAATGAAAAAAGCGTTGTTGGCTTTTATAATCCATGGACAGATGCCATTCTGCTGGGGGCTCTCAAGGTTCAAGGGGATGCACCTGCGGTCATGGAGGACTTCATTTTTGTCACGGGAGAAAGTTTCCGAGGCGCACCCCTTCAGAAAGGGGAGATGTTGCTCGCGTTGTATCGACCTGAAAAGCCGCTGATGATCGAGCTTGCGACACGCGTCGCCAAAACGAAAAGTTTGTTTGAAACGCGGTATCCGCTACATGGCGAGGCACCTTTGTTGGCCCCTGATCTAAAAGCATGTATGCAGCCTCAGGAAGTGGAATGGGCTTACATTCTAGCCCGCCAGTCCTATCGGATGACCATGTTTGCTGCGCTCACCAAGCAAGAGAACAGGCCTCTCTATCTGCAAATGGGCAAACTCTTGCGTTCGCTGGACAATGACATGACGACCTTGGATAAAACCGTGTCGGCACAGCAACGGCCAGCTGCCCTTGAAACGATTAAGCTGTTGCCGCTGAGCTTAAGGAAAAACCTCGCCCCGCATTATATCATCCAGGCAAAGGATGGAGCGATTATTGGCTTCGTGAATCCGGAGTTTCCACGGTGGGTGATTATTGCAAACTTAAAAGGTGCTCCGACATCTGAGCGCGATGCGACGGTCGAAGCTTTTGACTTGGAAACCAGCAAGGGCCTTGTCGCCCTCCTGAAAGGGGGTAAAAAATGAAAACAGTACGTTATCTGCTAGCGTTGTTGTTTGTTTCCTCCCTGCCCCTCTTCTCAGTCTTTATACCTGATGCGGTGGCAACGCCTCCGTCCGTACTGGTCGGTGTTTCCGTTAAGTCGGACAACGAACAAGCCGTTGAGGATGCCGGCGCGATGCAGGATCTGATAGGGCCGTTTGCGAAGGCACTGAGCGAAGATGTCTTGAAGCTTATTGAAGAGCTGGCGAAGAAATATAAGAATGTCGGTGAGTTCACAAAGGATTTTGACTTTAAAGAACTTGGAGAGTGGGGCAAGGGCCTTGAGGTACTTGGTAAAATCCTGGATGTTACCAAGTATATAGCCCTTATAGCCGAGGTCATTGATGCGCTCAATTCAGGTGATGAAGCCCGCTTTATTGAGGCAGTCGATAAGCTGACGCGAACGGCAGCAATTGATTTGGCCAAGAAGCTTGGAGAAAAGGGAGGGGAGATCCTTGGTGCCGCAGGCGGGACTGCCGCAGGAGGCCCCATTGGAACCCTTATCGGCAAGATTGGCGGTGGTATGCTAGGCGAATGGCTGGCAGAAAAGGCCATGGAACCTTTATATGATAATTTGATCAAGAATACGGTTAGAAACTCCGCTCATAGCTTGTTCCATAAAATAAAAGGCGGTGGAGAGGGCGGTACAGGCGGTTCGCCAGGCGAATTGCTGCCCGGCGTCACTGAGCCTGGCGGCGGTGCGACAACAGGCCCAGGATCCAAAGGATCACAGAAGGCAGGGTCGTTGCGGCCTGTCAAAATCTATGATCGGTAGCATCGATCATTGGGCGCATCCCCGATTCATTGACTAGCCTTTCTAGACACGGATCGGTGCGCACAGAAATGGTCCCAGAGAACTCAGAGCTGAGTTATCCAAATCATGGGTTGAGTTTCTTAGTGATTAACGGCGGCTGTATCCAGCCGAAAGAAAATCAACCCGTTTCGTGGAGATTCGTGGGCAAAAACTGAAGTTATAGTCCAGCCATGTAGGACAACTGGAAGGTGGCTGTCAGACAAATGCGCGGGGCTGTTTATATTGCGCTTACAATTATTTATATTATTATAGTTTGTTGATTATTTTTTAGGTTGCAGGTCATTGCAAAATCTGATACCTTATTAACAAATTGAAACAGGGTTTTTTTTATTCTGTTTTCTTGAATGGGAGATCGTATGCAAAAATGGATTAGTTTTCTATTAATTACTTTATCAGTTTGTGTTGTTAAATCGGAAAACTCTCCTATAGGGGTAATGCAGGGAGTCGGTGGTGCGGGGAGGAGTACGGAAAATCAGGTGGCCTCACCCCAGGAGGTGAATCCAGCTAAACGTAAATATGCAGTGACCCCCACGAATGCACCCCCGGCCGCAGATAGTCAACCACTAGTTGGGTTGCTAACAGATACGGTGACCCCCACGAATACACCCCCAGTAGCAGTTAGCCAACCAGTAACAGGTTTGGCAAAAGAGACGGCGACCCCCGCGAATGTTGTACCGCCAGTCGTAGTTAGCCAACCAGTAACAGGCTTGGCAAAAGATACGGTGACCCCCGCGAATGTTGTACCCCCAGTCGCAGTGACTCAACAAGTAGCAGCTCCGCTAACAGATACGGTG
>JBAXCC010000011.1:0-28247 GCA_037141675.1 bacterium | reverse complement strand
GTTGCGCCAAGATCGTGGTCTTTGCCAATATGCCCGAAGATAATCCCTTTATGGACGGCGCTATGCTCGGACCGGGCGAGGCCGAGTGCGTGATTAACGTGGGTGTGAGCGGGCCCGGTGTTGTGAAACGCGCTGTTGACCGCCTCGTGCAGCAGTCGCCGGATGCGACGCTCAATGAAATCGCCGAGGAGATTAAACATACCGCCTTCCGTGTGACGCGTACGGGGGAGCTGGTCGGTCGCGAAGTGGCCAACCGTCTGAATATTCCCTTTGGTGTTGTGGACCTCTCGTTGGCGCCAACGCCGCGCGTGGGCGATTCCGTGGGCGAGATTTATCAGAGCATGGGAATCCGATTGATTGGCGCACCCGGTACAACCGCAGCGGTCATGCTGCTGAATGATGCCGTCAAGAAGGGCGGCGCATTTGCATCGAGTTCCGTTGGCGGCCTTTCCGGTGCCTTCATCCCGGTGATGGAAGATCATGCGCTTTCGAAGGCTGTCACAGATGGTACACTGACACTCGAAAAGCTTGAGGCTATGACAGCGGTCTGCTCAGTCGGACTTGACATGATTCTGCTACCGGGCAATACAACGGAGGAGACGATTGCAGGCATTATCTTGGACGAAGCGGCGATCGGCATCACGAGTCGCAAGACAACCGGCGTGCGCGTGATCCCTGTCCCTGGGGCAAAGCCAGGAGACTATGTTGATTTTGGCGGACTCTTTGGCGCTGGTGTGATTATGAAACCTGCAAGCCCGGAAGGCTCGGAATGTTTTGTCCGCCGCGGCGGTCAAATCCCTGCACCGATCCACAGTTTGATGAATTAAGATGAAACACTGGAAAGTATTGTTTGTTAAGCCCAGGACGGAGAAGAAGGTTGCAGAGTACTGCAAACTCTATGGCATTGACTTCTATCTTCCGATGCGTGAAAACACGCGTGTGGTTCAGCGTCGCAAAATCTCGGTTATCGTGCCACTCTTTTCCGGCTATGTATTCGTCCGGTTGCTGCCTTCGCAGAAATTGCAGCTCCAGCAGACCAACCTCCTCGTGCGTATATTAGAGCCGTCGAATCCGCGTAAGATGTTACGCGATCTCATAATGGTTCGCCGGGCGCTTCGCGCGGATCCGGCCCTGGCCCCGGCTAAGCCCTTAACAAAGGGACGTCTTGTGCGCATCATCTCTGGCCCCTTTGCGGGCATTGAAGGGCGTGTGGCACGTCTGACCGCCAAAATGAAAATCGTCTTAAATATTGATATGATCGGTCAGGCCACTGCGGTGGAAATCGAATCCGACATTGTTGAAGTGCTGGATTAAGCGGCTACACACATGTAAGCTTGTGCCAGAGCATCTGGTCGTTTTCGAAGATGAACTGGGCTTCAAAGCGTGTGCCGTCGAGCATGAGCGGGATCCAGAGGCGGTCGTCGCTCCACATCTCATTGTAGGGAATGTCGTTCTCATCGCACCAGAAGGGGATTGCCTCGTCGGTCTCGGTGAGCGTGCCAGTCGCATCTGTCGCGGTGAAGACATGCGCCTGGAGCGAATAGCCGTCTGTGAAGGCAAATTCGAGGCGACCCGCAGGAGCAAGACCAATCGGTGTCAGGCCGACCTCCTCCTGCGTCTCGCGGATCGCGGTCTGTTCAAGCGTCTCACCCTTCTCAAGTCGTCCGCCAGGGGCGTTGATCTTACCTTTGCCAAGCCCGCGCTTCTTGTGAATCAAGAGCAGTTTGCCCTCTTTGCGGATAAAGCATAATGTGGCAACATCGACTGGAACCCATGTGTCCCAGTCGATGTTGAAGGATGCTTTCGAAGAGGTCTCAACGGTCATTGCTCTGTGGCCCCGGCGGCGACCAAGGATTCTGGTTCGGCTCGGTCCAAACCTGCATAGGAACTCCAAATGAGCTCTCTGTTCAGAGACTCTGAGTAAGATGAGAATCCTTTCAGCGTGTACGCTTCTGGCGAATAGGCGAATTCGCTACCACAGGCGTATTCACAGATGCATGGGACGCGGCCATTGCATTTGCAGGCGCAGAAGCAGCGGGTGTTCTCTTCTGCTGGAGGTGTCTGCGCTGTGGTTGCAGGTTCTACCGCGGGCTGCGGTTGAGTCGGGAGTGTGGCAGTATCTAGAATTGACTCTTGGGGTGGAGTGGCCGGTTGTGCTGGCTGGTTGACGTAGACGACTTGCGGCGCGGGTTGCTGAACAACGATAGTTTGAGGTTCATCGTACAAGTAATAGCTACTATAAACGGGGAACGGATTAAATATGTAGGAGAATCCTCCGTACCAGTTTCCACGCCATCCCCCATAGTAGGCGGATGAATAATGGAAGCCGTCATGAATGTAGCCTGTGTTGCAATAATAGGGGCGATAGGCATACGTCGGATAGTGTGATCGGGGGGAGACGGATACGACGACAGGTGAACCGTACCATGTTGTCCCATAATAACTCCTGGACGGATAAACAACGGGGGCAATGTAAAACGGTGCTAATAATGAAGCTCCGATAGTAAACCCGAAGGCTTGCCAGAATGACGCGCTTCTATTGTAGCTTGTTACGGGACGGTAATACTGGTCCGTATGGCTCGGATAATGGTGAGAATAATAGTTGTTATTATAAGTTGGGTAGCGTGTCTGGGAACGGCTAGCGACCACGGATGAATGTGATGGGGTGGCTTCCCGGTAATGGTCGGGTTCGCGTGTGCGTGAGTCAGCATGTTGAGGTGACCGTAATGAGACAGCCTGATGTTGAGCCTGGCTGATCGGCGAGGTCCCTATAATAGGCGTGGGGGTGGTTTCTCCTTCGCGCTCATGCCGCGAAGTTTTATTTCCCTCAAAAATAAACGGGGAGTGTTCCTTTTCTGTTATACGGCGATCTGTTCTTGGGGGGGTAATCTGAACAGTCCTGGGTTGTTCATGGCGTTGCGTACTGATCTCGCGAGAGGGTGACATAGCGCGTGGAGTGGTCTTTGTGGGGTCTGCCACGGGCTGTGCCTGTGCAATGGCTGGCTTTTCGTGTTCGAAATGGTCTCGCGCGGTCGGAGCAACGCGTGAGGTATGCTCGGGGTCGGCACGAACACCTTGGAAGGTGTTGCGCTGTGTTGCCTGAGAGGGTTGCACCGCGGGCTGTGTTTGAGCGATGGCAGTTTTTTCGCGTTCCGGGTGATTGCGTGTGGATTGGGCACGTGACTCCCACTCTGGTTCGCTGCGAGAGCCTTGGACGGTAGTGCGTGGTGTAATAATCGGTTGCTGGGGCATAGCCACGGGTTGAGTGGGTTGCGCCTGCGCCACAGGTTGTGTCCGTGCGACACTCGGAGCAACCGTTTGCTCGTACCGTGGCGTCACCGTAACCCTTTGCTGGGTCTGACGCTGCGGTTCTTGTGTCTGGAACGCCTCAGTACGTGTCCGAGTTGGTTCTGATTTAAATGTTTGGCTCGGCGTATAGGTTCGCTCGGAAGTAACTTGTTGTGACGGTACATACGTTCGCTCTGTCGCCTGTGGGGCTTCATAACGAGCTGTTGGGGCTGGTGTGTAACGTGCAGGTGCAGCTGATTCTGTTCGAGGGGAAGTAGAGTCCGATTGCCCGCCCCCCCAACGACCTCCACGGTCGCTGTTTCTGTCCGCTAAAACATGAAGAGAAAGACTGCTGCCGATTAAAATGGTGATTAGGTTAAGATTCATAATGATACTCCTTGTCTCAGAAGCACTTTCGATAGAGATTACAATACGTGATTTCCGGGTTTCCGTCAATACCACCTTCTGTCTATCGTTAACAAGTTAAACGGAAGATGCTGAATAATATTGCCGACCTCATGGGGAGTTCGGTATGCTGTGGCCAATCAAGGAGATAAACCCATGAAGCGTGTTCTAATAACCGGGGCCTCCGGTCTTCTCGGACGACCAGTCTTTAAAGAATGCACAGCTGCAGCGGATTGGCAGGTGATTGGAACGGCGTTCAGCCGAGCAAGTCAGGGCTTTGCAAAGGTTGATTTGTCTGCAATCGACACGATTCCGGCGTTTCTGGACACAATCTGCCCAGACGCGATCATTCATTCCGCGGCAGAGCGCCGGCCTGATGTCAGCGAAAAGGACCCCGCAGGCACCCAACGCCTCAATGTGGATGCCACGGCAGCCATTGCCGTCTGGGCCAAGCGCAATGGCGCTTACCTCATCTACCTTTCATCGGACTATGTGTTTGACGGAACGAAAGCGCCCTATACACCCGATTCCCCCACCTGTCCGATCAACACGTATGGCCACAGTAAACTTGCGGGCGAGCATGTCATCCGTGACTCTGGTGCAATAGCTGCCATGTTGCGTGTTCCCATCCTTTATGGGGCAGTGGAGTATCTTGCTGAGTCCTCTGTGACAGTGCTGGCACAAAATATGTTGAAGGCCCGCGGAACAGGCATAAAATTGCCAATGGAACATTGGGCGACGCGTTACCCGACGTTGACGGATGATGTCGCTGTCGTGCTACGGCAGATGCTGGAGTATCACTTTGCAAAGGGTCCTCTTGCTGGCATTTATCACTGGAGCGGGAACGAACCCATGACCAAGTATGATATGGCCCTCGTCTTTGCAAAAGAGATCGGCTTTGATCCTGCTCAATTGGTTCCGGATGTGACGCCTCCTGGTAGCGCTGCACCCCGGCCGAGAGATTGTCATCTGGATTCCTCTCTTCTCGAGTCCCTGGGGATGGGTCGTCGTACGCCTTTTGCCGCTGCTGTCCCCCGGATTTTGAAGGGTTTTCTTTAATCGAATAAACGCCTTGATTTAGGTGAATGGAGAGGGTATCTTTATGTCCATGAAAATTTTAGTTGTCGGAGGTGGCGGACGTGAACATGCCATCGCTTGGAGATTGTCTCAGGATTCTTGTAAGCCAACCCTGTTCTGCGCCCCTGGAAACGCAGGCACATCCACGGTTGCTCAGAACGTGCCTGTTTCAGCGGAGGATGTCCCTGGGCTGGTGGCGTGGGCAAAGGTCAATAAGCCTGATCTAACCGTCATCGGACCGGAAGTGCCCCTCTGTCTGGGCATCACAGATGTGTTGAACGCAGAAGGCTTCCGCGTCTTTGGCCCCTGTAAGGCAGGAGCTCGCATGGAAGGCAGCAAGCTCTTCTCGAAAGACGTGATGACCGCCGCAGGCGTGCCGACTGCGCGTTCCTTCGGGTTCACGAATGCCGCTGAAGCAATTGCCGCATTGGATCAATTCGATTTGCCGGTGGTCATCAAGGCCGATGGCCTGGCCGCTGGAAAAGGTGTGGTCATTGCCCTGTCCCGTACCGAGGCAGTTGACGCCATCAACTCCATGCTCGTGGATGCCATCTTTGGCAAGGCCGGGGCAGAAGTGTTGATCGAAGATTTTCTGGAAGGCGAAGAGGCCTCCATTCTGGCCCTCGTGGACGGAGAGCACACCGTGCTCCTGCCTTCATCCCAAGACCATAAACGCATCTTTGACAATGATAAGGGGCCCAACACGGGCGGCATGGGCGCTTACTCGCCTGCGCCTGTCGTGACCGACGACCTGATCCCGTTCATCAAAGATCAGGTCATCCTGCCTGTTGTGCGCGAACTGAAAAAACGCGGCATTGTCTACAAAGGCGTGCTCTACGCAGGCCTGATGATTGGCAAGAAGGGCATCAACGTGCTCGAATTCAATGCGCGCTTTGGTGATCCTGAAACCGAAGCTGTACTGCCGCGTATTGCAGGAGACTTGATTCCTGCGCTTCAGGCGTGCATCGACGGCACACTGCATGACGGACTCATCCAGGTGCGCCCGGAGGCTGCTGCAACGATTGTGATGGCTGCTGGCGGGTATCCAGGAAGCTACGTCAAGGGCACGGAGATTAAGGAGCTTGCAGAGGCAGCGCATGTTGAAGGCTCAGTCGTCTTCCATGCGGGTACAACGCTTAAGGATGGAAAGGTTGTCACTGCTGGCGGACGCGTATTGGCAGTCACTGCGCTAGGTGCCGACCTCAAGACTGCTGTCTCCTGTGCCTACAAAGCGGTTCAGTGCATTCACTTCGACGGTGCTCAATACCGGAATGACATCGCAAGACGCGCCTTCAACCGGTAAGAGAACTGCGTTATTTCCTTATTGCCTTATTGCGTTATTAGCGCTTCGCTTTCGATATGCGTCGCTTTTTTTCCGCTACGATCCAATGGAACGTTAACTCTGGAATAATAACGCAATAAGGCAATTCTACAACGTCTTCAAGAACGTCTGCATGCGTGACATGGCTTCCTTGAGCTGGTCGATGCCCGTGGCGTATGCGCAACGCAGATAGCCTGCGCCGCAGGCGCCAAAGGCGCTGCCTGGCACGCACGCCACGCTGTACTCATTCAGGAAGCGCATCGCGAACTCATGAGCGCTCAAGCCAGTTGATTGAATCGACGGGAAGACGTAGAATGCGCCGCGCGGCATAAAGCAGTCAAGTCCCATTTCGTTCAAGGATGCGACCAGAAAGTTTCTACGCTGATGATAGGAGTCGCGCATTTCGACAATGTCGGAATCTCCAGAGGTCAATGCCTCGATACCAGCACATTGGCTGACGGTCGGTGCGCTCATCATGCAGTATTGATGAATCTTCATCATGGCGTCGGTGAGGGGCGCAGGGGCGCACACATACCCAAGACGGAATCCAGTCATGGCCCATGCCTTTGAAAAACCGTTCATAAAGATCAGCCGGTCGCGGATGCGATGGATGGCTGCCATGGAGTGGCGGCCACCTTCATAGGTCAGTTCGGAATAGACTTCGTCGGAGATCAGGAGCAGGTTGTGCTTGATCACAAAGTCAGCCAGCGCTTCTGTGTCCGTCTTGGTCAGACATGCGCCTGTTGGATTATTTGGGAAGTTAATCAGCAGGACTCGTGTACGCGGCGTGACCTTCTTTTCAAGCTCGTCAACGGTGAGACGGAAATCATCTTTGCGGAAGGTATCCACAGCGACCGGCACGCCATGAGCCATACGGATCAGCGGCGCATACGCAACAAAGCAAGGCTCGTGGTAGAGCACTTCATCGCCAGGCGAAAGGACTGCGCGTAAAGCAATATCAAGCGCTTCGCTGACCCCGACGGTCACGAGGGTTTCGCTTTTCCAGTCATACGTGGCATGGAACGCGTGCTTCATGTAGACTGTCAGGGCCTGACGGAGTTCCGGCATGCCGAGGTTAGAGGTGTAACGTGTGAAGCCACGTTCAATGGCTGACATCGCGCGTTCGCGGATGTGCCAAGGCGTCTGAAAATCAGGCTCTCCGATACCCAGTGAAATGATGTCCCTACGTGAGGCGACAATATCAAAGAAATCTCTGATTCCTGACTTGGGTATGTCGAGCAGATGCGGAGCAATAAATTGTTCAGGGACTGACTTGGAGTCGGTCGTCATGGTGTTCACCTTCCATCAGGATATCTTGATCCTTATATGTTTTGAGCATGAAATGGGTTGCCGTTGAGAGTACGCCGTCAATCGTGGCGAGATTGGCGCTGACAAAATGGGCGACTTCCTGAAGGTTCTTTCCCTTCACGAAGAGAAGCAAGTCAAATCCGCCGGACATCAGGAACATGGACTCCACCTGCGGACATTTGCTGATACGCGCGGCGAGACGGTCAAAACCGCCTTCGCGTTCCGGACGGATGCGTAGTTCGATGACTGCGTGCACGGTTGTGTCGTCGATGCGCGCCGGGTTGATGAGTGCGCGGAATCCGCGAATGACACCTTCCTTCTCATAGGCGGCAATGCGCGCCTTGACATCTGCTTCGGTGGTGCGCAGTTCTTTAGCCAGCACGGCATCGGATTCCCGTGCATTCTTTTTCAGCATCTCTAATAGCGGATCCATAATCACTCCTTAAGTTAATCGGTAAAACAAGGATTTAGTATAGCGCAAAAAGGTGCGCAATTGCAAAGCCAATTCATGGCAGTTTACTTATTGCACGGGTGTTTCGACTGGCTGGGCCTGCGGGGCAGGAGTCTCGCCTTGTGGCTGCTGTTGTTGCGCAGCAGCGGCTGTTTCCTCTTGTTGCTTACGGAGGGCGTCCGTTACAATCTTGGAAAGTTCTTCCTTCTGCTTGCGTTCGCTTTCCATTTTCTCGTTTTCCCTTGCCTTATTTCTCTCGAATAGCCGGTCTCGGAAGGAGGTAAGAAGCGATGAGTTGGTGCTAGTCAAAGTTGGTGGTCGACCTTCCCCCCCGGGGAAGGGTGTGGTATGAGTTTCGACGATGGGCTGTGTGATGCCAGGTTGCAGTCCATGAGTAAGTCCGGGCATAGAGGAAACGGCGGGCATTCCAAGGGCTGTTGGACCTGTTGAGGTCGCACCAGGGGTGGTTGGGGCGATAGGGCTTTTGTTTCCAAACTTAAGAGAAATGCGCACTTTGTTTGCGTCGTCACCTTTTTCAATGGTGGCAGTTTCAGAAGTGTAATCTGCTTCAATGACCTTCCAGTTGTTTGCTGATTCCCCGACCGGCAAATAATAACTGGCTGGCGGTTTTGAAGAGAGGTCGGTAAACCCAATGGCTGTCCTTCCATCAGGCGTGATGTTGATGGCGGTCCAGGAAAAGGTCTCAGCGAGTTTCTGCTGTTCAACCTTCATCTTGTCTGCGTCCATACCGGTTGCTGCTGCGTTCAGCGCCGCGAGATCGGGTGGTGTGCCGAAGGGCTTCTTTTCCAGAATGATTGGATAAGGGCTTTTATCAAAGGGCGTCCCCACGGGAGTTAATGAAGTAGCGGGTGCTTCTCCGTTAACGGGTGCTTGGGAGCCAGCGGTAACCGCCGCATTTGATGAAACGGGCTGCTCAAGGACTACAGTAGCTGCCTGTTGTGTGGAGGTGGTGTCAGCAGGTACAGAGGCTTCATTTGTTAAAACCTGAGCGTACAGGGCATGAGAAAAAAAAAGCCCTGTGAAAACGAACAAAGTGGTATGAATCAATTTCATATTCATAAGTATAGCAGGTCGTCCTCCTGATTTCCATATCGAAAATGGCGCGGTCGATTTTCACTCGGATTTTGTGGTGTTACGATCAAAACAGCCTCTCTTTAAAAAATGCTTTGTTTGAGCGATCACGCCTGCATTCCTCATCATGAAGGTGTGCGTGACGTGTAGCACTAGAAAATCTTTCATGCCATCTGTCTTGGCTCTCAGCAGGGACACCTTTCCGTCGTCCTTTCCAGGGATCATGAACGAGAAGAGGGGGTTCACGCTTCGGTCACCTGCAATGATGCCCAGTTCAAATTGCGGCGGCTTGAGTTTGTTAGGGATGCTCTCAGGTCCTGTGCCCAGTTGGAGGCCTGATGGGCCATTGATCCAGCCAAAGGGTGCAAGCCAGCGGAGTTGATCAACGACTTCGCTGCCCTTGCTGGGTGGGGCAAGCATCACGACGCGTCCGAGGTTGGTGATGCTATGTGTTTCGAGATAGAAGCGGAGCAATATTCCGCCCATCGAGTGGGTGACGAAATGGACGTGATTCGAGGTGGCAAGCAGGGGCGTGAGTGATGCAAATAAGTTTGTGGAAAGGGTGAGGATGTCAGCAGATCGCGAGGGATAGTTGCAATTGATGACTGCGTAGCCGTCTGCACGCAGAGCCCCCTCCAACTTAGACATTGCATGATGGGTGCGATTGAGCCCGTGGAGTAAGACGACAGTTCCATTTGTGGAGCCATGGCCAGATGATGGTGCAAATAAAAACGAAGAGAGGGTTGTCAAGATAGTCATGAACGGTTTATAGCCGTGTATACGGGATAAGTTCATAATGACGTCTCGACTATCAGGCGCAGAGGCGCTGCGTGAAGTGGGCCATTTCGCGCACAGAGCGGAGATCTGTTTTACCTGTTCCGAGAAGCGGGATATTAGGGATGGTGATGAAATGGGCTCGGCTCGGGATCCAGAGGTTGGGTAGGCCGCTCTGCTTGAGCGCCTGATAGAGCTGATCCATGTCGCCGGCATGAGGGGTGAGGCAGACCACCAGATACTCGCCCTGGGTCTCATCCGGCACACCCACAACTGCGACGCAAGGTTCAGTTGTGTCACAGGCGCGTTGCAACACCTCCTCGATCGCGCCGTGCGGCACCATCTCGCCACCGATCTTGCTGAAGCGGGAAAGACGATCCGTCAAGAAGAGGAAGCCATCTTCATCGATCCGTCCGATATCGCCGGTGTTATACCATCCATCATGAATCACCTCTGCGGTCTTTAACGGATTGTTGAGGTAGCCAGACATGACACTCGGGCCTTTGACCAGCAGGAGTCCAGGCTGATGCGCTGGCAGAGGATGACCTGTTTCAGGGTCGACGGTGCGGGTTGCGATGTTGGGCAGGGGGCGTCCGGCACTTCCAGGTTTGTGACCCTGGGTGGTGGTGGCATCGTTGGTCCGGTCAGGTATGCCCATGGAGACAACCGGCGAGAGCTCGGTTGCCCCATAGCCTTCCAATGGGCGGAGGCCTATGGCCTCTTCAAAAGCTTCTGCAAGTGCCACCGGAAGTTTTTCCCCGCCTGTGAAGACATGGCGCAACGTAGCGAAGTCGCTCTTCGTGGCACGGCGCAGATAAGCCTGCAATAGCGTGGGGGTGGTGAGTAGAGCCGTGGCGCGGTGATCACGAATCAGACGCACAACATGGGTGACCTGAAGCGGATTGGCGTGGAAGGCTGTCTGGATGCCGATCAGCAACGGCCACCACAGTGTACCCAGAAAACCGAAGGAGTGGAAGAAGGGCAGCGTTGCGCAAAGTGTATCCTTCGGCGTAACCGGTACGACCGTCTGTAAGGCGTCAATGTTGGAGAGCAAGTTGGCGTGACTCAGTACGACGCCCTTCGGGGTGCCTGTGGAGCCTGAGGAAAAGATGATGCATGCCGCATCCGAGGGTTGCTGCATGCGCCCGTCAGTCATCATCCGGAGCGAAGCGAAGCGGGCGTGCACGTATGCGACAAGCTTCTCGCGAACGGTCAGGTTTTGCAGGAGGTCTTCCAAGTAGATCACCTCTGTGGATGTTTCAGGCAGGGAGAGGGCCGACAGGAACCGACGAGAAGTGATGATGTGCAGAAGACCGCTCTGCGCGATGGCTGAACAATAGGATTCGTGCGAGACGGTCCAGTTGAGGTTAACGACGGTCTTAGCTTGCAGCGTCAGTGCGACATTCACGAGCAATCCGCCGACTGACGGTGGGAGCAGGATGCCCACATGACGGTCATCTGCGAGAGCGGTTTTGAGTCGTGCATTGAGCGCCACGGCGCCGGAGAGCAAGCTGCCATAGGAGACAGACTGGCCGAGCGTGTCGCTCGCGATCGGCCGTGTCCAGTGGCTACGCGCCTGATTGAGTAACCGTTGGGCAAGGGTGTTCCCAGGACGTGCGGCGCGCTCGACAGCAGTTTCGACCCCGAGTTCAACAACAGCCTGGCGGACCTCTTCGGCAGTCGCTTCAGGTTTCATCGGCTTGCCGATACGGACGGTTACGCGAAGGGGCAGGCTCTTGGGCCAGCGGAGCCCGGGCTTACCATAGCGGTAACTGAAGATGCTTCCCCAGAGGTTGTCGATATGGACAGGGATGATGGGCGCGCTTGTCCCTTTGACGATTTTTTCAAAGCCCTTATGGAACGTTCGGATAGTTCCCGTAGGAGTCAGTTCGCCTTCTGGGAAAATCCCGACCAGCCATCCTTGCTGCAGGGCTTCCCGGGCATCAGTGATGGCGTGGACCAAGGCGCGAGGGCCGTCGCTGGTGTGGATTTGGATCACATTCGAGATGCGAAAGAGAGGACGGCACCAGCCCCAACCTGAAAAAATTTCGCGCGACATGATATAGCGTATCGGACGCTGCGTCACGCACTGAAGAATGGTGGCATCGCCATAGGCTGTATGGTTTGGCACGAGCAGGGCTCCCCCTTCGCGCGGCAGATTTTCAAGACCATGGATCTCGACGCGATAGAGCAGGCGTGTGAGGCGTGAGACCAAAAAGCGTACCGTATGATCGGGCAGCCGATAGAGCGTCCATAATGCAATTGCGGCACCTATCACACCGGTCAAGAGCATGCAGGTTTTCGCGCCTAAGAGGAGTGTGTCAGAGAGAAGATAAAAGAGTCCCGAGGCAGCAACCATGGCGGCGAAACTCCAGAATTCGATCGCGCCAAAGATCTCGCCACGGTTATGCGCCGGCGACTTGGCTTGGAGGTATGCCGTGAGCGGCACGATGCACATGCCAGAGGTGATTCCCGTGAAAATCAGCCAGAACCCCAGCATGATCGGTGTGTGGGTCATCCCCAATCCGAAGAGGGAGATGGAAAGTCCCAGCGCACCGATCGGGATGAGCCCCGCTTCGATGGTATGCGGGGAGAGCCGTCCTGACATCCATGCGCCAAACATGATGCCGATCGCCACCAGCAGGAAGAGGTAGCCGCTCGATTCGACCGAGAGCGACGCGATATCGCGGGCGTAGATCACAAGGTTCTGCTGGAACAGGGCGGAGATGCCGGAAAAAGCGATTGAACCATATGCTGCGCGTTTCAGCCAGATATGAGGAGTCAGTGAACGCATAGCGCGCAGGGCATCAGGAATGATCCAGGGCGAAACCGTTGAGATGCGATTGGCCGCAGGCGTAGGGGGCAGACGGTAGGCGCACAGAAGCCCGATGGTCGAAAAGCCGACGCAGACCGCCAGCACCGTGGAGTAGCTCAGGTGCAAGACCGTGATGGACAACGAGGGAAGGAAAAGACCCAGGATGATCGCCAGATAACAGAACCCCGTCATCTGGCCGTTTGCCTGGACAAGGTCGTTAGGGGAGACCAGTTCAGGTACGATGCCACGCTTCACCGGACCGAAGAAGGCGCCCTGCATGGCGAGCAGGAAGAGGATGGCGAGCATAGGCCACGCCACTCCCGAGAAGAGCGCAGGAAATGCAAGTAACAGAAGCGTCAGCTCTGTCCACTTTGCGATGACAATGAGATTGCGTTTGCTGTGACGGTCTGTCAAAGCGCCCGCCCAATTTGAGACAAGAAGGAAAGGAATGACCAGTAAAGCCGAGGTGAGCGCCAAGGTCGCTGACAAGTTCCTATGTAGCGCGCTGACGAGGTAGATGACGGTCAGCATTTTGAATGTGTTGTCAATGAGGGCTCCGATCGCTTGAGAGATGTTCAGCCATTTAAAGTTCGTTGTCATGGTGGTTACTTTACCTTTCTTTCTCTATTTCTACGGACGAGGAATTCGATTATTCCAGTGATTCCCGCAACAACGGAAGTGATCATAGTCGCGATTATCGGGATGAAGATCAATCCGATCGCAGCCTGGGCATCTGACGCAAGATCGTAGTTATGATGCCAGAATCCAAGCAATGCCGTCGCAACAATGATCGAAAGAACAAACGTGACCGGAATCCACTTGCGGAGCAGGAATACAGCGGCCAACGGAATCGCTGGCAGTGATGCGAAAATGCCGACAAAGATCAGTCCTGAAATGAGCTGGTCTTTGTTGTCTGGAAGATACTGAGCCACCCAATCAAGCCCACGCCAGATTCTGCAGGCGTACGGAATAAAATTCACGTACACAAGGATGACCACTGAACCTATGATTGCTTTTTTCATCTGCTGATTCTCTTTCTCTGTTGAAATTCACTCTTGAATTCACCTTTTATAATGCAAGGAACGGGCCAAAAGGGAATAAAGTGCATTTTTGCTTGGAAATTAAATAGTTATGGCTTTTAGATACGGGTGACAAAAAAACAGCATAGACATTTAATGAATAATGATGCTACATTTAATGTATGAGAAAACAACAGAAGCTATCTCCAGAAGATCGGCAATTCTTTGAGGCGGTCAGGCAATGCGCCTTTACAAATCCATTCACGGATGAGCGACGCGAGGCTGATTTGCGTGCAATTGGGTTGGAGACGGGCGATTGGGCCGAGGCCTTGAAGGGACTCCTTGCGGAATTGCAACGAAGGATGGAAAAGCTCTCTCCCTCTACTGGCGCATTGGAGCGAGAACTCTTTGAGGCAAAGGACCAGGAGCTCGTGATGTCAGGAGTGCTCTTCAGTCTGTTCCACCGGCACATGGAGAATTTCGACGCATTGATCCGGCGTCAGATCGCAGAAGGAGATGCGCTGTGTGAGGCGCCATTCACGGCTGACCTTTTTGAGAAACTGGTGCGTTACGGTCTTTCACGGGAAGAAGCGGAACAGTTCATCGGCATCTTCTATCAAATGCGGCGAGCGTTTTACTTTATCTCAAAGGGGCTTGTGGGTGAGAGCCCCTGTATGAAGCACCGTCGCAAGCGGCTGTGGGATAATATTTTCACGCACGACATCCGTTGGTATGTGCGCGGACTCTGGAATCGGATGGAAGACTTCTCGACATTGCTGCTCGGCGAGACAGGGACAGGCAAGGGTGCTGTTGCTGCGGCGTTGGGACGCTCCGGTTTTATTCCCTTTAACTCGTCGCGTCGATGCTTTGCAGAGAGTTTTACACGCGCGTTTGTTTCGATTAACTTGTCACAATTTTCTGAGACGCTGATTGAGTCAGAGTTGTTCGGCCATCGCAAAGGCGCGTTCACGGGCGCGGTCGAACAGCACGAGGGCGTTTTCGCACGGTGCAGTCCGCATGGCGCGATTTTTCTGGACGAGATCGGCGATGCCTCCGCACCTGTGCAGATCAAGCTGCTACAGGTGCTGCAGCAACGGACCTTCTCGCCAGTAGGGAGTCACGAAGTCTGCCGGTTTAAGGGACGTGTGATCGCGGCGACGAATCGTGATCTACATGCGTTGCGGCGGGAAGGCTCATTCAGGGATGACTTCTTCTACAGGCTTTGCTCGGATCAGATTGAGTTGCCGACGTTGCGGTTGCGGCTTCAGGAGTCCCCCTCGGAATTGGAGATGCTGGTCCGCCACATGCTGGTGAGGCTTGGGGGGGACGTGGATGCCGGAACGCTCTCCGCTGTATTGGAGGCGCTTGCGAAAGGGGTCGGCCGTGACTATGCCTGGCCGGGCAATGTCCGCGAGTTAGAACAGGCCGTACGCTGTGTCCTACTGACCGGCGAGTACAGGGGGGATAACAATACGTCATCAGACGAAGACGCATGGTTGGCTGCGCTCGAGCGCGGCGACTTGTCAGCAAACGAATTGACGTCAGGCTATTGTCAGCGCCTCTTCCGTCGTTATGGTAGCTATGGCGAAGTCGCCCGTCGCACAGGACTCGACTGGCGTACGGTCAAAAAGTATGTGGAATCTACATCTGCTTCAGGATCGCATCGTCGATGACCTGGTGGATGCGGACATCTCCGAGCGCGGCAGGCAACGAGAATCGGATCTTGCCGTTCGCTGTCTTCTTGTCGCGCAGCATGGCATCGATGAGCTGACTGCAAGAGAGCCCCTGAGGCAGCGCGGTCGGAAGTCCGACCGAGGCAAAAATTTCAGCGACCTGATCTGCAAAGCCAGGCGCGGCAATGCCCGCCTTTTCTGCTAAGCGCGCCTCAACAACCGTTCCGATGGCAACAGCCTCGCCATGCAACATGGTGAAATTAGCGTGATGCTCAACCGCGTGTCCGATGGTATGCCCGAGATTCAATGCCGCCCGGATGTTTTTTTCGTACGGGTCTTTGATGATGGTCTTGACCTTTACGGCCAATGAACGCGCAACGAGCGGGACAAGACTTGCCGCATCCGCTGCAGCAGCGCAGGGACGTGACCCATCCGCCGACTTGCAACAGGCAAAACGCTCCAGTAGGGGGATCAGACCGGGATCGCCGATGATGGCATGCTTGATGGTTTCGGCCAGTCCGCAGCGAAGCTCTGAAACAGGAAGCGTGGCCAGTGTAGAAGTGTCAATAAAGACCGCAGTTGGCGCATGGAAAGCGCCGACGAGGTTCTTGCCCTCAGGCAGGTCTGCGCCAGTCTTTCCGCCGATCCCTGAGTCGACCATGGCGAGCAAGGTGGTCGGCAGGTTGATCCAGCGGATGCCGCGCATCCACATGGACGCGGCAAAGCCTGTGAGGTCGCCAACCACGCCGCCGCCCAAAGCGATGACGGTGTGGTTGCGTTCAAGTCCAGCCTTTGCAAATGCGCTCAGAATTGTGGAGACCGTCGCAAGAGTCTTGGTCGCTTCACCAGCAGGAATGGCGAAGCTTGAAGCAGCAATGCCGGACTTTTGAAGGGATTGGACCACGCGGTCGCCATACAAGGAAATAGTCTTTGTGTCGCCGACAACAACCGTCTTCTTTCCAATATTCAGCGATTCGATCTGCTTGCCGAGTTGGTCGATCAGGTTCGCTCCGACCACGACGTCATACGCTTTGCCCATGCCGGAGACGTGATAGAGGCCGAGTACCGACTGGACGCGGTCCGCGGTCTCATCAGGCGATCCGGTTCCGACCACGACGCGATAGGGGAAGGAGCCGTAGTGGTCTGCGCGTTCCGAGAGAAGTTGCGCGATCGGCTTGCCCTTCCCAGGTGCGATCGGTTGTGCGCAGTCTGTCTTCACGGCCAGCAAGGGACGCTGGTTAGGCTTGTTGGCGATGCGCTGTTCCAGAATCGATACGCTGACATCCAGAAAGAGAATGGTTCCCTTTGATTCTGCAAATGCGCGACTTTCAGGGTTGAGCAAGGCGCCGCCACCCAGGCTGATGATGCAAGGCTCGATGTCAGACGCGGCATCTTTCAGTGCGCGTTGTTCGCGGATACGAAATCCAGCTTCGCCTTCCGCTGCAAAGATGTCACGAATGAGCATCCGCGCGCTGGCTTCAATGGTTTGATCCACGTCAATGAGTTTGCGTTCAAGTCGTTCACTGAGGATGTTTCCGAGGGTTGACTTGCCACTGCCCGGAGGACCGTATAGAAAGATGTGCGCCATAATATTATGCCTTTTAATGGGCATTATGATGCCATGTTTGGGCTGATTCCGTCAACAGCGAATTCCGTCCTGTTGTGGCGAAATCCATTAAATCGGGTTGGACAATCTGATGAGATGTCATATATACTTAAAAAAGAAATGCAAAAAGCGCCATGAACTCTTTATCTCGTGTACATAAATCCAACTTCCGCTATCTGCCTGTCATGAAAGAACAGCAGCAGTTGGGGCTCTATCTGACCGATTGCGGCTACACCGTGATCGAGCCAGGGACGGTGTATCCGCCGCGCGGACATCCGGATGCCTACGCCTCCAACTGGGAGAAGGGCCGCACGCTTGACGAGTATCAGGTGGTCTATATCACGCAGGGAGGTGGCACCTTCGAAACACGAAAGTCAGGGTGTCATCAAATCGAGGCTGGCGACGTATTTGTGCTCTTCCCTGGGGTATGGCACCGATACGCTCCTGAAGTAAAGACCGGCTGGAATGAACACTGGCTGGGGTTCAAGGGGGAGGTGGCCTCGCGCTTCTTACGGGATACCTTTGTCAATCAAAAGAAGCCCATCCTGCGGATCGGAGAGGACGAGTCTCTGCGGCAGCGCTTCATCGCGCTAGTTGACAATATCGCACGTGATCCGACAGGGACGCCATTTTCAAGCGCAGGCGAGGTTCTCGTCATTCTCGGACTGATCCAAGAGCGCGTCAGGAATGTCGGCATGAAAGGGGACATCTCTAAAATCATTCGCGAGGCTCAAAACTATATTCTGCGGAATGTGACGCAAGCGATTGATTTCTCCCTCCTTGCGCGTGAACTGGGCATCGGCTACAGCAGCTTCCGCCACCGCTTCAAACAGCAGACCGGCAATTCGCCTGCCCAGTTCCAAAATGCGATCCGCGTCAATCGCGCCCAAGACTTGCTGGCCTCAACCGACTTCTCCGTCTCTGAAATCGCCGAGCAGACGGGCTTTGAAAGTATTTATTACTTTTCCCGGTTTTTCACAAAAAAAGTTGGCTGCTCGCCAACAGTCTACCGGGCAAAGGCAAAAGGGGCTTAAGCGTAGCCCTTTTTGCCAAAAGGTGCAAAACTCTTGCCAGAATGTCCATTGGTTTTTCTGCGTTTTTTCGCTAATATATCAGCATGAAAACAGAAAAATGCTCACAAAATACTTTTAAAGTCGCCTTCTTCAGCATCGGTCTGGACACCTACTGGGCGCAATTCAAAGGACTCAAAAAGAACCTGCTCGGCTATCATGCGCAGATCCGCAAGGAACTGGAGAGCTATGGAGCTGTAGTTGTGGACGGCGGGTTGGTGGACAATCCGCTCAAGGCGCGCGCGGCGGGAAAGCTCTTCCGGGCCGAAGGCGCGGAGATCGTCTTTCTTTTCATTTCAACCTACGCGCTCTCTTCCACGGTCTTACCTGTGGTGCAGGAGGCGGGCCTCCCTGTGGTAGTGCTCAACATTCAACCTGTGGCGCAACTGGATTACGAGAAATTCAATGCCCTGGGTGATCGCGGCGTGATGACAGGCGTCTGGCTGGAGCATTGCCAGTCGTGTAGCGCGCCGGAGATCGCGTGCGCCTTCAACCGCGCAGGGATTGACTATCATCTGGTGACCGGCTATCTGCAAGATCCCGAGGTCTGGCGCGAACTGCGCGAGTGGGCCGACGCAGCGAAGGTGCGAGCAGGTATGCGTGAAAACCGCATGGGCGTGCTGGGCCATTACTACTGCGGCATGCTGGATGTCTACAGCGACCTCGGTCAGCAATCCGCTGTCTTCGGCACACATGTCGAGCTGCTGGAAATGTGCGAACTGCACGCGCTGCGCGAGGCGGTCACGAAAAAGGCGGTCGCTGAAAAGCTGAAGGCTTTCAAGAAGAGCTTCGATGTGTCGCCGGCATGCGAGTCTGCGGAACTGGAGCGGGCTGCGCGCACAGCGGTTGCGCTGGATGCGCTGGTCGAGAAACATGATCTCGGCTCCATGGCCTACTATTACGAAGGCCAGCCGGGGAACCCTTACGAGAATATCGTGACCTCGATCATCGCGGGTAACACGCTGCTGACTGGACGCCATGTGCCAGTGGCGGGCGAGTGCGAGGTTAAGAACGCGCAGGCCATGAAGATCATGGACCTCTTTGGCGCGGGCGGGTCATTCTCCGAATTTTATCTGGCAGATTTCAAAGATGACGTGGTCTATCTCGGGCATGACGGGCCAGCGCACTTCGCGATCGCCGAGGGGCGTGTGGGGCTCGTGCCGGTGCCGCTCTATCACGGCAAGCCGGGCAAGGGGCTCTCGATCCAGATGACCGTCAAGCACGGCCCGGTGACGCTGCTCTCGGTTGTCCAGCGCGGCGACGGCAAGCTGATGCTGCTGGTGGCGGAGGGCGAGTCGGTGCCCGGTCCGGTGTTGCTGATCGGAAACACCAACAGCCGTTATTGCTTCTCCATCGGTGCCAAGGCGTTTATGAACGCCTGGAGCAAGGCCGGCCCCGCGCATCACTGTGCGATCGGAGTCGGACATATTGCGGGGAAGATCGAAAAGCTCGCAGCCTTGCTGAAGATTGAGGTGCAGAAGGTGTGCTGAGCATGTCACGCCGAACTGTCACCGAAGGAGAACAAATCATGAGCATGGCGACACGAATGCAAGGAAGCTTAAGATCATTCGCCGGCTGTTTAGTCGCAGCAGTTCTCCTCGGTGGGGCTGGGTCTGTGGGAAGCGCATGGGCCGGCGCGGCGAAGAATGACGAGCAGGTGCGGCAGGACTTCGCCCAGCCGCCGCTGTGCTGGCAGTCAAGGCCTCTCTGGTTCTGGAACGGGCCGCTGACGCCGGAGCGCACGCGTGAACAGCTCGAAGGGTGCAAGGCTCGCGGTTACTACGGCGTGGGAATCCTCCCCTCCCATCGTATGACACCCGGGTTCATGACGCCGGAATTTCTTGCTCACTATAAGACAGCGGTCGAAGAGGCTGCAAGGCTGGGGTTGAAGCTCTGCCTGTACGACGAGTACTGGTTTCCGAGCGGCTCGGCGGGTGGCCTGCTGGCGAAGAAATATCCTGAAGCGTTGAGTAAGCGACTCGATATGCTGGCCGTAGAGGTGACAGGGCCGAAGAAGGTCGAACAGCCGGTACCCGCAGGGATGTTCATGGGTGCAGTCGCAATGAACCTGGCCACGAAGCAACGCGAGAACATCACGAGCCATGTGAAAGAAGGAAAGCTTGTCTGGGACGCGCCAACGGGTGATTGGAAGGTGATGCTTTTCACCTGCGTGCGCGACGGGGGGAAGGGGCTTGTCGATTACCTGAGTCCGGAGGCTGTACAAAAATTCATCGAGCTGACCTACCAGGCTTACTACGACACGTTTCCCACTCATTTCGGCACAACCATCGACAGTGCTTTCTATGACGAGCCGGCGATGTATCACGCGCAGGGAGGCCGCGCGTGGACGGAACGCTTTAATGAGAAGTTTACGCAGAAGTTCGGAAGCGATCCGGTCGTGCTCTACCCGGCGCTCTGGTTCGATATCGGACCTGAAACAGCCGCCGCGCGCAATGCCCTTTTCGGCTTTCGCGCCGAGCTTTTCTCAGCCGGCTTTCCCAAGACGATCAATGACTGGTGCCGCGCTCACCGCGTTCAGCTCACGGGCCACGTGGACCAGGAGGAGTTGATCAACCCCGTGATCGGCCAGGCCGGAGATCTGATTAAAGCTTTCAAGTATCAGGACATTCCGGCCATTGACCAAGTCTTCGCCTATGGACGCGCGTCACGGGCCTACAAGGTCGTCAGTTCCGCGGCCTATAACTATGACCGACCCTTGGTGCTCACGGAGTGTTACGGGGGCATACAGAATATGCCGGTCGCCAACCTGTACAAAGAGGCCATGGACCAGTTCGCCAAAGGGATCAACGTCATGGTGCCTCATGCCGTCTGGTACGATCAGGCCAAGATTGTCTTTCAGCCGGACCTGTCGCCGTCGAGTGCGACGTATGGAGAGCCTTTGGTGGCGTATAATCAGTACATCGGCAGATTACAGCGCCTGTTGCAGACCGGCCGGCACGTGGCCGACATCGGCGTGCTCTATCCCATTGCCACGTTGCAGGCGGGTTCGTGGTTCGGTCCGGGCAATCCCTACCAAGGCTGCGTGGAGATCCCTGAGGCCGATTATATGCGTGTCGGCGAACTGCTGGCGCTGAACGTGCGCCGCGACTTCACGTTCCTCCATCCCGAGATACTTGACGAGAAGTGTACCGTGGCAGATGCGGAAATCCGCCTGGAAAACAAAGTGAATGCCGAACGCTATAAGGTCTTTGTCATCCCCGGTTCACGTGTCATCCACTGGAGCAGCCTGAAGAAGATCAAGGCGTTCTACGATAACGGAGGACAGGTGATAGCGACAACACGCCTGCCGGAGGCTTCGGCGGAATTCGGCAAAGACAAGGAAGTCAGAGAAACCATTGCCGCGATGTTTGGCTCGGAGGATGGAAAGAAGCCCGGGACAATGCGCGTGACGGCTTCGAGCACGTGGGCAGGAGGCGGCTTTGCTCCGGGGAGTGCAACGGACGGCGATCCGCAGAGCCGCTGGAATGCCGCTGACGGGGACAAGAACCCGCAGTGGCTGGAGGTTGATTTCGGCGGTGCGCAAACCTTTTGCAAAACCGTCGTACGCGAAGCGTTCGGCCGGACGCGTGCGTATCGCATCCAGGCGTGGGATGGAACGCAGTGGAAGGAGTGCGCTAAAGGCGGTCATCTGGGGGCGGAGAAGGCGAACAGCTTTGCGCCAATGACAGCATCGAAAGTGCGTCTCTGTCTGGATGCCATCGCCTCCGACAGCGTGTCGATCTGCGAGTTTGAAGTGCTTGACGCCCAGGGACGGAATCTGGCGTGTGCACGCGAGGCGAGTCGTGGCAAAACGAATGCGAAGGGCGGCAAGGCGATTTTTATTCCGTCGCCGCAGGCTGGCACGCTGAAGGCTGCACTGGATGACGCGCTCACTGTTTACGACGTGGCGTTCGAACAGGAGTTCGCGAGCCGCAACGGCAACCTGTCGTACATTCACAAGGTCATTGATGGCAGGCAAGTCTATTTTGTGGGGAACTCGTCCGATGACGCTGTGGACATGCACCTGAAACTTCGAGGCAAGCTTAAGCTGGAGCAATGGGATCCTCACACGGGCGAGATCAGCGCGTGCGAGACAGAGGCGATTTCCGTCCAGGGTGTTGAGGTCACACGCGTGCGGCTCAAGCTTGCGCCTGTGCGTTCTGTATTTTTTGTTGAAACAACGGTGAGAGATTGAAAGGGGAATATCCAATGAGGCATATACCAGTGATGATGATGGTCGCGGTTCTGACAACGGGAATTCTGTCGGCCGCACAGGAATCGAGCATCAGCGAAGTTGAACAACAGTTCCGGCAGCTTCCGATGGAAGCTCGACGTCTGACAGGACCCCTCTTTTGGATGCATGGAGATGAGTCAAAGGAGCAGTTGGAAAGAGAATTGAAAAATATCGTAGAGGGCGGGAATGGCATTTTTACAGCCGAACCCCGTCCTCACAAGGATTGGCTGGGCGAGGGCTGGTACCGCGATTTGGACATCTGTCTGCAGTTTGCCAAAAAAAACAACCTGACCATGATCATCTATGACGACTGGTGGTGGCCGAGTCAGATGATGGGCGGACGCGTCCCGCCGCAATATGGAAGCAAGCGGCTGGAGGCTTCGGCTGTCACGGTCGAGGGACCGAAGACCTTGCGTGAAGAAGGATACGGGCGCTCCAACCTCGTTGCCGTTGTCGCAGGACGTCTCGTGGACGGAGATGCCGTTGATGCCAGCACGCTTGTGAACCTGACAGCGTCGGTCAAGGACGGGACATTGACGTGGGACGTTCCTCAAGGTTCCTGGAAGATCATGGTATTTACCTGGCGCTTCAATGGAACCAAGGGCGGTCAGCAGAAGTACATCTCTGTGGACGGTGCCAGTCCTGACTGTGTCGAATGGTTTATCCAGACCGTCTATCAGCCGCATTTCGATCGCTTCAAAGCGGATTTTGGGAAGACCATCGTGGGCTACTTCTATGATGAGCCGGAAACCCAGGGGGACTGGGGCAGTGACCTGCCGAAACTGATCGCGGAACGCAAGCTTGATCTGGCAGCATTGCTGGTCGGCTACAAGTTCAAACTTGCAGGGGATGCGCAGACGGCGGCGTATCAGACCTACTTGAACATCTTCGCAGACTCCTGGGGCCGCACGATGTACGGCGGCATGTCGAAGTGGTGCAAGGATCACAACGTCTACTCCATGGGACACTTCATGGAACACAGCAATGACATTTTCAGCCGTGGCATGTCCGGTGGCAACATGATGCAGTTGCAGAAGTACAGTGACATGGGCGGCATCGACCTGGTCTGCAATCAGCTCTATCCGGGGCAGCGTCCGATGGGGTCGTATCAGATGCCCAAGATCGCAAGTTCGATCTCGCATACGTACAACAAAGTCGATGACATTGCTTTCTGCGAAATATACGGTGGCTATGGTCAGAAGCTGACCTATCCCCAAATGAAGTGGCTGGCTGACTGGCATCAGGTCCGGGGTGTCAACTATCTGATTCCGCATTCGTTTAATCCGCGTGCACCCTACGACGGCGATTATCCGCCGTACTTCAACAATGGCGGGTTCGAGCCCCGCTGGCCGCTCTATCGCGTCTGGGCTGACTACACCAGCCGTCTGAGCCTTCTCTTGACAGGCGGAAGACATGTCTGCCCCGTGGCCTTCTTGCAGGTCGGACAGAGCATCCATTCCGGAAAGGCCGTCCGGCCTGAAGCATTGACCAGCACGCTCCAGGATGCACTCTACGATTGCGACTGGCTGAACTATGACGCGTTCGAGAACGATGCCACGTTTTCCGGTAAAGAGATCAAACTTCACAAGGAGACGTATCCGATCCTGATCGTCCCGCCAGTCGAGGTGATCCCGTATGCGTCGCTTGAAAAAGCAAAGGCGTTCTTTGACAAGGGCGGTGTCGTGGTCGGTTACGGTTTCCTGCCGACGAAGTCCGCTACGCTCGGCAAAAATTCCGCTGACATTCAAGCGTTGTGCCAGGCGATCTGGGGTGACCAGCCAGCCGCAGGCAGCAAGGCGTGCAAGACGAACCAGCAGGGGGGACGCGCATATTTCCTTCCTGAAAAGCCGTCCGTGGCCGAGATCACAGCAGCTTTTGCCCAGGATGCCGGGATCGTCCCAACTCTGCAGGTGATGAAAGGGGATACTGGCAACTGGCTGCATGTGCTGCAGCGCGTGAAAGCTACGCGCGACATGTTCCTGATTTGTAACCAGAACCACACAGGGGAGGCTCGTTCGTTCACGTTCCGCATCGCAGCCGAAGGTGAACCGGAGTGCTGGGATCCGTTGCGAAATGAGCTAACATCCGTGTCGTACAAACGGCTGGGACCGAAGCAGGTTGATGTCGAACTCACGCTTGAACCCTCGGAGAGCGTGATGCTGGTCTTCCAGAAGGAGAAGCGTGCGCTGCCGGTGCGCCTGGACGCCGGGGCAAAGCCTCTGCGAGCGTCCGTCAATCTGACCCGGGATGTCACACCGCAGAGTCTTCTGATTCCAAGCTCCCCTGTTGCTTCTACGGCCCCCGTCACAGCCAACACGGATGAACAAGCGCTTCGCAGCTGTGAGTGGGTGTGGGGGCCTGAGGGTAATGCAGCGAACGCTGCGCCACCCGGTCAACGTTACTTCAGAACCCTCTGTACAGTGCCTGCAGGGCGAAAAGTCAAGCAGGCCCATTTCATTGGGACATGTGATAACGTGTTGACGCTCTTTGTAAACGGGAAGCAGGTCGGGAAGAGCTCCGAAGCTGCAGAAGGCTGGCGTGTGCCGACAAAGATAGAGATGACCGCGCAACTCCGGGAAGGCCCGAATGTATTGGCCATTGCTGCGCTTAATTTGACTGACCAGCCGAGCCCGGCAGGTCTGATCGGCAGGGTGGAGATCCATTACGAACAGGGCGAGTCGCAGGTGGTCGCCATCGATGCGACATGGAAGACCTCCGATAAGGAGCAGGCTGGATGGAATCAGTCGGGCTTCGACGACAAGGCTTGGGCTTCCGCCAAGAGCCTGGGCAAATATGGCTGTGCACCTTGGCGTGCGTTTGTCAGTGAGAAGAGAGCGGCAGTCCGAGTGGCAACGAGTCCCGTGACCAGCGATCCCTTTGTCGGACGTTGTGAGCTGCCAGCGGATGTGAATCTGAATCAGACGCGCATCTTTCTCGAGATGGACGAGATCACACCTGAAGAGGCTGCGCGGGTGACCGTCAACGGGCAGTATGCGGGCGGGTTCATCGGCAAACCTTTACGGCTAGAGGTAACCCGATATGTCAAGTCCGGCACGAACACGATTGTGGTCGAGCCGTTCGCGCCGAAAAACGTGCGGCTGACCTTTTATTCAAAGTAAAGAGGCAATAAGCACTCTAGCTTTTAAGTTTTTATTTATTATTCACAAAATAGTGCCGCTTTTGCTTGGCTGATGGGCATGATGCACATCAGCCAAGTCTACGTTTCTAGAAAAACCAGAAAATAGCACCTTTAAGTCTGATCAAAAAGGTCAACGACTTAGACTATTCATTTACATTAACCATGCATTATTGTTTTGATGTCTGCGCTTGCAATGTCATGATAATCAGCGTAAGCTTTACAAAAAATATGGAAGTTGCTTATGAATGTGAAGCTTTTATATGTTGTGACATTGCTGTTTACTTGTTCAGCGTTTGCTGAATTGACGACCAATTTCGTCTATAAAGGGGAGTACAAAATATTTGATCTTGCATCCGGCAGCAAGGAGAAACTATGGCAAGAAGCCCTTGCGGCGGACGTGGGTGGAAAATGCGAGCGGAAAATCGAGGCCGGAAGGATCGATGTCGAGACCGACACAGAGGTCTATGAGGTTGATCGCCAGGACAAGTGGAAGGAAGGCATGGGACAGGCACTTGCCTACGCAACAGAGACTAAGAAGAAAGCAGTTCTCGCCCTCATCTCCTCAGCCCAAGGTCCGCAGAATATGCAGCAACGTTCGCGCGAACGGTTTGATTTTGTCTCCAGCATCTGCATCACTAACAATGTCCGTCTCCTCATCCTCTTCCCGGCCCGCCCCGAAGTGCCACATGGCGCTAAAGCAATCTCGTCTTCCTCTGCCGAGTTCAAGATGCCGTGAGCGAATTCCACACGGACATCGCACCCGCCGTGTAACCATCCTTGAGTTTGGGATTGAGATGTGGCAATATATAAATCGTTATTAGTTCTGTGTTCGTTCAAAATGAGGAGTAAAATATGTCGAAAGAATCATCATTGCCGTCGTATTTAGTATCTGCAAAGCCGAATCCTTCTGCCAATCGTGCGCCGTGGTATACGAATACGGCTCCGACTTATGCAGGGATCTTTTTGTGGTTTGTCTTCTGGTCGGCTTCCCTGAATTCAGGCACGCCGGGCGGCATGCTCTCTGCAGGCGTGGGTGTTGCCTTGATCAGCGTACTTGTGGCGGCGCTGCTCTGTCACTTTGGGTTTTACCTGTTGTTGGCTCGGTTTGGGCAGAAGACGGGATTGCCGCTTTACATCGTTGGCTCCTCGACCTTTGGCGCAATAGGCGGTTTTTTATTGCCAGGTTTTTTCATGGGGTTGTTGCAGTTCGGATGGGTGGCTGTAAATACGTATTATTCCTCAATGGCCATGAATACGGTGTTTAATTTCTCAGGCATTCCGCTCTATCTCGTCATGTGCATCTGGGCGGTTGCGGCTGTGGTTTGCGCGTTGAAAGGTATTCAATATGTGGCCAAGTTCTCGACCTATCTGCCTTTGATTCCGCTGGCGATTTTGCTGGTCTTGCTGGCGAAGACCATGGGTGGTGTTTCGAGTTTTGATGCGGAGGCATTTACAAAGGCGCATGTGATTGCAGGCAAGTCGCCGCTCTCGCCGTTCATGGTGCTGGCGTTTGCGCTGACCTTCATCGTGGGATTTTTTGCTACAGCGGGTGCTGCTGGCGTGGATTTTGGAACCAGCGCACGCAACAAACGCGACGTGGAGCTGGGCGGTCTTGTGGGCATTTCACTTGCGATTTTCTTTACGATCGGCGCGGCGATTTTGATTGTGGCTGGTTTTTATGGGTCATCCGCTGGCAAGGAACTGTTGGCTCAAGGCAAGGTGATATTGAATCCGATGGATCTGATGGCATTGATCTTCAATGAATCCATTGCAAAGTGGTTGGTCTTTGCGCTGGCGGTCACGGCTTTCCCGAGTGCCTGTTTCTCTTCGCTGATCGCAGCGAACTCCATCAAAACGACACTGCCCAAGGTTAATCCGTGGGTCTCCTGCGGCATTGGCTGCGTGGTTGCATTGGCATTGGCCATCAGCGGTGTGGCAGGTAAATGCGTCGCTATCTTCGTTTTTATCGGGGCATCGTTTGGCCCGATCTGCGGTGCGATTGCGATGGAGTATGTGCTGTCCAAGGGACGTTGGAGCGGTCCGCGAGCAGGTTTCAATCCTGCGGGCTGGCTGTCATGGGCACTTGGCTTCCTCGTGGGTGTGCAACCGAATTTTGGAGCGCAGTGCGGCTTTGTGATTCCTGCGGCACCCGTCTTCGCCTTTGTTGTGGGTGCAGTGGTCTATGCGCTCTGCGAGAAGTTCCAGACGGCGGTGTTGAAGTATCCCCAGGCGGACTTGCAAGCGAAAGAGTAGTGAGTTGCGAGGCAGGAACTACACCCGCTCGTTAACCCTAAACAAACTTCACCTCTGCCATTGCGATTCGCAATGGCCGAGTTTTATCATGATAAAGCGGCCTTTCTTATCTTTGACGAAAACCGCAATGTCAGGGATGAGATCCTGCACCTGCTGGAAATAGAGGAAATTAAAAAAATAAGGGGGTTCTGATGCACGTGACACGTCGAACGCTGTTAAAAAATTCTGTCCTGGCAACAGCTGCCTTTCAAGTTGTGCCGGGAAGCGTACTGGGGCTGAATGGGCAGACTGCTCCGAGCAACCGCCTTAATATCGCGGGAGTCGGCGTAGGCGGAATGGGCAAAAACAACATCAAGAAGTGCGCAGAGGCCGGGGAGAATATTGTGGCGCTTTGCGATGTTGATCCTGAAAATTATGCCGCGCATGCCTTCAAGGAGAATCCGAATGCAAAGGCCTTTACCGATTATCGCGAGATGTTAGACAAGTTGGGCAAGGAGATTGATGGCGTTGTGATTGCCACGCCGGATCACACCCACGCGGTGATTGCGATGGAGTGTATGCGTCGCGGCAAACACGTCTATGTGCAGAAACCCATGGCCTATTCTGTGTATGAAGCGCGTCAGATGACCGAAGCTGCGCGCACCTACAAAGTGGCGACGCAAATGGGCAATCAAGGGCGTTCGGGCGATGGTACGCGGCGTGTCTGCGAATGGATTTGGGCA
>JBAXCC010000010.1:0-28398 GCA_037141675.1 bacterium | reverse complement strand
ATGCCGAGATGGATTCACCGCTTGGGCTTTCCTCTGGTGCGGCAGACATCTTCGCCAACACAGGCGGCGTGATGGAAGCTGCGTTGCGAACCGCTTACGAGATTGTGACCGGCCGTGAACTTCCTGTGGACAACCTGCATGTCAAGGCCATCGAGGGGCTTGAGGGGGTCAAGGATGCAAAGCTCACCATCACGGGGACAAAGCCCGAATGGTCCTTCCTGGAGGGCGTCGAAGTCAGCGTGGCGGTCAGCCATGGACTCGGCAACACCCGCCGACTACTCGAACGCATCAAGAATGGTGAGGTAAGTTACCACTTTATCGAAGTGATGACCTGCCCAGGAGGCTGTATCGGTGGCGGCGGGCAACCTCGCTTCACGGATGACAGCGTCCGCCTGAAACGTATCGCGGGAATCTATGCCGAAGACGAGAGCAAAAAACTTCGGAAATCGCATGAGAACCAGCAAGTGTTGGATCTTTATGCCAATTTCCTGGGCGCACCGCTCGGTCATAAGTCACACGAACTTCTGCATACTCACTATACGCCACGGGCAATCGATTAATCGCAGATAAATGCACTATTCCTGAGGCTCAGGCACACTCGATTAGAACGGGTTGCATGAGCCTCAAATTTTTAGCAGCCCCATAAAGAGCCTATTTGTGCAATCGATTGTTTCGGATTGTGGCTTGTTATATGACCCATATCTGCATATAATATAGGGCATGAATTCTGAAGTAATAGCGAAAGGGCGTGTCATCGCCATTGTTGGACGCCCCAATGTTGGAAAATCCGCAGTATTTAACCGTATCGCACGAAAGCGTATTGCCATCGTGCACGATGAAAGTGGCGTGACGCGCGACCGCCTCATGCGAGAAGTGGATTGGGAAGATCAAAAATTCAGCCTAGTCGATACTGGCGGCATCATGATTTTGGACGCCAAGTCCCAAAAAGACCCCATTGGCGCAGGTGTTCGCGCACAGGTTGACTCGGCGCTCGATGATGCGGCGGTTGTGATCATGGTCGTTGATGTGCAGCAAGGCGTCCAGCCGATGGACGAAGAGGTTGCAAACATCGTGCGCAAATCAAATGTTCCGTGTATCCTCGCCGTGAATAAATGCGACCTTGAGAAGCATGATGAGGGAGCCAATGAGTTTGCACGATTGGGTTTCCCCTATTATCCCGTAGCCGCTCAACATGATCGGGGCATGGAGGCGCTCATGGAGGCTGTGTTGCCCTATTTGCCACCTGCGGTCAATGAGACAGAAAAGAAGCCCTTACGCGTCGCTATTGTGGGTCGTCCAAACGCAGGCAAGTCCTCATACATCAATCGTTTGCTCAAAGCTGAGCGCGTCATCGTGTCTGAGATTGCAGGAACCACACGTGACTCGATTGACATTCCCTTTACTATTGGCGAGGGTGATCAGGCGCGTCATTATACGCTCGTGGACACCGCAGGAATGCGCCACAAACATTCGATTGATAACGCGGTTGAACGCTTCAGCCTCTTTCGTGCAGAAGAGAGCGTTAAACAGGCAGACGTTGTCGTACTGATCATGGACCCGGAACTGGGCCCCACCGTTCAGGACAAGCATATCGCCGCGATGATTCAACAGGAAAACAAGGCCTGTGTACTCATGATCAACAAGTGGGATATCGCTGTAGAAAAGGGAATGGACGAAAAGGAGACGGCTAAAACGCTCCGTCAGATCGTTCCCTTTATGAACTACTGCCCTCTCATGTTGGTGTCTGCTAAGACCGGATACAATATTCGCAAGAGCATTGAAGTGATTGATGCCGTTGCGGCTCAAACACAGGTCCAGTTGCCCACAGGCATCTTGAATCGCATGCTAACGGAAGCAACACACCGTGTGGTTGCACCAGCGCACTTAGGGAAGCGGCTGCGCGTCTACTATGCGGTACAAGTGAGAACAGCGCCGATTACCATCCGGATGTTTGTGAATGACCCCAAACTCGCTACAAAGCAGTACACCGATTTCATGATCCGCTCCCTGCGTGAACGCTTTGGCCTCGAAGGCGCACCTGTTGTTATTTTCTATCGTGCGCGTTCACGTCCGGATGACATCGAAAACAAGTTTGGAAGCAAAAAAGAGGGTGCCGATGCAAAACCGGAGAGCGTGAAGCCAATACTCGAAAGCAAAAAGGCCAGAGCAGAAGCCAGAAACATCAAACCCAAAGAACGAAAGACAAAGCACAGTATCAGGAAACCACAAAAGAGAGGCAAGAAATGAGCATGACGCTGGGCAGATGGAATGGAGCAGCCCAATTGCCCTCCTCTCATGGACGAGACGCCCAGGCCGTAAAGAAATACACGCGGATCTGGCTTTTTTTAGTCCTTGCATCGTTTTCTGTACGTGCTCAATTCAAGCCTGAAGAGATGATGAAACCTTACGCCTATACGAATGAGGCGGGCGAAGTTTTCATGTGCCAGCTCTGGGCACCTCAATTTCCCGAGCAGGGAAAAAAATATCCGCTCATCCTCTTTCTACACGGTTCAGGCGAATGCGGAAAAGACAATGAGCTGCACACTCGCGTAGGCCTTCCTTCGTTGCTAAAACAACTGGTCCTTCAACAAGAACCTGTCATTGTTCTGGCACCGCAATGCCAAGTTGGTAATTGGTGGGTCAAGAACTTGGCCATGTCGCCTGATTACCGCGCAGCAAAGGAGCCAACAGCCTCCCTCGATGTCGCGCTTGAACTTTGCCGCCATCTTGTACAATCTAAACAAGCAGACCCTGACCGTCTCTATATCACGGGGCTTTCGCTTGGTGGATTTGGGACGTGGGACGCCATTCAACGCGCCCCGTCTTTCTTTGCTGCGGCCGTGCCGATCTGCGGTGGCGGGGACACACGCTTTGCACGTTCCTTGAGTTCAATACCGATCTGGGTGTTCCATGGACGCGACGACAAAAGCGTTCATCCCGACTGTTCCCGTCGCATGGTTCGTGCAATCGAAGCCGTTGGCGGATCAATAATCTATACAGAATATGAGCATGGCTCGCATGCGATTTGGGACAATGCCTATTCCGAAAAGACCTTGATTCCGTGGGTGCTGAAGCAGACTCGCGTCAAGAAGCCTTGGTGGAAGCTCTGGTAAAAGGATAACCATGAAAAAATATCTCTTCATGCTGTGTTTACCTCTTTTTGCGCTTGCAGCGCAAGACGTGTTTGATATGCAGCAACTCTTTCCCCAACACCGGCAATTGCTTCAGGAAATGATGCAAGCTGTCCGAGCCGGCAAAATCGAGGATATGGAGACTGCTGCTCGTAAAGCCATTGAAATTTTTCCGCAAGATGCAACCTGGCATTATAACCTGGCCTGCGCCTTGGCGTATCACTCAGATAAGGCAGAATCTCTTGCGATGCTCGAACGTGCCATTGACCTCGGCTTTCGAGACGCAAAAGCCATTGAATCGGATCGCGACCTTAAATATCTTGCCAATCTTCCACAATTCAAAACGCTTCTGGAAAAAGCGTCGAAGTTACAAGGCAAGCCTGTAGAGGGGGCCACGCAACCCAAAGCAGCAACCCTTGTCATGGGATTCCCTGCTAAAGTGGATGCAACCAATACAATCTTTGACTTTGATGCGGGGTACTTCCGAACACTATTCAACCTTATGCCTCCCTCCACCAAAAAAATAGCTGGTTATGCCAGCGACTATACGGGACCCGCTAAAAAAGAGATTGGAGAATGGATGACGGCTGGCACTGCCAGCGGGAATTTTGGTGATCTCTATGTCAATCGCGACAATGGACATTCTGGATTAGTCACAACAAATTTTCCGGGACTTACTCCTGTCGTCTACGGAGAAGACGCAAAAGCCAAGCAGTTTAACATAGGGCTTCCGAATGCGAATTTTGGATATCCTGTAATTGGGAACGCCTCCATTGTTATCACCGCCGGCCCCTACTGGAGAAGCATGCCGCGTGCCATACAAACAGATCAGCTACAACCCATCATATCCTTTCAACTGATGTTGGCGAATCAATGCTGGTTTTATCCTGCGCATCGTGACTATACTGCAGAGACTGGAGACCTTTATCCCGTCAACATACCTTACTACATTATCTCAAAAGGTTCATCATTGACGGATATGCCCTTCATGCAAGCCGTCACCGCCACCATGGCAGCATTCCGGCCCGAAACAAAGCAGGCGATGATTTCACGTGGTCTCTTGGTTCCGACCGTCCAGATGATTTTGCGCGCCACGCAAAAGACCCTCAAGACACCCGATGACTATCTAACCGGACTTGCGCATCCAGTCGTCTTCGATGCTGTTAATCTCAATGTCGAAGACATGGTTCGTATGGCGCATGATCTCACACCCCAAACCATACCTGCGCCCACTGTCCTGCGCACACTGAAGGATGCAAAGACGGAGATCGGCATTGATTATTTTGACTTACGTACAGAAGGCCTGTTTGACACGCCCTTTGCGATTGCACGCATCATACGGGGAGTCCGTACGCGTACACGCACCATGACCATCGAAGCGATTATGCCGGGCATAGCATCGCCTCCGTCTCCCTTCATCTGGAAGGTGTTGCAGGGCGATCCCTCAAAAGTGACAATCAAGCCACTGACACCGAATGCATCCCAAGTCGAAATTACCATTGCGTATCATGGCATCTATCGTCCAACACCCAGCGCCTGGATGACAAGCCGTGTTGACATTGGCTGTTTCTTCAAAACAGGCGATCGTTATGCTATGCCCTCCATCGTTTCATTCTCGTATTTGCCAAACGAAGATCGTCTCTACCGGGACGACGGCAACATCCAGTCCGTCGACTACATGAATGCGAACCATCGTTATGCAGACCCTGTCCTGACTATGCCGAAAACATGGAAGGATCTTTATGAATACGATTCAAAAGCCCAACTAAAAGGCTGGTATCGGACCAAGCGGACAGGTTCTCCAGAACGCTTTACGTATGCTGGCCATAAAGTCCTAGTGGTTGATAAATCGAACCGTCCGACACGTGCATGCGCTGTTCAATACATGCCGCGTCAACAGGGCCAAAACCGCCCCCCCGAATTAACATACGTTGACAACATGCAACAGGTCTTCGTCTACAGCTATAGCTCAGATGACGACGTGATTGGAACCTTCAAGCAAGACAAATAGGCCCCATGAGTACTCCTTTAGAGAACATTCGTATTGTTTTAGTCGGCACCCTGTACAGCGGCAATGTGGGTTCGGTTTGCCGGGCCATGGCCAACATGGGGATTTCAGATTTAGTGCTGGCCGCACCACGGATTTGCGACAACTGGGAAGAGGCCGTACGGATGGCTGTCCATGCAGATGATATTCTCACCAATCATCGCAAGGTTGAAACGTTTGAAGAGGCGGTAACCGATTGTTCGTGGGTGGTCGGAACAACCGCGCGCGGCGGTCTCTATCGGCAGCACGTCAAGACACCCCGCGAACTTGCGCCCGAACTCTTAAAACTAGCTGCTCATGGTCGTGTTGCGCTTGTATTTGGACGCGAAGACAAAGGGCTAAACAATGAAGAGATCGGCATGTGCACGCATCTCATCCGCGTGCCCGTACATCCTGAATATGCCTCCCTGAATCTGTCACAGGCTGTCCTGCTCTGTTGCTATGAGCTCTACAGCGCACTGGGCACCTACGAACCGCCTGTTGAAAAATCAATCCCTGCTTCCGCAGCACAAAAGCTTAAGCTGCTCGAAAAATGGCGCGCCATGCTCCTGACGATTGGATTTATGAAGGAAGATAAAGCTGACCACATGATGCAAGGCGTACAACGCATCTTTTCACGCGGTACCTTCTCAGAAGACGACGTCGCAATCATGATGGGGGTTGCGCGCCAAGCGGATTGGGCAGCCCAACACGGGGAAGACGAGCGATGAACGTGCTCCTCCATACCTGTTGTGCACCCTGTGCAAGTCACTGCGCATTAGCCTTGCGAGATGCAGGTCATGAGGTGACACTCTTTTTCTCCAATGCCAATCTAGCACCTGAAGCTGAATGGCAAAAGCGCCTTGAGTCTGTTTACGCACTTGCTAAACACGACTCTATTCCTGTGATTCTCGACGAGACTTCGCATACCGATTGGCTGACATCTGTTGCCGCAGGATTTGAGCAGGAACCGGAGCGCGGAAAACGTTGTGAACGCTGCTTTCGTTACAGCCTCATGAGAACATATGAGGCTACCCTTGAGAAAAAATTTGATGCCTTCACAACCTCATTGACCGTCAGCCCGCATAAGCTGTCCACGCAAATCTTTCATGTGGGCCAGTTGATATCGCAATCGCTCTTCCTGCCCATCGACTTCAAGAAACAGGAAGGCTTCAAGCACAGTCTGCAACGTTCTGAGGAACTCGGACTCTATCGGCAATCCTATTGCGGCTGCGAGTTTAGCGTGCGATAGGTGTTAGGCTTAGCTGGTCTACTTTTGTTCCAGCCTCTCGTGTTTGCAAGGTCAGCGTGACCTGTCCTTTGGGCAATAAGATTGGCTCTGGCTTTGGCTGCTTCGACAAGGTAAATTGATTCCACCCCCACTTGGTGCGCACACCGACAGCCCACGTCTCATTGGAAAGAATCTTTGCTCCATCCTCACCAACAATCGTTAAAAAGAACGAATCGTCATCGGAAGTCGGACTCAAAAAACGTCCCGCCAAAATATATTTCCCGGCCTCTTTGACATCCAGCGTGTAGCGCGCTTTCCCCGTGCCATTGGATTTCTCTCCAGGAGCATCCTCTGCTTCCCAAAGATAGGCACCATTTGATGCCGACTCATCTTTCGCGAGTGTTATGGCAAAATCAAAATAACCGTGCTCTGCTTCCCAAAGTGTCGGCTGTTCACGTGAGACAGCAATCGCGCGGCTATTCGTGAGTTGGTCCGCATGCGCCTTAATGGTTGGGATTGTCTCCAGAATGGCTTTCCCGCAATTTGTTCCGTTAAGCGCAAGAAGGGCACGTGGGGGGGGCGGAATCGTCTCTACCGGCCCAACAAGCGTGTAAGGTGCAACAGCGTGTATCTCCAACCTGTTGTTGAAGGCACGTAAGACTATCCCTGTCTCGGTTGCCTGCACAGCAATCGACTCTTGGCGGAAGGCTTTCCTGAAAGAGGCAAAATCATTTTCGTTTGTAATGTTGCTCCCAATCCGCAAACGATACGCGACACCAGCAGGATGAGCCGGTACTTGGTTTGTCGGGAGGATGGGATGACTGAGCGTCAGTCGCATCGCATGGAGTGCCGGATTATCCGACACAAGATTCAACGTGCAGGGCGTAGAGGTGTGTCCCCTGCTCCACGGAATGCGTATTCCCAAAACAGCTGCCCCGTGACTAATATACACAGATGATTGCAAAGGAACTGGATTGGTCGTGACAGAGGCTAATCGCGTATCATCCACCCATACGCTATCGACGGCTGTCGGCATGATCAGATGTGATTCTAAGGTTCCTGTGGTGTCCTTAAAATCCTCCGGTCGATACATGGCAAGCGCGAGTACATCAGCCTTGTCTTGAACCCCTACCCAGAAATGATTCATGTGGAAGGCTTTATCATGTACCTTCCCATCAAAAATCTTCTTGGTGCCATACGGGTCCTGCCGTCCATCCGGAATAAAGGATACCCGGGGCTGATTGGCGTTACGGGATGGAGCAGGAAAATCGACAGCCAGTGCAATGTCCATGCGTCCGGAATAATTCCGCCAAGAGGTTCCAAGCGTAATATCCTTACAGACGTAGTGTGTACGCGCACACATCGCATCACTGCCCCATGTCTGTTCAACCAAACGAGGATAGACCGCGTTCATGTCCCTAAGTTTTTCAGACGGTTGCCAAGTCGAATAGATCGCGCGAATATTGGGCGTTCGATATTTGTCAGGTAGCGGCATCCATCCATTCGCAATCATTACAGCATCAAGGGATCCAAAGCCATACACATAATTGTAGGTGCGGCTATGCGAGCCGGCCAAGCGCTGCGACGGCGTGAACCAGTTGAGCGCAATATCTGTCCAAAAGTAGTTGAGCAGGGCACGCGCCAACACGCGAACGTCCTCGTGTGTACAAGCCCCTTCGAGGAGACGTAACGCCTCCACATCCACATCATAATACGTGGGACTTACAAACTCATGGACACCCTCTGCGTAGATGATATGCGTGAAGTTCCGTAGCCGTTTTTCACCTTCCTTCATGGCGGCTTCCGAATGAAGAGCCTCCGCGAGCAGAATCAAATCCGACGCATTCAAAAGCGCAATATTCGTATAGGTGGATCGCACCTTGTGTTTCTGTAAGCCAATAAGTCCTAGCTCCAATAACTCCCGCATCCTCTTTTGAACCGAAGGCTCCAGCTTGTCGCTATGAAATTTCCAGATCAGTGCGCCATATTGCATGGCAAAATCAACGGCGTTGTAATCGAGAACTTCTTGGTTTCTTGAATACCATCGAAAATTGCCATACCCCTTGCTATCCGGATTCCGATCCTGCATTTTCTCGGCAAAGGGTAGTATTTCAGCAATACGTGTAAGATTTGTATTCGCTTCCGCATACGCGAGCATCGCAATAAACAACTCCTGAGAGCCATACGCTGCATCTGGAGTCTTAAGCCGTTTGTACAGTCTATCCGCCTGCTGGACGGCCTGCGCGCGAATCGCCGATGCCGTAAAACAGTCTTGCGTTTCACCTGCATGAATATCACATGCAAAACCACACACGGAAGCGAAGAAAAGAGGAGATAAGATGCGCGCCATCCATTTTTTCATAGTGTACGGATCCATTTAGATTATATCGTCCACGTTGTAAGACCGTTGCAGATGGTCATCACTGCACGTGCATGCAACACTTGACCCGCAAACGGGCAGTTACGCGACTTAGACTGAAACTTTTCTGGATTGACGACCCATGGCGTGGACGGGTCAATCAGAACAAAGTCTGCGATCTCCCCAGGCACAATGGCCTGAAGGGGTTGTTTAAGCACCATAGCCGGATGAATCGTCCAGCAACTAACCCAGTCCATGAGGGGCATCCCCTCTTCTTGCACCATGGTTTCCCATGTCACACCAATAGCGGTTTCAAGCCCAATCACGCCAAAGGGTGCCTTCAAGAAGCCCTTGGATTTTGTTTCAAAAGAATGTGGCGCATGATCCGTCGCAAAGAGTGTAATGGTTCCATCCTTCACAGCCTTACGAATCGCGGCACGGTCTTCACGCTTGCCCAGCGGAGGATTCATACGCCAGTTACCATCATCGCCAGGAATATCCTCTGCAGCAAGCGCCAGATGGTGCGGCGAGGCTTCAGCATAGACTGGCAACCCTTCTGCCCTCGCCTTACGAATCAGCTCAACGCCACCCGCCGTTGAAATGTGCTGTATGACCAGCGTACACCCTGTTTCACCACAGAGACGAACATCACGTGCAATAGCTTCTATTTCCGCTTCAACAGGGAAGAGTGGGAGATTAAGGGCGGTGGCAACATCACAATCACGGATCACACCCTCTTTTGCGATTGAAGGCACTACCGCATGATCGAAGAGAGGTTTGCCTATTTTTCGTGCACGGAGCATGCCTTCTCGCATCACATCATCATTTTCTACAAATGATCCGTCATCCGTAAAGGCAACGGCACCATGCGCCGCAAGCATTTCAATATCTGAGACCCCACGCCCTAAACGCCCAACAGAGATGCACGCAGATGGATGAATCGTAACCGGAAGATGATCGTCAAGCTGTTCCTGAAGCCACGCGATTGAATCGCCTGCGGGCGTTGTATTCGGCATTGTCACGACATGTGTGAATCCGCCAGCAGCAGCTGCGCGCGCACCCGTCTGTCGTGTTTCAGCAAGCGGATTACCAGGGTCACGGAAATGAACATGCGTATCCCAAAAACCAGGTGCGAGTATAAGACCTGTTGCATCGTATGACGGCAAGCCATCTGTTGATGCGTGTGGCGATTGAATAACGCCATCTCGAATAATGACATCAGATACATTATCCGTCCGGCTCACAGGATCAATAATGCGTACATTCTTAAGATAAAGGTTTGTCATGATTTATGCATGAGTTCGTCATCGATGGCGCTCGTATACTCGCCAATCATCCGTTTGCTCATGTTTTCCCTCGTGTATGTTTTGATCATCGGTTCGCTCGCAGCCGAAGCACGTGTTGCAGACTGACCTTTGCCCGAAAGCTTATCCAAACGCTTCGACTGCACCGCAGACATCGAAATCGAGTTTAATCGGATAGGTGCCATACGCCTTGATTGTATTGATCATGGCGAGATAGTTTAAAGGATTGACGGACGAGTGAATGCTGTTGCTCGAAGAGACAATCAGTCCGCCGCCTTGAGCGCCGGCGCGGATCACGTCGAGCGTTTCACGGACAACCTCCTGAACAGTGCCGGTCACCAATGTTGTGGCGCAATTCACATTGCCCTTCAGCGCAATGCGGTTGCTGTAGTCACGCTTCATCGCCGTCATGTCCATATTCCCCAACGGATCAATCGGATCAAGACAGTCAATGCCCGCGTCCAACAGCATGCCTAGCAGCGGCATCACATTCCCGTCCGTGTGTTTAATCATGGGCAACCCCGCGTCATGGAACCCCTTGATCACCTTCTTCAATCCTGGATAGAGAAGTTCGCGGAAGGTGTCGGGCGACATGAAGGGAGCCTGGCCCGATGAATAGTCATCGCCGGTAAAGACAAAGTCAGCACCGAAGCGCGCTGCTTCCTGCGCAAGCTTGATGTTGAGTTCAACCGACATATCCACCAACGCCTGGACCAGCTCCGGTTCCATGCAGAAAGCCATCATTAGCTCCTGAAACCCCATCAGGTTGCGCGGAATCGAGAGCACATCATTCAGGTGCACGCCGATAGCATATTTACCTTTGTAACGTGCTACAAGCTTCTGCAGACTTTCAAAGCGATACGGCGCATACGCATCCGGCGCCTCATACTTCAGCATGTCCTCCATGGTCTGGATCACAGACTCGACAACGGTGGAGTGCTGCTCAGTACCCTTCTCGACCACGATCCCCCACTCGTTCTTGAAACGATTCGGCGCCACTTGGGTGGACTTAAAATCAGGATCACACAGCATCGCATCTAACCCCATGCGCACGGTGAACTCCTCAAGGCCAGCACCCGGACACAAAGCATGCCGTACCCGCTTATCAACGATCCATTCAAAATGCGGGATGCGATCCGGCTCGCCGCGCCTCAGCACCGTCATCACCCGTTCCGCAGATGTCATCTCAGCCATAATAGCTCCTCATTAAATTCATGCACCAAAAGTATGTAAAAGGATAACACGTCGGCTCCTCAAAGGCACGTCCAAAGTGCGCAAAAGAAGCCATTTTCGTGACTATCGTGGGTATCGATTACTTCGGAAATTTGATAATCTAGACTCATATATTTTCAAAGAATTTACCCAAAAGATTACTCCAGCACATTTAACGTTGTAGCAAATACAACCCAATGAGCACATGCCGGGTCATCCTGTCAATCTTGGAATTTTTTCCACGGCGAAGCGAAGCTACGGAAAAAATTGTCTAAAAAAAATCAGCTCATTATTAACTTTTCAAGTTTCTACTAAATTTCGCTTGATTCTGCAATCCCAAACAGCCATAATCAAACCAAGAGTGCTTTGTTTTTCCGTAAAAGACAACTAACTCCTTTGAACGTTAGGGAAGGAGATCAATTGACAAAGCAGATAACAGCGGAACGGAAGACCGCATACTACCTTGGCTTGGTGCTAATGGTGATAGGTGGTTTTTTGTTTTTCTCAATCTTCATCACGGGTGTGATGCACTTTGGCAACTTCGACAACTTTGAGGCGAATCCACGATCTAGCATGTTCCTGGTGTTTGGCGGCATGGCTTTCCTGGTTTTGGGCGGCATTATTAGTGGTATCGGGGTCCGAGGGCGGGCAGATTCTGGAGTGGTGCTTGCTCTGGAGAATGCGAGACAGGAATTGGAACCGTTCAGCCGCATCGATGGAGGAATTGACAAAGATGCGCTTGACGAACTAGATATCAACCTCGGATGCAAACCGCCGAGGGTCATAATGATCAAATGCGCCGGCTGTGGCAAGCTCCAGGATGAATTCTCAGAGTTCTGTAAGGCGTGTGGCAAAAAGATGTGAGCGAACCACTTCTACCCTTTTAAGGGCGTCCAGTTGGGCCTGACTGACGGATGCAAGACGGCCTGGAAGGAATGTCCGGAGATACTCTAGCAAGGTGAGAAATTGAAGATATCATTGATCAATATGCCGTTTGCACCGCTCGGAGGGCCCTCTATCGGTCTATCGCAGCTTGAGGCTGTCGTTAAAGCGCAGTTCGGCACACAGATCGATCTCCAGACCCACTACCTCAATCTTGATTTTGTGGCCAAGCTGAAGGGTTCAGCGTTCTATCGCAACGCGATTTCTTCCCATGCCAGGATGACCGGACTCGCTGACTGGTTTTTCCGTTCGTCCGCATTTCCGAAGGCAACGGACAATGCTGACGAATACCTGGCCAGATACTATTTCGGTGACGATCAAGAGACAAGGGACGTTGTCGATTTTATCCGTACCCGTCGTCAGGAAATGGATGACTTTCTGGATGAACTTATTGAGAGGTACGATCTGGTTTCATCCGACATCGCCGGCTTCTCTCTCTGCTTCTTTCAGACCACTGCCTCAATTGCCATGGCAAACCGACTGAAGGCTCTCAATCCGAATATGACCGTCGTTTTCGGCGGGCCGGCGGTCAAGGGCATTCCGGGAAAGACGCTTGTCGACAACGTCCCATCCGTGGATTACGTCTTCTCCGGCCCTGCGCTGGTCAGCTTTCCAAAGTTGGTGGCCTGCTGCCTTGCGGGTGACGTAGAGTCAATCTCGAAGATTCAGGGAGTATTTGCTCGCGGTGTGGAATGCTGTTCTTCACCAGAGAGGGTCGCGGGGGCGACCATTGACATCAATACCGACATACCGCTCGACTATGGCCCTTTCCTTGATAAATTTGAATCGTGCATTGATGACCCAGGGGTCTTACCTTTTTTGCTGATGCAGACCTCACGGGGCTGCTGGTGGGCTGACAAGCAGAGATGCACATTCTGTGGACTGAACTGCCTCTCAGAACGTTTCGAGGCCATGTCTCCTGAACATGCGATCCGGCACATTCAATCGGTTTTAAATTATTCCAGTCGTGTCCCAGGCTTAGACACCAGCCCCACACCGAACCCCAGCTCTGCATCTAAACGTGTCTCCCATTTCGTGGCCTGCGACAACATTGCCCCTCCGAATTACTTTAAAGAAGTGTTTCCGCATCTGGACGTACCGGATGGCGTGTTCATCAAATACGAAACACGAACTACGATCACGGCGGAGGAGATAAAGACATTTTGTGATACCGGTATCAGGTGTGTGCAACCTGGCGTGGAGGCGCTGTCGACGGAGAGTCTCAAGCTGATGCGCAAAGGGGTAAGCGCATTCAACAACGTCCGTTTTCTGAAGGATTGCATCCGTTATCATCTTTTTGCCGAGTGGAATATACTCCTCTTTTCTCCGGGAGAACGTGATGAGGTTTATCAAAAATACGAAACAGACATTCCCAGGCTGGTTCATCTGCAACCCCCTATAGACGTGTTTCCCATAGAGTTTGTTCGTGATTCCTGCTATTTTGAGGAGGCACAAAAAATCGGCCTTGACCTTGAACCGCATGAGAGCCTTTTCTATATTTATCCCTTTGATAAGCAAACGATTGCCGGTCTTGCTTTCCGTTTTACAGATAAAAATGCGGATATCGAAAAGATCAACACCTGGCTGGAGCGGCTGGGCGGGATGGTCCAGGATTGGCGGGAGCGGTGGGATGTCGAACCAAGCCTGAGACCGCGACTCATACTCTGGAGGGATGAGCACAGCGCTGTTATCTTCGACTCCCGCTTTGGAGAGGGAGAGAGCTATCGGGTTTCCGATGCGGCGGATGCAATGCTCAAAGCAATGTACGGCAGCCCCATGAGTGTCAAGGATGTTGCGCTCAAGTGCGGGATTGAGGAGCATGCTGCTATAGACGAGATCGCGTCTCTTAAAGACCGTGGACTCCTCTTCGAAGAGGATGGTAGATACCTGAGCCTAGCAATTGTTGAACCAGCGTGATGCTGCAAGCCGAGTGAGACGGAGAAGGAGGCGTTGAGGCTTACCTCCGTCCACGGGCTTCAGCAAGAGCCATGCCTATTTCCTCTCGCTTGCGCACATCATCCCAGTCCAGCACATTGCCAATGATGTCAGCTAGTTCCGTAGCGCTCGCGTCAGTTAAGTAACCCAGCAACGTAATCACACTCCGGCGACGGACAAAGTCGGAGAGATGCACGACCAGCTCATTCTCTGTTAAGGTACGAACCTCTGCGACAGTTAACGCAGGCAGTGTCTTTAGCGTCTCACCCGTGAACACCTCCGGCTTCGGATAGTAACGGTCCGTCGTAGAAACCGTGCGCGTCACGCCCAGCAGCGGCATCAGTCGGTCTGCGGTCATCTCCGCAAAAGCGCGGAAGGTCGTCAACTTGCCCCCTACCATGCTGTAAACAGGGAATGAACGTTTCTCATCCGGTTTGTGCTCCGCCAGAAAGTGCGATCGGGAGACCTTGCTGGTGTATCCTTCCTGGGAGGCCATCAAGGGACGCACACCGCAGAAAATATGGACAATGTCGGACTTTGGAATATTAATGTTCGGGAAGACGCCGCGAAGGGTCGTCAGCATATAGTCGATCTCAGCATCATCACACGCTGCCTCATCCGGGTCTTTGATGCGGATATCGGTCGACCCCATGATCACCTTATCCATAAACTGGAAGGTGATGCAGATACGCCCATCCGTATGCTCATAGTAGATCATCCGGTCGCCCAAGGCGTTAAAGAGTTCCTGATTGTCGATCACCAGATGCGAACCCTTTGTGCCGCCCATGAGCTTGCTTTCAATGCCAAGCGGTTTGTTGGCAAAGTCCACCCATGCACCTGTGGCATTTACAACAACCTTTGGTGTGACCGTCAATGCTTCGCCCCTGATCTTGTCACGCAACATAACCGTATCGGCGCCATTCTTTTCCACAGTTACATAGTTTAGCGCCAACGAATCCTTCTGCACTGCGCATCCTTCAAGCGCCATCTCGACACAAAGGCGTTCCGGCTGACTGATCCACGCATCCCAGTAAGTCGCCGTACAAACGATATCGTCACGTAATCCTGGTATCTCCTTTAGCGAGCGCTTCTTCCCCATCAAGAAATTCCACGGTGTTTGACGCAGGCGACAGGTGAGAATATCATAGAACGTCAATCCCATCTTCACAATAAACGCCCCGCGTCCGCCCACCTTCACATTACATCCGAAAAAAATCAACGGCGCTTTAATCATCCCCGCAAACCACGCGATAATCGGAATGGTTGTCCGCAGGGGCTTCACATAGTGCGGCGCATATTTCAACAGGCGATTACGTTCATAGACTGACTCGCTGACAAGCCTGAACTCGGCATTTTCCAGATACCTCAAGCCACCATGGATCATACGAGAGGACTTCGAACTGGCGCCCGCCGCAAAGTCATCCTTGTCCACGAGCAAGCACTTCACACCTTGCAGGGCAAGTTCACGCATTAAGCTAGCACCATTAACTCCCCCGCCGAGAATCAACACATCACACGCTGGATTCTCCTTCAGTTTCTGCCACATTTTTGCGCGCATATTACCGCAATGCCTTTCTTGCCGTTCCCAACGCATCTGCGGCTATCATCGCATTCACGATAGAATCCGCTGTGACCTTGAAGGGATGATTCGCGCAAAGCGAACCCGGCCCCGCGCAAATTTCGCCGATCTTCATTAGCCGCTCACGCGCAACGCCCTTTAAGCCAAGGTCCTCGAAGGTGACCGGCAATCCGATTGCGATTTCGAAATCAACAATCTTGTTTGCCTGCTCAACCGGCATATCTTCATCCAGGCAGAGCTGGGTAATGAGTCCAAATCCAACCTCGTGTCCGTGCATCAAACCATGGCATTCCGGATAGGAGGGGAGGCAGTTGGCCACCATGTGAGCTGTTGCACAGCCGCAGCTTTCAAAACCTAAGCCCGAGAGAAGAACATTCGCTTCAACAACCTTCTCCACGGCTGGCGTCACAATCTTCTTTTCCACTGCGCGTTTTGCATTCACGCCATGTTCCAAGAGTATATCATAGCAGAGACGCGCAATCGCCAGCGCTGCCATAGTCGCCGTGCCACCTGCCAAATTTGGGCCTCGCACCTTATTCGTGGCCTCCGCCTCAAGCCAAGTGGCTAGCGCATCACCCATGCCCGCCACGAAGGATTTGACAGGCGCACACGCGATGACTGCCGTATCGACCAACACCAGGTCAGGATTCACAAACCAACTTTCAAATCCAAGGCAGTTCCCTTGCTCGTCATACCACACCGTATAGGAACTGGTCGGTGAGTCATTCGATGCGACTGTTGGCACTGAAATCATCTTCGTGCCTGCCAGCGCCGCAGCAGCTTTGGCTGTATCCAGCGTCTTGCCGCCACCCACGCCCATAATCACGTCACACCCCGAGGACTTCAGCAAATCTGCCACGCGACTAGCCTCCCTCTTTGTGGAGTCTCCCGCAAACAAGACATCTTCAACCGTTAGCTCGGCCTGCTTTAAGTTGGCAAGTAATTTATCGCCAACGATCCCGCGAACAGGCGCGTCCCAGAGGATCATGACGTGCTTGCCAATTTTAGAAATCAACTCCGCTGAACGCCCCAATACGCCAGCTCCTTGTACATAACGACGGGGTGCAATAAATACTTTATCCATATTTTCTCCTTACTCCGATTTTTCTTTTATAAATGCAGCAAAATCATCGGAAGTGCCATATCCGTAGTGTAAATCGGTAGCACGTCCGTCTTTCGTGATGACACCAATAAACGGCAAGAGATTGCCTTCCACCATGAAATGCTGGCAAAAAGCATCCTGTTGTTCATAATCATCGATGTCCAGTTTGACATAGACATATTTATCCATGTCTAACGGGACCAATCCAGACTCGACATAGTGATAAAAACGTGTCGTCAACGGACAAGCATCGCGTCCAATAGAGACTACCACCCATTTCTTGTCTTTCTGTGCTTTCTCAATGACCGCGTCTAAGTTGCCTTTAAAGTATGGCCCTGAATCCGCCTTGGGATAACGTCCAAAAAGCCATCCTTCCTTGATTTTTTTCTGGTCAACGGGTGGCGGCTTTACAACAAGTGAAGTCCCATGAGGACAAACATCAGTGACCTCCTTTTTCTCAGATGTCACACATCCCATCGCAAAACTGATGAGTGCCAGCGTAAAAATGAAAAAAATTATGCGCATAGTTTACCTCACTTTGAATGAATGGAAAAACTATATCACGCTCCCCTTTTCTTGTCCATAAACTTTATTGTTCATTGCACCATTAGGGTTCACTAGGGTTTCACCCTATGGCAAATCAGTCCGCACTGGCGTAATATCAATTTATCAAAAGCCATCAGACTGTAGAGAAACTGATTTCTCAATAATGTCATTGGCCAATACTAACAACAGATCAACCCATAACAATAAGGAATATTATGTTAACCAAAACTAAAACACTCACGGGTTACACATTGAAAAGCCTTGACGGGGAAATAGGGACAGTCAAAGAATTCTATTTTGATGACCAGCATTGGACAGTTCGCTATCTGGTCGCAGATACGGGAATCTGGCTACCTGGCAGGCAGGTTTTGATTTCCCCTCATGCGCTGGGTACCGTGATTAAAGACGAGAAACACATCTCTGTCAGTCTAACGCGGCAACAGATCGCGGATAGCCCGTCATTGGACAGCGACAAGCCTGTCTCGCGCCAATTCGAGGAGGCGTATTATGACTATTACTCATGGCCCATGTATTGGACCGGGCCTTTTGCTTGGGGAGACTACCCGTACATTGTGAGAGATGATGAGATTCGGAAAATATCGACACCCATTAACAAAATGGGGGACGCTCATTTACGCAGCACACATGAAGTGAGTGGCTATCACATTCAGGCCAAAGACGGCGAAATCGGACATGTCGATGATTTTATTATCGATGATGAGACATGGACTATCCGTTATCTGATCATCGATACGCATAATTGGTTGCCGGGGAAAAAGGTTTTAATTTCACCACTCTGGATCGATCGTGTGAGTTGGCACGATTCGAAAGTTTTTGTCAATCTTTCACGCGAGGACATTATACAGTCGCCGGAATACACAGACTGGTCAATACTTACGCGGGAATTTGAGGTTGATCTCTACCAACATTATAAGCGCCAGGGATACTGGGTCGTTGAACCCGTTGCCGACGATAAGTCCTCCGTTATCAAACTAAGCACATAATGGCAGCCTGCTGAACATGGTTAATGACTGTCCAGAAATCAACAGATCACCGAAAGGATACCTATGAACGAATACGATGCAATCGACGCGGTTTACCCTCCTTACACTGTAACAGACAAGGAACCCCGACTCTTATCCTGTAAAGCTCCGCTGCCGGGAAACGACTCACTCGACGATACAGACCCGGCCACTGAAAAGGTAGACAGTTCCATACAGAGGTATTGGAATACCATCAATGATGCCTATGACGGAGTCTAATATGGGATATCTTATTGCACTTATTGCTTTGATTCTACCGCGCGTCGTACTCTTCACAGCCTTCCTAGCGACGGACTGGATTGAACGTGCTTATGAAACCCGATTGTGGCCGCTTATGGGATTCCTGCTTATGCCATATACGACCCTGGCATACATGGTTGCCATGATGAACAACAATCATGCGCTGACAGGAGGTTGGCTGGTGCTTTTTGTTGCGGCCATTTTTTTCGACGTGATTCATTGGGGGCATGGAGGGCGCAGTATCCGGCGGAAGTCACTGAGGCGGAATGAGTAACCTGCCTCTCTATAGCAGGGTTAAACCTCGAGTGAAAAAACATCGCGTCGCATATATCTACTGTAACATGAATTGACGAATGACTTGTCATCAGGAAAGATAAGGTATATGATGCAGCCAATATTAACACCCGTTCTTGCCAATATCTATTATGTTGGTGGCGGCTCAGTTAGCATTCTCCTCATCATCGTTATGGTGGTGCTCGTGTTTCGCAACTACTCCAACAAACAAGGCTCAAAAAAATATGAGTGTTCATTTATTTCTCGGTATCGTCATCGGAGGTATTTTTGGCTACGGAATATACTACTTCATCGGGTGTTCTTCAGGCACCTGTCCGATCACAGCCAACCCATGGATAAGCACGATTGCCGGAACGGCCATAGGGGCAATGCTGTCAAGACTCAATTGAACCTATGATTTTAATTATTGGATTCTAACGCTTGCCCGTGCTAATATATAAAATATTGGAATGAGTTATTTCATAAACGAGGAGGTGCTAAAATGGAGTGCTTATGGAATGAACTGACGAGTGGAATGCCAGATGCAACTCATTTAACGCGCATCATTGTACGGTTTGTAGCGGCTATACTGCTAGGCGGAGTTGTTGGATTGGAACGCGAACGTATGGGAAAGCCAGCAGGGTTGCGTACGCATATACTGGTTTGTCTCGGAACCGTAGCGTTTATACTTGCGTGCTCGGAATCCGAGTTTTCAGCAGATGGCATATCCCGTGTTATTCAAGGAATACTTGCTGGCATCGGATTTATTGGTGCAGGCGCCATCCTCAAAACAAATGAGAATCAAGATATACATGTGCATGGACTAACAACAGCGGCTGGTATTTGGATGACAGCCGCCATGGGCGTAGCTATTGGACTAGGCCGTCTGGGTGTAGCGTTGATCAGTACATTCTTTATATTGATTATTCTGACGCTTGCTCGAAGACTCGAACATCGTAGAACCCAAGCAGAACTCGAGCAGAATAGTAACACAAGCGGTCATGCCCCCACCCATGGGCGAGGTCCCTGAGCGTGCCATCCTATTTGAATGTCTCGAAGGATTTAACATAGCCCTACTATCTCCAGCCCTTTTTCATCAAGTGCCTCCTCGTATTTGTCTTATTACAACCCATGAATAAGCGCTATCGGCAGAACACCCACAGGGTTAATATTGGCAAAGCTAGACTGAGGATGCAGGTTCATACACACCACGGCTAGCCCTATACCAGCCTTTTACGCAAACAATCCCTATTATGAGTAAATGAAGCGTTCTTCGTGGTTGAATGAGTATTGCGAATATGGTATAAATAACCTCATGCAAAAAAAAACAATTAAAGTCAATGGACAGGTGATTCCTGATGAAGCTATTCAATTTGAATTTGAGCGTCTTGTTCGCTTTTACTCAGAGCATGGCTGGTCAAATGACCAAATCAAGGCGAATCTCCCGGAACTAGTTGAACAGGCACAAAACCAAGCTGTAGGCGCAAAGCTTTTGCTTGACGAAGCAGCAAAACTGGATATTCCTGTAAGCGAGGCCGAGGTGGATAAGCAGGTTGAACAGATTGTCACTCAAATCGGGGGACGTGAGGCGTTTAATAAAGCGCTGGAATCCCAAAAGACAACCGAAGCGAAGTTCCGTGAGCAAATGCGCCAAGGCAAGCGTGTCGACAAGTTGGTCGAGCAGGCCACGTCAGGCACAGAAGAGCCCACAGAGGCTGACATCGAAAAATACTTTGCGGAGCACAAAACCGAATTTTCAAAGGGTGAGCAGGTACTGGCGCAGCATATTCTCGTCACGCCTGACGGCGACGCACCAACCTCTAAGAGCGAGGCGTATAAGAAGATCAGCGAAATCCGTGAGCGCATTGCCTCCGGAGCCAAGACCTTTGAGAGCGAAGCTGCGGAACATTCGACCTGTCCCAGCGGCAAAGAGGGCGGAAGCCTAGGCTGGTTCGGGCGCGGCATGATGGTTCCTGAATTCGACAGTGAAGTATTTGCAATGGCGCTCGGGGAGATCAGCGGCATCATCGAGACACAGTTCGGATACCACATTATCAAGAAAACAGACCACGATAAAGGTGGCGACACGAATTTCATCGATGCCCGAGATCAGATCCGGGATTTGATCCGCCATTCCCGTCGTGGTGCAGCCATGACCTCGTTTGTTGAAGAGCTCAGGTCGAAAGCAAAGATTGAGATGGAATAGTATATGGATCATGACGTTTTATTCAAACGGGCCTGCGCAAAAATACCTGGAGGGGTGAACAGCCCTGTGCGCGCATTTGGCAGTGTGGGCGGAACACCGGTCTATGTCCACTCCGGGAAGGGCACCACGCTTACAACCTGCGACGGCAGAACGTTAACCGACTTCTGCTGCTCGTGGGGCGCTATGATTCTTGGGCATGCGCATCCGGAAGTGGTCGAGGCCATCCAACGGCAGGCAGCGAAGGGGACGACCTTCGGGATCAACACCGAAATCGAAGTTCAACTGGCTGAACGTTTGTGCGAACTGGTTCCCTGCCTTGAGCGCGTCCGTCTGGTCAACTCCGGCACAGAAGCCGTCATGACGGCGCTACGTGTTGCACGAGGCGTCACGGGGCGGAGTAAAATCGTCAAGTTTGATGGCTGCTATCATGGCCACAGCGATAGCGTCCTTGTCTCAGCAGGAAGCGGACTTCTCACTGGTGGGATCACCTCAACGCCTGGCGTACCGCAGGACGTCGCCAACGACACCTTTGTGGTCCAATACAACGACCTTCCCTCCCTCACAGAACTCATGCGTGAAAAGGGCTCGGAGGTCGCGACCATCATTGTCGAGCCAGTAGTCGGCAACATGGGGCTTGTCCAGCCGGCCAAAGGCTTCCTTGAAGGGTTGCGAAGATTGGCGGACACATACGGCGCTGTGCTCATCTTTGATGAGGTGATCACGGGCTTCCGTTTCGGACTTTCCTCGTATGCGCAGATCTGCGGCGTGACGCCTGACCTGATCACGCTGGGCAAGGTTATTGGCGGAGGACTTCCTTTGGCGGCAGTCGGCGGCAAAGCATCACTGATGGACCAACTGGCGCCTTCGGGCAAGATCTATCAGGCTGGGACTCTTTCCGGCAATCCGCTTGCTGTCGCAGCGGGGCTCAAGACCCTAGAGGTCCTTCAACGTGATGACCCCTACCCGCGCATGGCCGCGCTGGGCAAGCGCCTTTCAGATGCGATTAATCCGACGGCATCGGGATTCCACTGTGCGCAGTTCAAGGGCATCTTCACGATGTTCTTCACGTCTGCACCTGTCACAACGCTCGCCCATGCCAAGCGAAGCGACACAAAAGCTTATGCAACATACTTCCATAAAGCGCTGGGAGCGGGCTTTTACATGCCACCTGCGCAATTCGAAGTAGCATTCATCTCTGCGGCGCATACCGAAGCGAGCATTGATGCCTTCTGCAACACGGTCATAAGGCCCTAATTTCCTTATTGCCGATACACTTTAAAATCCGTATAATGACAGCCTTTTATGAGTACTGCACCTGAGACACCTGTTCAACGTATTTTTCGATTACCTTTTTCTAAGTCCAAAAATCCGCTCATGCGACTTTTAGGCTATTTCGGTGAACGCATTTCTGGACTTAACAAGGCAGACCAGATCTACTTAGACACTTTTAAGTTTCCTCAAGACAACTCCTTCTGCGAGCGAGTTCTGCAGGCTTCTAACGTGCGACTGGGCTATAAAGAAAGCGACCTGGCCAAGATTCCCAAAGAGGGGCCCGTGATCGTGGTTGCCAACCATCCCTTTGGTTGTATTGAGGGCGTGATGCTGCTCGTTTTGCTGCGTAAGGTCCGGCCTGATGTAAAAACCATGGCCAACTATATGCTCAGCGCTATTCCTGAAATGAGAGACGACTTTATCCTTGTCGACCCCTTTGGTTCAAAAAATGCGGTCAAAGCCAATTTACGGCCGATCAAAGAGAGCCTTGCATGGTTAAAAGAGGGTCACTTGCTGATCGTGTTTCCTTCTGGCGAAGTATCAAGCTTTGACAAAAAATCGCTACGCATACGCGACCCGGCGTGGAGTCCGACTGTTGCAGCATTCGCCAGAAAATCAGGTGCTTGCGTTGTCCCCATGTATATTCCTGGACGCAACTCGATCTTCTTTTACCTTATGGGTTTGATTCATCCGCGTCTGCGCACGTTGCTTCTCGCCCATCAAGTCTCAAACAAGAAGGGACGTGTTCTGAAGATTCTGATTGGAACACCCCTGACACAAAAAGCGCTTGAACCCTTTTCAACGGATGACGCCCAATTGGTTACGTACATGCGGTTCAGGACCTACTTGCTCCACGAACGCAAACTACGCCGTGCGCGTCACTTCATCACGCTGCATCCTCCGATGATGCCGGCGATGCCGATTGTTCCCTCTGTCCCGACAGATGAACTCGAGAAAGAAATCGCGAAACTGCCAGACGCTTCTAGGCTGGTTGCGGCAGGTGATTTCATTGTCTTCATTGCCACTGCCCAGCAGATCCCCTCCTGTGTCCGTGAAATTGGGCGGCTACGCGAGATCACCTTCCGTGCGGTCGGTGAAGGCACCGGCAACGAGATCGACCTTGACAAGTTCGACAGCTACTACATGCATCTGGTCATGTGGAATGTGGCACGCAAAGAGATTGCCGGTTCCTATCGGCTTGGGCTTTCGGACAAAATCATTGAAGAGCATGGCGTTAAAGGACTCTATACAAACACCTTGTTTAATTTTGACATGCGCTTGATGGATAAGTTGCCGCCTCTTATTGAAATGGGACGATCCTTCATTCGCCTGGAATATCAGAAAGCCTATACGTCTCTGTTCCTCCTATGGCGGGGTATAGCTATGTTCATCGCCCACAACCCGAAATATCGTGCCATGTTCGGGCCTGTCAGCATTACGAATGAGTACCGAGAAGCCTCTCGATGCATGATTCTCGCATCGATGCGCCAGACGTGTATGGACGAGGAACTTGCAACCTTGGTCCAACCCAAGTTCCCTCCGCACCCGCCTCAGCGCTCTGAGTGGTGCCTGCCGGAGTACCGTCCGATGCTCAACGACATTGAGCAAGTCGCGGACTATGTTTCGGAAATCGAGCCTGACGGCAAAGACATCCCAGTGCTTTTGCGTCAATATCTGAAACTAGGCGGAAGGCTGTTGGCCTTCAACCTCGACCCGGACTTCAGCTCCGTCGTGGATGGACTTATTGTTGTTGACCTTGCTCGTACCCCATTAAAAACATTGCGCAGATACATGGGCAATGAAGCTGAAGCGTTCTTGAAATTCCACGGCATGGTCGAGGAAACTGTTGCTCCTGCTGCAGAAAAGGAAGCCTGATGCTTACACACTTGTCAGTCCGAAATCTTGCCATCGTTGAAGAAGCGTCTGTGGCATTTGGTCCAGGTCTGAACATCATTACCGGCGAAACGGGCGCAGGAAAATCTGTGCTCATGGGCGCACTTGACTTGGTGCTTGGCGGACGTGCCGACAAATCAGCTATCCGTGAAGGTGCAACTGAGGCCGGCGTGGAGGCATCCTTCTCGCTAGCGCAGTCAAAGACATTTGATGACGTGTTGGACGAATGCGGATTACCACCCTGCGAAGAAGGAACCCTGCTGATTCGCCGGACCATTTCGACAACGGGAACTGGCCGCTGCTTGGTCAATGATGCGCCGACCACGGTGCAGACATTGCGAAAGCTCGGCGCTAACCTCGTTGACATTCATGGACCGTATGACCATCAATCTCTGCTCGATTCGGATTTCCAACGTCGCGTGCTTGATGCGTATGGCCACTGCATACCCCTCCTGGACGCTTACGCAGAAGCATGGCGTGAACGTCAGACCGCCAAACAACGGCTCTCGGAATTGCAGCATGATTCCACGGATGTGGCAGAAGAGATTGACCGACTCCAATTCATGGTCGATGAAATCACTGCCGCGCATTTATCTGAGGCTGACGAAGACGAGCTGATCCAGCAACATGGGGAAGCAGCCAATGCCGAGCAGATCCTTGCTCTTGGTTCCACGATCACAACCGTATTACTGGACAGCGAATCCTCGGCATTCGATATCCTTGCATCAGCACAGGGGCAATTAAATGAGTTGTCCGCCATTCTCCCAGAAGCACGTGATTGGAAAGGTGAAGCGCAAGGTATCGCGGCTCAACTTCAGGAACTGGGACGCGCGATGGAGGACAGACTGAGTAAAATCGAGTCCGATCCTGAACGGTTGCAACAGCTTGAAGAACGGATGTCACTTGTGCAAAGACTCAAACGCAAATACGGTGGCAGCATTGCTGCCGTACTCGCACTATGCAAAAAGCATGACGCCCGGCTGAATGATCTGCTCACGCGAACCGAACAAATTGACAAACTGAACAAACAACTCGCCGAGTTGACACAAACGCTTCTTAAAAAAGGCGCAGACCTGACAAAGGCACGTATCATTGCAGCAACAAAGCTGGCCAAGGCGATCACTGCTGAACTCCACGACCTAGGGTTCCTTAAGTCAGGCTTCTCGGTCGACATCTTGCCCATAGAGCCTGATAAGCACGGCGCAGACGATGTCTCGTTCGGATTTGCCCCGAACCCCGGCGAGCCGATGCGGCCACTCAAAGCTATCGCCTCCAGCGGTGAAATCGCCCGTGTCATGTTGGCTGTTAAGGCCGTCCTTGCGTCGCATGACAGCATACCGGTATTAGTCTTCGACGAAATTGATTCCAATATCGGTGGGGAGGTCGGGCGGGCTGTCGGTAAAAAACTTCGCCGTGTTGCAGAAAGTCACCAAGTTATTTCCATCACCCACCTGCCTCAGTCCGCCGTCTATGGGCACCAGCATTACCGTGTTACGAAAGATGTCGTCAAAAACCGCACACGGATGCAGGTTCAGTTGCTGACCGGTGATGCGCGCGTTGATGAAATTGCTCGGATGCTAGGGGGAAAAGGCCTCACCAGCGTTATTGAAAGTCACGCCCGCGAGCTCCTTGCGTCTGCTATACCATGATTAAATGATTCGAAAGGGAATGCATATGGCCCGTACTAAAAATGAACTAAAGGGAATCACTAAACTTGGCATCAGTAAGGTTGCGTATCCGGCGGCATACGATGCGTCTGTTTTGGAGACATTTATTAACAAGCATCCGGAGCGCGACTACTGGGTCACATTTGACTGCCCCGAGTTTACATCGCTCTGTCCCATGACCGGGCAACCTGATTTTGCAACCATCACCATCCGCTATATTCCAGCCGAACAAATGGTCGAGAGCAAATCGCTCAAACTTTACCTGTTCAGTTTCCGTAACCATGGGGATTTCCATGAAGACTGCGTAAACATGATCCTTAACGACCTTGTTAATCTTATGAATCCAAGGTATATCGAAGTCCTCGGCACTTTCAATCCGAGAGGAGGCATTTCGATTATTCCATTTACCAATTACGGCCAGCCTAAGACCCCTTATGCTAAATTGGCTAAGGAACGTTTTCGCACCTATCCAAAATGAGCAAAAATATAACCGAAAACTGAAACGCGTCTTGACGAAACCGAGTAAATAGTCATATACTATTAACACAAACGAACGTACTTATTATAGCAACGATATGTTGCTTGAATTGGAGCTTTTTTATGACTACAGCTATTATTGTTGCCGCTGGCAAAAGCGAGCGCATGGGCACTGGGATGGATAAGGCCTTTCTAAGTCTAGGATCCAAACCTATTGTTGCGTGGTCCCTTCTTGCTTTTCAGACCTGCAGCGACATTGACAGCATTATTCTTGTTGTTCGAAAAGATCAAGTATTAGCGGCCAAGAGCGTTATACACATGTTTGGTATTTCTAAGCTGTTTGCAATCGTGGCGGGGGGCGGCAAACGGCAAGACTCTGTGATTGCCGGCATGGAGGTAATGGATCCTGATACGCGACTAGTTGTTGTACATGATGCTGCACGTCCATGCGTGACCCCAGCACTGATTTCAGAAACGGTGAAATATGCCAAGCGTAATGGTTGCGCCGTTGCGGCAGCTCGTATTTGGGATACCGTCAAATATGTGGAGCGTGGTAATACCGTTGACCGTACACTTGACCGCACAAAACTCTGGGCTGTACAGACGCCGCAGGCTTTTACAGCGGAATTATTGAAACGCGCTTACAAAGCTGTTATTGAACAAAAAGCAACTGTTACAGACGAAGCAGGGGCCGTCGAACTGCTTGGGGAACCCGTTCGACTTGTGGAAGTGACACGTCCGAATATCAAGATAACAACTGTTGAAGACATGCCGCTTGCGGCGGTTGCAATGAAGTTGAACTAACATGGAAAAGAAAATCGCGATTTTCGGGGACATTCATTCTAACCTCGAAGCGTTAATTGCCGTCGTCAATGATGCCTGCAAACGCGACGTGACAGATTATGTATGTGTTGGTGATGTTGTTGGTTACAATGCCAGTCCCTCCGAGTGCATACAAATTGTCAAAGAGTTGGGGTGCGTGACGGTTCGTGGCAATCATGATCATTACTGCTCGCATGATGAAAATCTGGATGACTTTCAGCCGCTGGCTGCTAGCGTCATTGCCTGGACACGCCGTCAACTCTCTGACGAAGACGTGGTCTGGCTAAAGACCCTTCCATTGCGAAAGGCTGTTGCTGGTTTTACAATTGTGCACAGCACACTTGATATGCCGGATCATTGGGGATATGTGTTTGACTCGCTTTCAGCCGAAGCGCATTTCAACTATCAGATGACCACACTTTGCTTCTATGGTCATACGCATGTCCCTATGGTCTATGAAAAGAATGCCGGCATTCGTCGATTAGATCCATACACCATCAAGATGACGACCGGAACAAAGTATTTTATCAATGTCGGGAGTGTCGGGCAACCTCGCGACGGAAACCCAGAGAGCTCATACGTGATTTACAATCCCACATCCCGCGAAATCGAGTTTATCCGTGTGCCGTATGACATCCAGACGTCCATGGAAAAGAATATTGCGGCCGGACTTCCGGAACGTCTTGCTCACCGTCTTGCTCAAGGCAAGTAAACAGAGTGTTTTCTCATGTCCATTCTCATTAAACACGTAACGCTTAACGGTGTTCTCTGTGATGTTTACATCGAAAACAACCGTTTTAAAACTATCGCAGCGCACATTAAATGCGAGGCGGATTCCACCATTAACGGCGAAGGCAAGGCTATTCTGCCTGCATTTTACAATACCCATAACCATGCCGCCATGACCAGCATGCGGGGATACGCCGACGATATCGATCTTTTTCCGTGGCTCAAAAACCACATTTGGCCTTTTGAGTCTTGCATCACAGAAGAGGATGTTTATCAATGTTCACGTCTTGCCATACTTGAGATGATTCGGGGCGGAACAGTCTTCTTTAATGACATGTATTGGTTTTCTGTCGCAACAGTCCGTGCCGTAGAGGAGATGGGAATACGTGCTGCCGTGGGACGCCTTTTT
>JBAXCC010000009.1:0-28526 GCA_037141675.1 bacterium | reverse complement strand
CAGAGCATCCGCACGCGCGCACCCATCCCTGCGTCGCCGAACACGGAACGGAAGATGTCGCTGCAACGCACGGTGCGTAGCGCGTGCCAGGTCCGGTAGTTGCCCTTGCCGTTGTAATTGAAAATCTTCGCCTCGGCGGTCTGCTCCTTGATCTCGCGCTCGGCGGACTCGCGGCATTGCTGGGTCGAGCCGAACGCCCAGTTCCAGATCTCGTTGCCGACTTCAGTGTAGGCGCGCAGGTTCGGGTTGAGCGGCGGATAAACCGGATTGGCCATCGGTTGCATGTATGGTTCGCGCCCGTCCGAGCCGAACTTCAGGAGTCGCGCGAGCTTCTCGAAGTACTCGTTGTCGGCGGCGATTGGCGTGCAGAGGTAGATATCGCGGCCGGTTTCGTTGGCGAGCATGATGAGGTGCTCCCAGTTTTCGCCAGCCGATTCATTCTTGCCGCGGCGCTGGCGAAACTGCATGGAGCCGGGCAACGAACGGTCGGCCCACTTGCCAGAGTTGCGGTCGTTGGCGACCTCCAACCAGCGCAGACAGGTGAAACACCCCGCCATTTGCTTCATCGGCCGGTAACTGATCTCACCTGGATTGTGCGGCGTGTCGGAACCGAACGCCATCGGGCGCATGAACCGGATATTCGTCAGCCCCGTGCCGGTGGAGTCGGAACCGTCGCGACTGGTGCGGGTGAACTTCAGCCACATCGAACCTTCGCCCTGCTCGACGAGCAGCTTGGCGGTCGTCAGGTTGCGCGCCACGTCGTAGCCTTCGCCGCGCGGCAGTCTGACGGGGAGTTCCTTGCCGTTCACAAGCCACACGCCCTTGAATAAATTGCAAGCAACCTCGGCTTTGCCGTTGAACTGCACGAGCCACGTTCCCTTGGTGCTCTTGCCGCCTTCCGAGAGGATGAACTCGCCGTCGCTCGTCGGCCAACCAAGCTCATCCGTGTCGGCCTTCCACCAGCGTCCCTCCTTCGCCTTGTCGGCGAAACAATAGCCCGCCCACGACGACAGGTTCAGCCCGCTCTCCGCGACCGGATCAATCACTTCCTCCGGAGAGCTCGGACTGGACCAGCGCAATTCCACCGCCGCTGGTCGCGTTTTGCACCGGTACTCCAACTCCACGGCAACCGGCACGTTCGCCTTCAACGCCACCGGCTGGCCTGCGACCGGCTGGCCGTTCACCCGCAACCGCGCCGCGCCCGTCGCGCGCACCTTGAACGTGTACGCCTCTGAAAACCGCGGCAACACCCGCCCCGTCCAACGTATTGAAAAGTTTTCCCGTGGAAACGAACGGTACGGTTCCGCCGTCGAACCGCCGACTGGCAATGCAGCACCCCAGTCGAACCCAACGCGGACATCCTTGCGTACAAACGCAGGCGCACCGCTGAATTCCGCGTTCGCAAAATATTCGCCGCGCAATCCGCCATCGGCGAGGCCGCCACCGACCGGCGGCCGATTGTTGGCGCCAGCCGCGATGGCCACTCCCATGAAAAAAGCGATACCGAGTTTAATGTGTTTCATCGTTGATTCCTTTCATTGTAAGAATAGATTTTGCCGATTTGTTGTCATTAATATCCGCCGTTGCCCAAGGTGCCTCAAGTTTCAGGGCAACGCGTTCAGGTTTGGACAGTTTCTTGCCGTCATCCGAGAATTTCTGAAAAAAAAGCGAGGTGTAAGGCGCGTTTGCATCAACCCATGTTACCAACGTGAGCCATTCATCCTTTGTAAGATTTGTATCCTTGCGGTGTTTTTCATCACGAAGCAGTTTCAGGATCAGTTTGCTCTGGTGTGAGCCGAACTGTTTCGGTTGGGAGATGCTTGCATCTATTTTCTTCTCCCAGGGCGAGCTTGTCCGGTCCGATACGGAGACAAGCTGGCCTGGCGCCTTGTTTTCCAGCACCAGTGCGTACCATTTCTTGTCTTCGAACGGCTTTTCGTCAGGGAATATTTTACTGTACCAGCCGTCGCCATTTGAAACAGGTGTTGACTGGCCGGGCTTTAAGCCGAACATTGAGCGGTATGACTGGGAGAAACCATACGCGTCCGGGATTGCGGTCAGGTCGAGACCGCCTTTGGGTTCCTTTGTTCCGTGGCAAGTGACGCAACGGCGGTCAAGAATGGGTTGTATCATTGAACTGTAATCCATCAGCGCACAGTCGCCCCATGGTGGCGCGATGGGCATTGCCGGAGCTTTGCCGGCGGCGATTGAATTCTGCCAGTAGGATGACGGGGTCAACTGTCCTTTTGATTCATGGCAACCGAGGCAGGCACGCGTTTCGCCGGGTTGGAATGCGATGTGGCTGCGCATCCTGCGGACTTCCATGAAGTTTTCGTCGAGCGCCTGGAAGTAAATGCCGAGACCGGCGGGAACCTTGAAATGAGCAGAGCCATCGGTTTCGACAGGTACAATGCCGATCACGCGGACAGGTGCCCAGGTCCAGTAACCGAATTGTGGGAAAAAAGGATTGGAAGGAATCCACCGCAATTCACCGCGGGGTGTTTTATCGAAAATCCAGTTCACACGTTCCGAAATGCGCAGCCACTTTACTGACCCGCGTTTGATTCCTGAAAGGTCCTGGTAGACATCGCTCAGGTGGCACACGGCAAAAGGTTCGTTCGTTCGTGTCGTTTCAGCGAGAACAGGTGGACGTGGCCTTTTCAGCAGGGGTACGGGATACGCCGCCTCAAGAATGCCATCATTGTGAATCAGTTCCTTGTTTCCCCAAACATCGATGAAGTAGATGCCGGAATTTGCCGATTCCGGATGCTTGTAAGCGTAGGAGACAAGGAAGCACTTTTCAGAGAGTGGCCATGGCGTCTGGTACAATCCTCCGCTGTCCTTTATGCCGCCTTCGGCTACGGGGCTGATGTTGCCGAGGCCTCCTTCCGTAGGACCTGCCTGCGGGGTCACATAACGCATGCCGTCTGGATTATTCACACCTGTTCCCGTATCGATAATAGTAACAGCACCCTCTGCTAGATTGTGATGGCCGCAGGCGATAGCAGCGAATTTTTGTGAGCCTGGAATTGAATGCGGGTCGCGCAGTGAATAGGGCGAAGCCTGGATGTGTGACTTGTAGAGGGTCTCTGCCATGGTCCCGTCTGGCCGGACTGTCCAGATTGAGTGGCAACTGAAGAACTGCCGCTCCGCATAATCCCAGCGGAGAAATGCGATCAGGCCATTATCGAGGGTGTGCGGATAACGATCATAGTCTTTATTCACAGTGAGGCGTTTGACCGTCTTGCCATCTGCCGATGTCCGAAAAAGATTCAATGTTCCAGCGTTCTGCTCCCAGCCGCCGCATTCGCTTCCGATCCCTGCGCGATCTGACCCGAATACAACGCCTCCGTCAGGCAGGTAGGCAGGCTCGGTGTCCACCCATTTAGTGTCGCTAGTGAATTGCCGCAAGTTGGTGCCGTCGATCCGTATCTCGAAAATGTGCGTGGGTTCCGTGCGATTTCCATCATCCGGCGCGGCCTTGTCTTTCCAGTTGGGCTGCCGTGTGAAGCCGAAGCACACTCGGTCTGCGTCCCACCACAGGTCCATCCCACGTACATGGCCTTTTCCAAGCTGTTCACCCAATACGGATCGTGTTGGTGAGTCAGGGTCCAGTCCCCGCTGTACAATGATATTCCCGCCGGGCCGGTAATGGCCAGGGTGATAACTGTAAGATGCAAGGTTATGCGGACCGATGCATGAATATCGGGTGACATAAGCCAGTTCAGTAAAATTAATGTCGGGATTGGCGAGGACGATCTTCCTGGCAGCTTTTCGCAATTCCAGCCAGAGTTTTCTCTGAGCGGCGGGGTTGTCCAGGGAGTTCCTCAGGCGATTGAAGGTCTCGTCCATTACGGCCAGGTCCTTCTTCAGTTGTTCATTCTGCGTTGGTGTGCCGCGTTTGCGGATTTCAGAAGCGGGGCCTTCAGTACGTCTGCTGATTTCTTCTGCCGATTTTAGGAGGGTTGCCGAGGTTCGATGGAGACCACGTGCGACCGCCTGGCGGACGTAATCGTTCTCCAGTAGTGCCGGGCCCTGTTTATATGAATACCAGTGCGTGAACCAGGTCGGCGGGTTCGGGCGCGGCCAGAAATTGCGGTGGTCGTTATCCATCGCCACGCGTATTGTTATGGCCCAGTCTGCGATGCCGCGAACAAATGGGTCCGCATGGTCCAGAAGCGCAACCGCGCGTGTCGCGAGCTCATCGGTCAATTCGCAGCGCGCGGATTTGTTCTTCGGGTCACCACAGGCGGTTTTCAGCAGCGTTTCAGCCTGCTCCAGCGCCGTTTCGTTATTTGTCGTCTGTTCTGCACCGGAAACTTCTTTTGCGAGAATAAGCAGGGAGACCGCTACAGGCAATATACAGCTCCAGGGCCAATTGTTGTTTATCAACAGCATAATTGTCTATTACTTGTCGTTGGTTTGGCCCGGCGCGGAAATGTCCATTAATGATATTTCAAGACCGGCGTCCTTTTCAAATGTTGTCACGATCAATGCCGAAATACCATTTCCGTTAAAATCATCCCGATTTAACTGCGCTGGCCGAAAACTTGAAACAGGTATCGATATGCTGCGCCAGCCGTCGGATGTTTGGTTGCCGGCAGAAGCGGGAAGCTTGAATTCAAAGTTGCCGCCAAAGGCACCGCCTGGCCGCTGCGTAATGAGAAATATGAACAAACCTGATGGTTGTTTTGTACGCCAGCGTAATGCCAACGTGGTATCATGAGTCAGTGTGACAAACGATCCCGCAGATGCTCGTGCCGACTCACGGATGCTGATCCCATGGTGTACCACCGGAGAACCGTCCTTTTTACGGCCCATCACGAGGGGAATGCTGCACATGCGGGCAGGACTTGTGCTGTCGGCATCCCGCCACTCGCCTTTCGATCCTCCGCCGGGATGGTTGGTAAGCGGCATCGACCATCCGGTTGCGGGCATGGCTGTTGTGCTTATTTGCATCGGTCCCTGTACGTTAAGCGATGCGGTAGCGCTGTGCCTGGCCCCGACATTCATTGTGTTGCCGTCGGCAAGGCGGCGGAAATTGACATTGCCTTCTTCCACATTGAGGCGGGTTTCTTCGGCTTGCGTACTGACCGCGAAGGTTGTACCCTTTACTTCCACTTCGGCGGTTGGTGTACGCACGAGCATGGGATGACCTTCCGGTTGCCGGGTGACTGAGGCGGTGAGGGAGCCACTTTTCAGATGGATCCGTTTCTGAGGAACAGCCGACAACATCGCTTCCGAGCGGCCCCCCAGCGTCATTCGCGTCCCATCCGCAAAGCGTAATTCCACGGAACCCGTTTCGTTTTCCACAGCCACCGTCCCTGCCGACAAGCGTTGCTTAGCAATAAGCCCGGATCGGATTCGACCGCCGGAGTTCCACGACACCTCCCCGACGGCTTCCATCACCGTAACAATCGGACGCTCGACTGGCTGGCGTGGCCACAACACCAGCGTCGTGGCCAGCACCACCACCGCTGCAGCAAGCGCCCTTAGTTGCCACGCACGCGAGCGATCCGGCGCCAGCCCCAGACGATCTCTCAGCCGTTCGACAAAAACCTCACGCGGCGAACTTGTTCGCGCCGCTGCACCTGCCGTCGCCTGCTTCACCTGCGCGACAAAAAGCGCCCGCTTCTCATCGAAGCGCCGCGAGAGCAACTCGTCGCAGGCCAGTTGCTCTCTCATTTCGGCAAGCTCCGCCGGATGATCTTCGAGATACCGCGTGAGCGCCGCCAACTCCACTTCACTCAAGCTACGGCGATCCTCTAAAAAGCGTACAACGAGATCGTTCATGCAGTTTCCTCCCGGAGTTGTTTTGTGATGCAATCGCGCAGCGCAGCGCGCAGCCGCATCAATAGGATGCGCACCGCCTCGGCAGTCATGCCCACCCGGTCACCGATGATATGCGAGGCCACCCCTTCCTCGTAACGCAACCGCAACACGCTGCGGTTCTTCTCTGAAATCTTCCCCAAGCAATGCGCCAAAGCCGCCTCCGTTGGATCGGCAACCGGGAACGACACATCGAGCGACTCCGTCGCCAGCAGTTCCGTAACCACCGCCAGCCGGCTGTCCTCGCGGCGTTTGCTGCGGAAGAAATTCAGTGCCATGCGCCGAGCAATCCCCTTCAGCCAACGCACCGGCTCCACCTCCATCGGCCTCCGTTCCGGCGATCGAAACCATGCCAGATATACCTCCTGCGCCAGATCATCCACACAATCCAGCGGCACGCCGAGCGTGGCAAGATACGCCCGCACCTCGCCGTGCGTTTCGTTCAAGACGCGGTCAAACTCCAGATAAAAACTAATCTCGGTCTGTAACATGTTCATAACTCTCTACTACTATATGGTCAGGCACCGGCAAACTGTTACAAGAAATCTGCGCGGCAAGGAGTTTTCATTTATTTTCACAGTTATTCGGATGTGAACGTGTTCATGTGCGTGCTCCATTTCAGGATGGTCTATGGAGTGAGGCGGCACTGGCCGGTGCCGAAGATGACGATGCAGGTCAGGCCCTTGGCGTCGATCACGGTTCACTTGTCTTTTTTTAGCAATGGCAAAACGCGTTTGGCGACTTCCTGGCTGATAATCTCGTAGGCGGGATTCTGCCAGTGGAACTTATCGCCGTTCGCAAGCTCCAGTCTGGAGGCCAGAATAGTATACACATCAATCCACTCAATATTTTCTTCCTTCATGACCTGCGCGGAAAGGGTGTTCAGCCGGATCACCACATCGTTCTTGTCACCCAGGCTCGTGACGGGTTTGTCCGGCGCAGGACGCGGGCCGGTGTGGGGTGTCGTTGACAAGTAGAAAAGCTTGGCCTGCGGCGCACCCTTCTTGAAGCTCTGGGTGATCTTGCGCATGCGATCAATGACCACCGCATCGGAAACCGCCTCCTTCGTCCAGCTGAGCGAATGCAATCCGTTGTTGAAAACCACCACATCGAATTTATAGCTACTGGCCGCATCTGCAATTGCCTTTTCGGGAACATCACCCCCTACGAATCCGACAAAATGGAAAAGGTAGGCATTGTTTTTCGCGAGTGCGGCGTCAAAACTAGGACCGTAGCCGCCTGAAATCGAGTCGCCGTAGATCAGTACTTTAGGCCATTCAGGGTGCTCGATTGTTTTTGGAACGCTAATCGCCCAGCCTTTTCCACCCACGGTTTTGCGTTTGCTGTTCTCTTCACTTTTGGAAACGAACTTATAATCCGGACCATAAACCTTCACGTCGTGGATCGTGACAGGCAGGACCTTCGCCCGCGGATCCGTGTTGCGTCCAACCCACATGGGCTCCGAGTTGGGGATCATCTCCATGAGGCAGGTCTTGATCGGCTTATCACCTGTGTAAAAGGTCGCAAGGCCGTTGCGCACCGCCAGTGTGAAGGTGGACGGAATATTGATCTCTGGCCACTTGTTGCCACACGCCAACCAGGACTCCATCAAGATCTTGTTCACAGATGAATAGATAGAGTAGCCTCCAGGCTGGTCCCGGATATTCATAATCGAGAAATCAAAACCATCATCCTTTGCGCTTTGCTTGTTTAAAAAAGTAAACATAGCCTTTCCAGGAAGTTCGTTAACAGACAGCGTCACGTGCACCGTGAAGTTCTTCAGATCCGGGAACGCCTCGGCAGGAACAGCAAAGGCGGCGCCGTCGCGCAGCGAAACCTTCCCGTCCACTTTTTCCACCTTGCCAGAGCAGAGGCCTGGGAGGATGGCGTTCTTGGAGAAGTCCCACAGGGCTTCGTCACCTGCAAGAACCGCTTGATGAAAGCAGCCAACGATTACCATTGTGCTGACAAAGATAAAAACCCGCTTATGCCGTTCAGTCATTATGTTCTTCCTCCTGTTTATGAATCTTAATCGCCTATCTCTACTGGTTCCGCCAACGAATGGTAACCGGCATCGCGCCGGGCACCCACTCCACCAGCAACCGGTCGGCGACGATGGTCACGGGCAACAGAGCTGATTCGCCTTCGCGTTTCGCTTCGGCGGACACGGCGTTGACGTGGTCAATGACCACGGTCAGCGGGACGTTGAACAGCGTGGCATCCAGATCAGTGGTGAGGGTGATGGTGGCGCTGGTAGCGTCGCGCTTGACGCTGAGCTTGGCGGCATCGCGTTCCTTGACATATCGGCCCACGTTGCCGAAGGTGTCGACCCACAACCGATTCTGCAGCGTCTGCACGTACTTCAGATGCTCTTCCAGGATGCTGGCGCTAGAGAAGGCGGCATAGCCGTCCACGATGGCATGCAACATCGCCACCATCCAGCGCTTATCAGCCAGCGCTTTATCGACTAATTGGTTGGCTTTTTCGGTGGTGAAGTTAGGACGGCCATAGCCGGTCTCGGATTCCCGCGCCACAGCGTGCCGGGCATAGACAAACTTCCGCACCCGGTCATCACGAGCGTTGCCTGGGTAGGCGAAACTGATTGGCGTGATGCCGATCTTCTGGGCGATCAATTGCTGTCCGCCGTCAATTTCGGCCCGGACAACTTCATTGCTTGATTTGGTCAGGCCGACGTGGTGGAGCGTGTGGTTGGCGATCTCGTGACCGGTCTGGGCGATCTGCTTCCAGCGGTCCCAGGAAATCTGGCCATACTTATGATTCGATTTTTTCTCGGTGTCATTGAGCGGGATCACGCCGGACACCAGAAAGAAGGTGGCGTGGAATCCGTAGCGGTCAAACATGGGTGCCGCAATGGTCGCGTTATCTTCCCAGCCGTCGTCCAACGTGAAGGAGAGCGCGGCCTCGCGGTCGGCCTTGAATCTGGCCACGCGGATCCCCTGATCAGCAGTGGGTGGTGGCAGGTCCGCCGCCGCCGCGGTCAGCACGGCCAGCGACGCCAGCAGCAAGGCGGAGAGAAGTGTAAGTTTCATAGTTATTTCTTTACTTCAATACCTCGAATTTTGCGGGGTCACCCTGCACATCCAATATCTGGATGTTGCCCATGTTACCTTTGGTGGTGGTGCTGGGAATGCTCCAGACCAGTTTCTTGGCCGGGTTGATCTCGAACGCCTTCACCAAGTCGCCGGTGCCGACTGGTTTGCCGTGACTGGCGCTGGTGATAACGGTATTGCCATTGGGCAACCGCTGCGCCCCACAGACCATGTTGACTTGAATCCCCAGCGCCTCAATGTCCGCCTGATTCACCTCCCAAACCACCTTGGCTGTTTTGTCGTACTCAATCACCACGCCATGATCAGCTGCCGGATGCGCGGCGGTGACCAGTGTATTACCGTTGGGCAAACGGATCGCCACAAAGGCTCCTTTGGGAAACGTCCGAAGTAATTTGCCGTTCGCATCCCATTCATAAGTTTTGTTCTCATTCATCACCGCCGCCAGATACGTCCCTTGTGGTGTCTTACGGACTTGGCGGAAGGTGTGATGCATGTCGCGGGTGGAATCACCGACCTTGACCCGTTTCTGTTCCTTGCCGTCCTTGTCAATTTCGACCATCCACATGCCGTTCGTGGCGGTTTCGCCAGCCAGGAACCCGCCGCCGGGCAGTGGCTGGCAGGAATGGTTGTCGTGGTTGTCCGGGGTAATGTATTTCCAAAGCTGTTTCTTGTCGGGACCGAGCCGGATGATGCCGGCCTCCTTGCGGCGGATGGAATAACTGAACACCACGCTGTTGTCTGGCAAGACCCAGCCATCGGTTAATTCGGCCCCATTCTCCAGCGACCATTCCGGTTTGAACTCCGCGTCGTAGATGGCTGGTCCACCACTGGCCCAGCCGGCCTTGAAGAAGCGATGCTTTACCTGATCTGCAGCAAAACAGCTCGCTCCAAGCAGCAGGGTTGTGAAGAGTGTGAGGGTATGTTTTATATTCATGGAATGATTTCTAACTCCTTTGTTGCGTGATGGCGGTTGTTTGGGGCAACCGTTACGTCGTTGGCTTGTGATTCCTCGATGCGCACAAATGCACCCGCGGTCCCGAACGATACGCTGTCTCGAACTGCCACGTCCTTCACCCGCTGCAAGCGAATGACGGACTCTCCAGAAAATGTAGCTCCCAGTTTCGCGCCGGCGATCTCGACATTCTCCACATTCTCGCAGACAATCGCAGCTCTGACGTCTGTCTTTATCGCGTCGAAACGCACATTCGACAGTGTAAGGCCTCGCACATGCCGCGCGTAGAAGCCGACAAAGGGAACCGTTTTCCCAAGGACACCGAACTCCGGGCGGCGGTCCACAAACTCCGGCAGATTGCGGATCGCGGCCTGCTCAGCCGTGCCGCCACCTGACGAGGTGAGGGAGATATCGTCGAATGAGATATTCTCAATGGAGTGACCCGGCACGCCGCTCAACACGATTCCGGTGGGCGTGTTAGTCAGTTCGGAATTATCCACTCGAATATGACTGAACTGCATGTCGCTCAGCGCCTTCATCAACGGGAGTTCCTTTGGACTGTCCACGCCCATGCGCCAGTGGTTAAAGGTCATAAATACTGGCCGCGGAACATTACGCATGACAATGTTGGAGAACTGCATATTCTTCATCGTGCCGCCCTCGCACATCTGAATCTTCAAGCCCGCATCCCGAATGTCATGGAAGATGCAGTTGGACACGGTCACGTCCTGCAGGTTTCCCAGCGACAAGAGGCCGATGCGGATAGCCGCCCACTGGCTTTTCATGACGCAGTTGTTGATGACGACGTTGCGGCAGGGATGATCGCTGCGCGATGCCTGAAGGCAGATGGAATCATCGCTGGTGTCGAACAAGCAGTTGCTCACGCGCACGTTCTCGCACCCATCGAAGTCGAGACCGTCGCCATTACCATTGGCGCGGCTCTTGATGGTAACGCCATCTACAACGATATCGTCGCAGTAGAGCCAGGCGGATGTCCACGATGCCGGGTTGCCTATCGTCAGGTCGCGTAGCTGGATGCGGGTGCATTCCAAAAAACGGATGAGCATGGGGCGGTTCTTGCCGGGGTCGCCCAGATTCGGAAAATTTTTCCGGTCGCCCTGTCCATCAATGATGCCGCTTCCCGTAAGCCCGATGTTGACGGCCCCGCGGGCGAAGATGAGACATCGGTCCATGTGTGGCTCGCCAGCGTAGAGGTTTTTGTGCGTGTCACTGGTGTAGTCGGCAATGTTCGTGCTGCCGAGCAGCGCAGCACCCGCTGCGATGTGCAACGTCACATGGTCCTTGAGATAGATTGTCCCGGTGACAAAGCGGCCGCCCGCCACGAGCACTTGACCGCCGCCGTTCGCAGTGCAGGCATCTATGGCCTTCTGAATGGCTGCCGTGTTCAGCGTCACGGCATCTCCCGATGCCCCAAAGTCGCGAATGTCGAAGATGCTCTTCCGAATGGCGTTGGTTTCCCCGGAGGCGTTAACGGGTTGGAGTGCGGCCAGCGGCGCCAGTAGCAGGGCAGTGAGGGTGAGCGATGTGATTTTATTCATGCCGTTAATTCTTGATATCAGATTCCAATGTTGGATTCTTTGTTTCGTTGTCCCCCTGAAAGAATTTCAATGTATATAATAACTATAATTTAATTTCCGAAAATTACCAATAGATATTGTTGACCCCTTGATAGAAATTATTGACTTATGAAAGCCCCTCTCGGGGTGCGATTCAACTTTGGTGAATCTGCACCCGAGGGAGGAGAGAGGAAGTAGGATGGAGGAGTTGTAACATTCAGATGTGAAATGGGGTAGAAAATTGTACTCCGCTATTCGCTGTTGTCTCTTCTTTCCTACCTCCTCCCTGCTACTTCCTACTTGGTGTGCTTCACTTCAACTAAAATGAAGCACACCCGTTTCACAGGATCACTCTTGACACCTCGCAGTGCCGTTGAGTAAGATAAGAAATATGAAAATTATTCGTGCCTTATTTATCACTGCATTGCTTGCGACAATCGCGACAGCAGAGGAAAACAAACCCTTACGCGTGCTGCTGACGTACGGAGGACATGGCTTCCAGCAGAAGGAGTTTTTTGCCTTCTGGGACGCGTTACCGGGTGTGACGTACACGAAGTGCGAGTTGCCGAAACAGGCTGACATGCTGAAGCCTGGGTTGGAGAAGGAGTACGACGCCATCGTGACGTATGACATGGTCAAGGGGTTCACCCCCGAACAGCAGAAGGCGTTCACTAACCTGCTGAACACTGGTATCGGCCTCGTCGCGACACATCACAGCCTCGGGGCGCACGCCAACTGGCTGGAGTACACCAAGATCGTCGGCGGAAAATATGTTTTCAAGCCGACAACCATCGACAACAAGGAGCTTCCCGCGTCAAACTACGCGCACGGTCAGGACATCGCCGTCGCCGTCGCTGACAAGGAGCATCCGATCACCAAGGGGCTGTCCGGGTTCACGATCCACGACGAAGCGTACGGCAAATGTTACGTCGCGCCCGGGGTGCACGTGTTGTTGACGACCGATCATCCGAAGTCCACCCGCGAATTGGCGTGGACGACGCAATATGGCAAGAGCCGAGTCTGTTACCTGATGCTCGGCCATGACAACCAGGCATGGGGCAATCCGAACTACAAGGAACTGCTCCTGCGCTCCATCCGCTGGACTATTGCGAAGGATTGAACCCGATGCCTCGACAACCCACGATATTGACGATTTATTTCGGAGGGGTCAACTCAATGATACGCACGGCAAGAGGTGGTAGATCAATGGATACGGAATGACCAGCGGCAGCATTCATTTCGATTGGCCGAACGTCATTCTCAGGAAACAATTCCTTCAGCGTATAATTCTCCGACGCTCCCTGCGGAAGATTCAGGCTTGCTTTTAAATCCAAGGGGTATGAAACCGGATGGGCACTCGGGTTTCGCAGGGTGATGAACGCCTTCCCGGGCGACCAAGACGCATACCCGTACACTTCTCCCGCCGCGGGATCGCCTCCGATCCAGTGCGAGTCTATCAAAACGTCCGCATTGACCCGGGCCCACTGGGCGACATCAGCCAGAAACTTGCGCGTTTGGTTCTTATAGATGCTGAGGGTGATGTAAAGATCTTGCAGTCCCACTCCGCTGCCGAAATACATCATAATCTCGGCACGATTGTTGGTGAATTCCGTGTCGTTTGCCCAAGCAGATCTCCAGGTATTGACGACGCCGTGGGTCATCAGGGCACTGAGAGGATAGAGTGGCGACATCTTATAGACATTGCGGTAAACAGTGGCATCTCGGGCCGTTATCCACTGTTGGCGCAACGGACCCTCGGTCGGTGCCGGGCGGGTCGGAAAATCTCCACCGCCGCGCCAAGAGGTATCTGCATACCACAGCCACCACGGCGAGGGATAGGTTCCATTGGTCGACTTAATGAAGATATCCGGTTTGGCTTGCCGTAAATGCGACAGAATTTGAAGATATGCCCCGGTCACATTTGCCAAACGTGTATTAACTCCGTCGAACTTGAATATTTTGACATTGTCCTCCTTCATCATTTTGATGCACTGTTGCTCGAAGAATGCATTCAGTTCCGGTTTGGCTTGGTCAAGCGTGGCGCCGGGATAAAACCAAATTCCCAAACCCGTATGCTGTTTGCGAGTCTCTTCGCCAATGACCTTGAAGCCATTCGGCAATTGAGGATTGGGGACATATCGATTACTGCGTCCCAATTCGACGCGATCCTGCCAACTGTCATCCAATAGAACTGCGTCGAGCTTCGCTTGAAAAGGAGAGATGAAATGTTCATTCCAGAAGCGTATTGAACCAAGGACTGCGACTTCCCCCACACTGCCGCCGTCCAAGGCTTCGGTCCACCAGTTGTTATACACCAGAAAGGGACGGTGTGGGAAAGCCCGTTCGCGGTTGATATAGTAAAGAAACGCCCGCCGCATCTGCCCCGCCGGTGCCACACCCATTACCGCGGTCTGAGGCTGCCCTTGCCCTGCCTCTCCGTTAAGCTCAATGACCATTTGGCCGTCTTTAACCTGTGATACCGACCACGGATGTTCGATTCCAAAAAACATGTTCGCCCCGGTCACCGGAAGGCCGCGAAGCATTCCAACAGGCGTAGTCCAAGGCCATTTGTCGTTCGAGAACTTTGAGTTTTCTTGTACAATTACTTTATCAACGCCCATCGCCAACGCGCCCCTGTCTCCCTCTTCAACTCTGGCTTCTGGCAATTTCAATCGAAGCTGACGGATGGCCGTCGGCTGTTCCCCGCCCGGCAAGGCCTGCACCTTGATTTCCTGAACGATGTAATTTGATTCATCACGCAGGGTCGCGTGCCAGATCACACGCGTCTTCCCGTCAGGCGATTCCAGAATGACATTCAGGCGCCAACCGTTTTCGCGATCGACCAGGCGGATGCCTTGGGCATCCCCCTGCAATTTATCGAACGTAATCCCACCTTGAATCACCAAATCGGACGCGCGAACAACCAGCCCCCCCTTCAACACCAATTCAAACAGTTCTCCACCATTTAAGACAGCTTCGGACTGATTAAGCCGAGAACGAAACTCTATCAGTTTCAGTTTGGAATCATCCTTACCCCAAACCGCATTCAGTATGTCGTTACTCAACCGACAGCGCTGGTCCATTATTTCATATTGCGATCTTCCCGGAGACCGACCAGGAAAAGTTACTGCCAAACAAATTTCGCCACAAAAGAACGCGAACATCGTTATGGAAAGCGCAACCTTGAATTTTGTTCGTTTAGTATTCATCCGTAATCCCTGCCCTGCCGTGAATTCAGAAAATTCCAATTTCATAATTTTTTCGACCTCCTGTACCAGCGCGTGACTTATCCCCGCGCCTTGTTCATCGCCTAACGACTCATTTCCCATCCAACAGCAGCTTCAACACGGACTCAGGCGGCTGAGCTTTTCCCGCCATATTGTACCGCTGCGGCTGACCTTGGTCGGGCCGGTCCACACTCCCGTCGGCTTTCACCGTCAGCGTCGCCCATTTGCCTGTATCGTAGTCAAAGGTCGTGCCGTCATCTTCGAGCAATTGGCAGGGTCGCGGGTTATCGCCGTAGGCAGCAAGGTGGATAGTGAAAACACTCTTGTCATTGAGAGTTACCAGGGGTTCGGCTAAAGGTAGCAGCGTATTGTCGCGGACGAAGACCGGCGGATGTTCCGGGGTGGCCGTCACCACTTGCCATTGTCCACCCGCCACAACCGCGCCGGTCCAGAAATCGCGCCACCGGCCCTCGGGCAGATAGACCTCGCGATTCCAGGCTGTTTTGACATCTTGATGCTGCGGCTTTTGGATGACCGTGATATTTCGGAATGCAATATGCCGCGCGCCGTTCGACGCGTGCGCCTTGCCGATGTAAAGCGAGTAAGTTCCGGCTTTGGGGAGTGTGGCGCGGACCACGCCGGTTTGCCAGCCCCGACCGGAGGGGAGTTCATCCAGATGAAACTCGCGAAGCTCTTTGCCGTCGGGCGTCCAAAGACGGATCCCCGCGTTACCGGCATCTGCACGGTAAGTGAATCGCATTGTGCAGGGCCCGGCCTGAAGTTCGAGTGGAGTCTTTACGCCCTTGATGCCCAGGCCATCGAAGTCCATTGCCAGTTCAATGGTGTCGCCTTCTTTCGTAATTTGACAGGAACCGTTCAGCGAGCGGAATTTATTCGCATCGGCCACGACCAGAGAGGTGTAACTGCTGAAGGAGTTGGCTTCGGTCAGCGGGGCGACGAGGAGGTCTGCCCCAAACATCCACTGGTCTTCAAGGTGCCACGTATTGCCATCCTCCGGCCAGTCGGCCACCAGCGGCCGTATGGGCGCGATACCCTTGCGATGATAATCGCCGTAGGCTTGGTAAAGATAAGGCAGCAATGCCATGCGAAGGTTGCTGAAGCGGCGGGCAGTGCGGATATACGGATTGTCATCCGGCAGGAGGTCACCGTGCTCGTTGGCGGAAAGGTTCGGCTGTTTCCAGGCGGGATGCGGGAACTGCCAATCGTTATAGACCATCTTTGCGGAAAAAGCGGCGGCGGCCACGCGCCGTGCCCAGTCGCGTTCGTTATCAGCGTGACGGACTTCGGGCGACCAAAGCAGTCCCTGCACACCGGCGCTGAGGTTGTAGCGCAGATAATCATTGAAGTTATATTCGTCGCTGTAAACCGCCACCGACATCGGCGACGACCATGCTTGCGTGGCGCGTACCAGGCCGAAGGTCCGGCGGTTCTCCTTGCGAAATGCATCGCTTATTGCCTGCACGCCGAGCCGGCCCAGCAGATTGCGAAGTTGATCCCCATCGGCACCGCTGGGAAAGGACGCGAAGTCGGGAAACATCCAGTTCTGATATACCCCGGAGGGCTTAGGAGATCCGTCAACCTCATCCAGCTTGAATCCGGCCACACCGTGGCGGATGAAGTTAGCAGCTAGAAAATTACCATAGATTTCCTGCGCCTTCGGATCAGCCACATCCGGCACCAGCCCGTTCCAGACCTCGAAGTCGCCGAAACGCTTGCCCAACAACGGAATCAGTGGCGAGGACGGATCAATGTAGAGCTGGCACCATAGCGTCAATTCATAACCCAGAGTCCGAACCGTCTCCACAAACCCTTCCGGGAACTTCTCCCGGTTCCACAGGTAGGAACTCGAATACGCGTGTGTCTGCCAGCACGGCTCCATGCCGACGGAGGTGACCGGCATGCGGTCGAGCTTGAACCTCTCGCAGGTTTCGAGCGCCGCCTTCGACTCCAGCATCGTCCCGATCAGATATTCCGGCCCCAGCCCAGCAAGCGACGGCAGGCAACCGCCGCCGGAGAAAAGATTATAACGCGCCACCGCTTCGCCCATCCGCGGGCCTGCAAACAAATACACGTCCACACCGCCCGCCGCCGGCACATCCACATACACGGAGGTCTTGTCACGTTTCTCCGGCCCATACAACGCGGCAACATCGGTGATGTTTTGTTGTTTTCCACCTTCCGCTGCCAGCGAATTGACATCCGCCAACCGCTGTTTTTCGCTCACCGAAAAGGTCAGACAGCGGGCACTGTCCACCAGCACGCCGTAACCGGCGGTGCTGACATAAAATGGAACCGGCGCGTGACTCATTCCCGCACCGTTGTCATCGCCGGACGCCGTATAAAGCGTCCTCCGCCATCCGTTCTGTTCCAGATGTTTGCATTGCAGGCCCAGCCCGTAAATCAACTCGGCATTGCCCAGCGGTAACTCAATGCGGCAACCGCGGGTCATCCGCCAGATTTTGATGCCTTTCAAAGGTATCTCATCAACTTTCGGCATCGCCGCAAGGGCCTCTTCTTTCGGCGCCTGCCGCACCATCGACGGCACGATCTTCTCAGGCTCCCCCGCCCTTACACGAAACACGCCAGGCGCAACCTGGGTAACGTCCGGCTTCAATACTTCAATTGATTGACCGACGCAGCATAACCCCGCAAGGCCCATCAGCACGGCTATCGCAATCCTTGGCACATTCATTCTTTGTACTCCTATGTTCTTCTTGCAAACAATCCATTCTTGACCGATACAGCTTCGCAACAATGGAAGTATATCACCATCTTGAAGAATGACGATGGCAACTACTTCCCCGACTTGGCTCCGACTCCGGTCCAGTGACCAGGCGCACCGTCGAACTCAATGCTCCGATTCGCCGGGATTTTCCGGTACGCCGGGGTCGTTCAGAATTTGCACCGCGGTGGCCGGGCCAAGGTTGGCCCAGTCCCTCAACGCCCACACCACCTTCTTGTCGGGTGTCACCTCGATGAGTTGGCACCCTTTGCCGGTTCCGCCACGCGAGCAGATAATGGTGTTGCCATTGGCGAGTCGGGTGCAACTCTGCGTTTTACGGAAATTAATGCCTGGCGGCACGTCCTTGGTGAGGTTGAATTCCCACACTGTTTTGCCTTGAGGATCCACCTCGCGGGTCGTTTCCGTGCCCTCGGAAGTAATCAGGGTGTTGCCATTGCGCAAGCGTAGGGCGGCCCACGGCTTGGAGATCGTGTACGACCAAATTTCCTTCATGTCCGCGCTGTATTCCACTACCCTACCGGAGAGGAACGACAATAGGAAGGTGCCTTGAGCGGTCAATCGTCCGCGACGGAACGGCGCATGGGGGTTCTTGTTTTCCACTGGCACAACCTTGTCAGACTCGGTGGCACCGGTTTTTTTGTTGATGATGAGGATGTGTGGATTGGGCACGGCGTTCTGCACGATCATCACCTTGTCCAAGCCAATAGGCTGAAGACTGTGAATTTCAGTATTGGTCGTGCAGTTCAGGCGCCATACTTCCTTCTTGTCGGGCGTGACCTCTGCGGCAAAGCCCTGCCGCGAGAACAGGATGTTGCCGTTGCTGAGCATCCAAACGTCATCGAGTTCGCCGCCCTTGCCGGTGTCATAGCTCCACACCACCTTGCCGCCGGTGACAACAAAGATGGTGTTAAGTCCTTCGCCTACATAAAGCATGCTGTGCCGGGCCAACCCTTCGCCGGGGAGCTTTTCGTTGGGGTCAGGAGTCATTTGTGACACTGGCTTGAGGACTTCGGCGCTCTTAAAGCGGTCCAGTACGTCCATGCACGGCGTGGCGGTGGAAGCAGCCAGCCCGGCCAACGGTGCCAACAGCAGGGCGGTGAGCGTCAATACTACATTCTGTTTCATTTTTATTTTCCTCATGGTGCTTTTTTTAATCCTTCCCATTTTACAACCCAACTGCCATCAGCCGGGAAACCAGGTGCGGGCCGGTCGGGCGCGCCGTCCCAGCCAGCGGCCATCATGGCGACAGCATAAAGCAAACCACCGTTGCCGGGAAGATAGGCACACGGGCCGCCGGTGTTCATACCGCGCGTGTCGTAATTGTTCTTGGTGCCGGCATCCTTGAAAAGCGCTTCGATCGCGATTTGCGGTTCGCCGACGCGCGCTGCAGCCATCGCCATCCAGGGAAAATCCCAGCCCCAGCAACGTTTCCAATCCCAGGTTGTCCACACCTTGGCGACCGTTCGCCGCGCTGTCTCCGCATCCACGCCCGCCATAGGCGGTAACATTCCCAAGACACCGACTGGATCAGGATGCTCCCAGGCGCGCTTGGTATAAGTGTCGGTCCATTCCGCCGAATGGACAAAGACGCCATCGACCACTGGCAAGGGCGCCAAGTTGCGGCGCACCTCATCCCAGCGCGGCTCGCGTGCCAGACCGCGACGTTGCCGCCATTCCTGTGCCTTGTCCAAACCCCAGCGCCAATACGCAAGATCAAAAACCGTATCGCGCGTGATGCCCTGCTCGCTCGGCGGCATGGCCGGGGTGAGGGAATAGACGCCGGTCGTTTCATCCTTGGTGGGATAATCAGCCATGTGCTCCGCGGTGCCGTCGACGATGTCGGCCCATTTATCGAGCGTGGCGCGCGTCGGACGCAAACGATATTCCAATTCAGCGAAGAAGATCGGATGCGGTTGCTTCCACAGCAACACCTGATTGCCGCTCCACGGCGCAGTGCGGCCTTCAGGGCCAACCGACTTTTGCCATTTCAGGCCCTTGTAACCGAGCTGCGCAGCCAGTTCCCGCGCAGCCGGGGCGAACCGCTGATAACAACCGATCGCCTTGTCGGCCTGATCCCAGCGATCCCAGAGGGCATAGTGCGCGAGATGCCACCAGACCATCTCCATGTGAAACTGGCCACGCCAGGCATCGATACCGAGCAGACCGTTCTCGGAGCAGGGCCAGCTGCCCGCGGACATCGCTGCCATCAGGTATTGCGAAAGCACGATGCGACGTTCTAATTCTTTCCAGCGCGGGTCCTTGCTTCCGGAAAGATCAATGGCGCCGCCAGTGCTCCAGTGCTTCTCCCAGCGGGCAGCGCTGGCGGTTTTCGTCTCCGTGCAGGTCGGCAGACTAGCCGGTAATGGCGTGACGGAATAAGCGCAGATGAAGGTCATGACCTTTGACCCGCGCGCCGACACCGTGTAGCCATTGCTTGTGCCAGGCGACACGCTGAAGGTCTGATTGTCCGGGACCTCTGCCTTCACCTCCTGCCCATCGAGCGTGTAAGTAACCTTCATTCGCTTGGCCTTGCCCTTCGCCGGATCAACGCCCATGGTCTGAAAATTCACCAGTTGCGAAAGATGGTCGTCCTGGACTGCTGCTGCGACCTTGGCGGTCACATCGGCCCATTGATCACCAGCTCCGTACTCGGCGCGTTTGATGACGATCTTCTTCACGGCTGCCACGGGTCCGGGTGCGCGGATGGAACACCCCTGCCCGACCGCCAGTGCGGCATGATACGTGACCGCATCAACGTTACGAGTGAAATTAACGCGTTGTTCGCCTTGGCTCACGGCGATGGTTTCATGACCCGTGGTCCGATTGAAATCACCGACCCAGGTCGTATTCTTCAATGACGGATAGGCGAAATCCAAAACGACCTCCAGATCGCCGCTCGCCACCAGCGGCGACTCGATGCGCATTGCCACCAAATCGAGATTCGGATGCACACACGTCTCGACAATCACATCCTGACCCTTGATCTGATAACGCGAGGTCTGCACGCCGGTCCAGAGATCGAGCGTCCGTTGCAAGCCTGTGATCTCGCCAGGCACCACGACGCGGCCACCCGAATGCATCAAGCGCAGGCGTCCTAGATTCATGATATGCGGATTATCGAACATCCACTTACGGATCGTCTCCGTGCCGGCCGGGAATTTGTCACCACCCGTATTACGCCCCTTCTGAAAGGTGCCTGTCGGCGGCACACGATCAGGCGTCCAGCCCTCCGGCAACGGAAAGCTGTGCCAGCCCCAGTGCGACATAGAATTGCCTGCGAACGTCTGCAACCCGGTGCCATCGGCACCGAAGCAGAACTCGCCATTGCCCAAGGGCAGATGCCCGGCAACTTCATTCCACGTAATAGTGTGACGCGTCACCAGCGCGTGCCGGTCAATAGCGGATTCACCGGCGTGCAGACCGGTCATCGGTAGCAGCAGGGCGGCGAGGAATGCGAGAGTCTGTTTCATTGATAGTTCTTTCGTTTTCTTTTGTCGAAGGAGATGCAACGGTGGTTCAGTGAGCTATTTTGCGGGTAGGGTCGTTAATCGGGTTGATTGAGGACCGCAGAGATTGTTCTGCCATTTCAATGCCGGCGATGGACCAGAGGGTAGCGTTGTTCATTTCGATCCGCAGTTGCATGCGACGACCGATGTGCTTCGACAGGCCCTGATTCTTCCACTTCACCGCGAAGTCCGTGACGTTTCCCGTTACCGGTTCAGTTTCGTCGATCACCCCTGCGGTGTCGTCAATCGCTGTGATACGAACACTGCCACCCTCCGCGTCGGCCGAGATGCATATCGGCTTCTCCGTGACGATGAGCTGTGCGGTCAGCAGCGTCGCCGGCCGCTCTTTCTCCACGGCCGCATAACCTGCAAAGCGATCGACAGGCAACCGCGCGAGACACGGCAGACAGGACCGCTTCCAGCCGGTGTGCGGGAAATCATCGCCTCCGTAATAGATCAGCAACTGGCCATCCTGCACGATGGGTGGTCCGGCCATGGCATAAATGCACTCGCTGTCATACGCGCCCTTGGCGCCACGCGGGATGAATGGCGTACCGGGTTTCACACGTTCCCAGTGCAATGCGTCGGGGCTCCACGCCAGTTCGCAATCCACGGAACGGCCCTTGCCCGGGTGGTAGATCATGACATAAGCCAGCCAGTGTCTGCCGTAGCGGAACGGCGTCATGCAATAGGTTTGGCTGTTCCGGGCCTCGTTGGTGGTTGAGCGCAGCACCATGCCATTATTCTTCCAATGAATGAAGTCGTCGCTCTCGAAACGCGCCATCGTGCGCTCTCCAATCCAGAGCTTGGTAAACCACAAATATTTGCCGTACTCGCCGTCCCATAACGCGTTATTGTGGGTGTCGCCGTTTTTCGCGCCAAAGCCCATCGCCTCAATCGCCGGCCCCCAGTGAAGGCCATCTGGCGAGAACCGTACTTGCGGTTTCCCAAGACCTACATCGGACACCATCTTGTAACGGCGGCCCGCCTCGGCCTCGTGAAGATCCTTGAAGACGCCCACATTCGGACAATCACGCGCCACGATATTATTCGCATCGCTTCCTTCGTGCTTGAAAAGCCCGAGCGCCGGCTTCGTCCACCGCACACCATCTTGCGATGTCGCGTAAAGCAGATACCAGCCCACGTCATGTACCGTGCTGGGGCCGTCCATCTTTGCGATCACGTCCTTGTCGGCCAGTATGCACTTATACCACAACTTGAACACACGCTCGTGCTCGTCCCACAGAACATTCGGATAAAGATTGTTCAGCGCATTCTCCCAGGGCTTGCCAGCCTGGAAGAGCGGATTCTCCGTTGCCTTCACCGGCGACCCCAAAACAAGCTTTGCGTTTTGCACGTTGCAGATAATACGTGAGTCGACCATCAGATACTTGTGCTCGTCTGGCTTCATCAGTGACGGCTCGCCCGCATGTAGCGCGGCCAGCGGCGCCAGCAGCAGGACGGTGAGGAATGTGAAGGTGTGCTTCATAGTTGTTTGTTTCGTTTTCATTTTTTCTTCATGTCCGCTCGCTAGCACCTCACAGGCACGACGCAACAAGGCTGATCATGCCAATAACATTCCGACGAGAAGCTGATAGAAATGTATTTCATTGTCGTGAATCCTTTTCCACTACCTCACGCGGAAGGAGTAATTCAGCAGCACTACGTGCAAAGAGAGGCGGAACCGTGAGCAGCCGGATGGCACCGCGTCCGTATCGAATGCTCCATAGCTTGCCATCCTCCCCATCCGGCACAGGAAGGCTGTAGAAATTGGGTTCGCGTCCGTTGAGCCAGAAGACCGGACGGCTGGCGGAGTCGCGGTCTTCGAGTGCATTAACCAACGTCGGTATGGAGCTCGCATCACCTTTATCACCGATTGCCGCTAGCGCTTTGGCTGCTTCCCAGCGCACGTGGTCCACCTTGGAATTTTGCAATGTCTGAACGAGAAAAGGAACGGCGGGCTTGCCCAGGACCACCAAGGACTTCCTTGCATTCTGTCGCGTCATGCCGTCCTCGCTGGATAACAGCTCCATCAAGGATGTTATCTCCATGCCGGTCAAATTTTGCTTTTTCATATTTTTCTCCGATGTTTTCCGAAAGCTGGAACTCCTGATAGAATGCGGCCCGTATGCAAAGCAGTGAGTGGCGTCAGCAACAGGGCAGTGAAAAGTTTGAGTGTGTGATTCATGGTTGTTCACCTTGAGCGCTCGGTGGCGCTTGGGATTGCCGGAGTTCTTGGGCCGCCTGAAAGAATGCGCGCTTGATGCCGTCAAGTTCCTTGCCTTTGAGGTCCACGCCTTGCATCAGGAACGCCATGATCAAGCCCTTGACGGGGTCGATCCAGATGACGGAGCCGCGCGCGCCGTGGTGGCCGAAACTGCCAACGCTGGACGGGCCGTTGTCACGGCTTTGCGTGACCCACGCCACGCTGAAATCGCCGGGACAGCCGGGCTGATGCGCAACCATTTCCTTCATGGCGGCTTCCGAGAGGTAGCGTTTCCCGTCATGCACGCCGCCGTTGAGAATCATCCGCTCGAAGGTCAGCAAGTCGCCCGCGCGAGAAAACAAACCACCGGCGGCCCAGGCGTAGTGGTTCCTGTAGAACTTTGCCGAGTCGCCGCCGAACTGCGAAAGAATCACTGACGGGACGCCCGCCTCGGCTGGCGGCTGGTGCTTGGGCTTGTAGTTCTCGATGCCGCTCTTGTCCGCCTTGGAGGCGAAGCCGATGGCGAGCGCGCGGGCCTGCTCCGCATCCGGCCAGTAGGTCGTATTCTTCAAGCCAAGCGGATCGAGGATGCGCCGCTGAACGAAATCCTCAAAGCTCATCCCGCTCGCGACAGCGATGACGGCGGCCATCGTGTCGATGCCGCTGTTGTTGTATTGGCATTTGGTGCCGGGCTCGTCGGTCAGCGGCATCTTAGCCAACGTGCGCGCTTCATCGCGATGCGATGTGCCGCGGAATCCCGGCGGCATGGTGTCAGGCGTGGCAAGCCCTGTCGTGTGGTTCAGGCATTCGCGCAGGGTGATGGGATGGCGCGGCGCGCGAAGATGCGTCTTGTCTTTTCCTTCCGCGAGCATCTGCCCCTTGAACTCCGGCAAATACTTCTCCACTGGATCATCCAAATTCAGCTTGTCCTCATCCACCAGCATCATTACCGACACGCCGACGAAGGTCTTGGAGATGGATGCCAGCCAGAAGAGATTGTTTACCTGCATCGGCGTCTTCTTTTCCAAGTCGGAATAACCGACAGCATCAAGGCACAGGATTTTGTCCTTGGTCGCCACCATCGCGACTGCACCGCCCATCGTGTGCTGGTCCACAAAGGGCTGCAAAGCCGCAGCCATTTTCGGACAAGGGACCGGTTGGAGTTCCTGCGCGGCCAGCGGCGCGAGTAGCAGGGCGGTGAGGAGTGTGAGTGTGTGTTTCATTATGTTGCGCCGATCCCGATCGTTTACTGCGTCATTCTCGGACGTGCCCAATCTTTACTGTCTCTTTTTGCATCTCTGTTTTCGTCGGTCTTTTCAGGTTTCTCCACTCGGACAGCATCGTCTCTAGGGTTGAAGAGAGCCCAGTCGTCGGTTCGGAAGGGAGAGGCCGGAAGACCTTCTTTATTGTAGAGCAAGTTCCGTTGCGAGGGGTTCATGGCCCAGGCATAGCGGACAGCTACGGGCTTACTCGTCTCCGACGAGGAAACCACCACCGTATTGTCCAGAATCTCGGCGTTTGCCCAGTACCAGACTTTGTCCGCTCCGGCGATGGCAAAGCTATCAAGCGCGCCGGGCTTCGCAGCCATCATGCCGCTGCCAATGCAATCGAATTGGAGCACGATTTTATTCCCTTCAATCTTCTGGCTGAGATAGCGCGGGCCGCAGGGAACACTGTTTTTACCATAAACCTGTTTCAGCGCGAGATAGGCGTGGCGGATGCCGATCGGCTTCTTGTTTTTCGGATGCAGGGCAACCGGATCACCGCAATCGATGCCAACCGCCATGCCGACATTAGTCACCTCCATGCTGACGAGCCGCATCGCTTCGCGGTTGGCCGACCAGGTGTCCTCCAATCCTTCCACCGGCTTGGTCTGCGGCGGCTCCCAGCTTGGCAGTTGGGTGAAAAAGAACGGGAAGTCCTTCGACACGTTGCCTCCGGAGAGTTCATGCCATGACGAGCGGTAGTAGCTGATCAGCCGCTCCAATTGTTCGCGGTAGGCAACGGCTTGGGGTACGGTCTTGGAATTGCGCTCGCCCTGATACCAGATGACCCCTTTGATACCATAGGGCCGGATGGGATAGATCATGGCATTGAAGATGTTGGCCGGATACTGGTTCCCCAAGTCTGCGGGCTTGGTGATGGAAGGAGGCTGCAGCGCTCGGTTCTTGGTTTTCATGGTCTCTCCCGCAGCCACCTTGGCGTTGTAATCCGCCAGCTCTTGATGGAATGTTTGGAGAGACTTTTCCCGGCTTTCGCCCTTACCTGCTATTTGACGTTGCTTGCTATTCTCCATGTCCGCCTTTTGCTGCTTCGACTGGGGAATGTCCTGCTGCACGTCCCACGGCATCCAGCCCTCAATCGGCGTGCCGGCATAGGCTTCCTGAATGATCCCCACGGGAATGCCGAGTACCTGATGTAATTTCTTGCCAAAATTATAGGCGACAACCGAGGTCTCGGCGGCGGATTCTGGATTGCATGGCTTCCATTGACCGAGCAGATCGCGTTTCTCCTCCAGCGGCTCATGCCAGTGTTCGCGGGCGGATTTGAAGATGCGGTAGTTGGGCAGGTTGACGTTGGCTTCCATTTCCGCCTCGAAGGAATTGCCCGTTGACCAGCCCATGTTGGATTGCCCGGCGCAGAGCCAGACTTCTCCGATCGCGACATCCTTGATCTTGAGGGTGTTCTTGCCATTGATCGTGAGCGAGTGACCGGTTCCGCAGGCGGGCGTTTCCAGCAGCAGCTTCCATCTGCCTTCGGCATCGGCCGTGGCCGAAGCCGTGGTGCCCCAGGAGGCCGCGACGGTCACTTTCTCGCTCGGGCTGGCCCAACCCCAGATCGTGTTTTTCATCTGCTGCTGCAAAACCATGTGGTCGCAAAACAGGCGCGGCAAACGAACATCCGCCGACGCAGCCAGTGGCGCCAATAGCAGGGCGGCGAAGAGTGTGAGGGTGTATTTCATTGAAGTTGCTCCTTGCGGTAAAGAGTGCCTTCGTCGGTATATTCGTAACTGTCCGTCATTGTGCGTTCTTCTTTGCCGAGCGGTTGGCTTTGCGCTTCGCGGCTTTGTCATCGGCGGGGAAATTTGTATCCGGTTCCTCGTCAGAAGCGATGGGGCCGGTGAGTTTCGGGTAGTTGGACATGGCTTTGGCAAGCTTGGCGGGATCTTCGCGAACATCAAACGCTGCGAGGCAGAAATCGTGCGTATCCACCATCCAGCGACGCAAGACGTCCTGGAATTTTTTGACGAGGTCCTGATGTTGGGGATCGTGGATGAGGTTGATGGTGCAGGAGGGATCTTTCTCTAAATCGTAAAACTCCTGCGGAACGCGATGGCGAAACATATCAACGCGAGCCTGAATGGCCGGATTCGTCGCGCCGGCTGCCTCCATGGCTTTGAAGGTGAGACCTTCGTTGCTATTCTTGTATCTGGACGTGCCGTCCGACCAGGCGTTGAAGATGTAACCGTAGCGTTTGTCCTGAACGCAGCGCATCGGTGTCGGCGGGCCACCGATTTTGTAGTCGATCTGGGTGAAGACATAATCGCGGTCCTCCTGTTCGCCGCCCTTGATAAGCGGGACGAGGGAACGTCCGTCGAGTCCCTTCGGAATCGGCAGGCCCGCGGCCTCCATAAAGGTGGCGAAGAAATCGACCTCAGAGACAAAGTGAGTCGAGTCTACTGAGCCAGCTTTGGTGACGCCCGGCCAACGGATGAGGAACGGTGTCCGGTTGCTGGCCAGATAGGTGTTGGCCTTAGCAAAGGGGAAGGCCGAGCCGTTGTCGGAAATGAAGACCACCAAGGTGCGGTCGGCCAGTCCGGAGGCAGCGAGAGCTTCGAGGACGCGGCCCACGGTGTCATCCAAGCGCCGGACGGAGTTGTAGTAAGTCGCGTACTCCTTCCGGACCTCCGGCAGATCCGGGAGATAGCCGGGAATGGCGATCTCCTCTGGCTTAAAGAGGCGCGAGGGGACTTCCTCGCCATTCTTGCCACGACCGTCGGGGTCATAGAACGGGCGGTGCGGGTCGTGGGAGTTGACCATGAAGTAGAAGGGTTTGTTTTCCTTCTTACAGCGCGCAAAGAACTCCACACAGTAGTCATGATATTTTGTCGGGCTGCGGCCGGCACCCAACTCCGCGTAATCATGCACGAAATCCCACTTGAACGATGGATCGGGAGTCGAATGGCTCACCTTGCCGAGGACGCCAGCGAGGTAGCCCGCCTTCTGGAAGGTCTCGAACACGGTGGGAATCTTTTTTGGCATCTTGTTAAAGCCAAACAGGCCGCTGTTGTGACCATAGCGACCGGTGGCGATGACACCGCGGCTGGGGGCACAAATGGCGGCATTCACAAAGCCGTGCTGAAAGCTCAGACCCTCGGAGGCGAGTTTGGCGAGGTTCGGCATCACTCCGGGCACCTTACCTTGAAGGAAATCTACCGCTTCGTAGCCTAGGTCGTCGGCCGTGATCAGGAGCACATTAAGCGGCATCTCTGCGGCGTGCAGCGCGGCCAGCGGTGCCAGCAGCAGGGCAGTGAGGAGTGTGATGTTTTTCATGGTCATCATTGAAGGTATCATTTGGGGCTTGGTGCGACTTTCATCTCCGGCACGAGGGCACTGTGTTTATTAGCAGACGTGCGGATGTTTTCCGTCTTCACCGCTGAGATCCACGCGCCCGCCGCCGGTGGCGTGGAGGACGCAAACTCATTGCTGGTGATGCTGACGCCATTGCAGCCGTTGACCGCAATCGCCGCTTCTCGGGTTTCGGTGATGCGATTATTTCGGACGATGATGTTGCCACCAAGGCCGGAGGTGGACCACACGTTGATCGGAGTCCAGCCGCAGCGCACAATGGTGTTGCCGCTGACAACGATATCGCGCGCGCCGTGACCGGAAACCTCAGAGGTGTAGCCAGCGAGCACGGCGTTACCGTTAATGTTCTCAAAGTGGTTATCAGCGATCCAAGCGCGGGTGCCGTTGAACTTCACGCCATGGGCGCGTCCGCCGACGTGGCGGTTGCGGCGATAGACGAAGTCTTCATTACTCGGCGAATCGCAGTAGAGGAACACGGTCTTCCAATCGCTCACTGCATCGTGCCCAATGGCGGCGGCGAGTTCGGCAAGCGGACGGTCGAGTTGCACGCGCACGCCTTTCACGGCTTTAACCATCGTCGACACGCCGTGTCCGTTCTTCGCATTCACCAGTGCGACACGATCACCCGCACGCACCGAGCCACCGCCGAGCAAGATTGCATCCGTGCCATCAGCGCCCTTGATCGCCATGCGAAACGATTGCTCCGCCGGGCCGTCATCTGGCAGGCACTCAAACTCGCACCCTTCGATCCATTCGCCGATGCGCCCGCTACCGCAGGCTGCATGGCCGCCGAAGTAATCCTGCG
>JBAXCC010000008.1:0-28675 GCA_037141675.1 bacterium | reverse complement strand
TTGTTGTGATTCCATTTTCATTATTCTGGCACCTGTTTAGCCCTTCTGTTTTTTAGTTTGGATAAGATTGGCCAAAGAAGAATCGCTAGCCAAAATGATATAAATGATGCTAATAAAGCATAATTGCCGTATTTTTTCAAATAAGCAACTTGTTCAGGGATTCCAGCTCCAGATGCCCATCCCAAAAACATAGAATAATAAAACAGCATGCCTGATATAACAATAAAAACGGCTGATGTTATTGTTTTCATTTTATCACAGCGATTAGCATTGTATGCAATGTAAGGCAAGTATAGGACGGTTCGAAATTATGCGCAAGCGGAAATTTCGCCACATATCGCCATTTTTTTCCCATGTTATCATCCCAGTGCTTGCACCGAATTTGTATTTTTGCTAACGTATGCCAAAACGTTGGACAAACATCAACCGGGGTTGATGGAGGTAACGTTTAAAAGTGAAAGGCAATAGAAAATGGCGCTTAAAAATAAAAACTTGTTAGTTGTTTCATGTTGTTTAGGTCTTCAGGCTGCAATACTCGTGTTGCTCAATGCATTTATTCCTAAGATTACTGGCATGGATGCCATGTGGATTGCTTTCCAGGCGTGGGCTGTTTACTTCGTTGCAGGTTGTACGCCCATAGGTGGACTTAAGGCGTGGTTAGGTTATTTGTCGGGCATTATTGCCTCCATTGCCATTATTGAGACGATGGGAGTGCCGGGTATTAATTCATTGCCTGCTGTGGGCGGTATGAATCTGATCATGGCGGCTGCGGTATTTATTGTGGTCATTCCTGCCATCATGACTGAAAATCTGAAAAACATGGTGCCAGCACTCTTTATTGGCTCGGGCGCGTTCTTTGCGCTCTTTACAATCATGAATGGCAATCCAGAGCTGATGAAGACAATCGGCGATGGAAAGGTGGCGAAATATATTTTCGCGGCGCGTGTCGAGTTGGTCTATTGCCTCGTGGGTCAGATCTTCGGCATGATTACCGTCTTCTGGCGTGGCAAGTATGAAGCTTCGCTGGCGAAGTAATACGCGATTTATAAAAAAAAATAAGCGGCAATCAGCCGCTTATTTTTTTTATACCCACATTAGGTTAGCATTCCCTTGGGAGACTTTTCGCTGTCATCCCACCAGGAAGGTTTCTTGGTCGTAATGCGCGAGATGTCCTTCGAGGTCATCTGAATACCCTTTGCCGAGACACCCTTTGAGTTCACTTCAGAAGGAGTAAACTCCTGCTGATGAATACGCTGGCTTTTTGCGGGTTTGTATTTCACGTAGACAGATTCAGGGGTGCCTTCTTCAAGTATGAGTATGCGGCTCTTTTCAGGTGCCAGGTGATACTCCTTGTTTTGAATTAAGCCTCCAAAGGCAAAACGCTTGATGTAGGTGAAGCCGTAACTGGGTTCGGTATAGACCGCTGTATACTCCTTTTCTCGATCATAGAGCTGGATATAGATAAAGTTTTTATCTATAAAGAACTTGTCAGGCGGCGGCATCATCTTATAACGGCCATCATTCCAAACCAGGATAATCTTGTCGAGGGATGAACATTTAAAGAGCTCTTCTCCTCCTCGAATTTCCGTGCCGATATACCCGTTCTCGCGGTCGATCTTTAGTGTCAGCTCGGTAGACGTCAATTCCCGAACTTCGATCTCCTCAAAGGCATCGTCATTGACTTTGGTGAGGCGCGGATAAATCTTTTTGTATTTGTCAATTAACCGGTTGAGATAGGCAATTGCATAGTCATTCAAATTCTTAAGGTTGTGCTTAACCTCGCGCTCTTCCTTGAGAATGCCATCAATCTCTTCACGGTTCTTGTTGATGTCAAAGCGTGAGATTTTGCGAATCTTAATTTGCAATAGTTGTTCAACATCATCAAGTTTTACATCGCGTCTCAGCAGTTTGCGATAAGGTTTGAATCCGTCCAGTACAGCTTGCTGTACGGCTTCGTAGGTGATCTGTTCTTCAATGCGCTTGTAAATACGGTTCTCAATGAATATCTGCTCGAGCGTTTTAGAGTGGAATAAATCATCAAGTTCCCCAAGACGGATATTGAGTTCCCGCTTAAAAAGGTCCAACAGTTGCGTTGTGTTTGCCTTCAGGATTTCCGAGACCGTCATTTCAACCGGACGATTCTTGAAAAGGGCAACTGGACGGGTTGAGACCGTTGTCTCGCAGGCGGTGAAGGCAAAGAGTGCCTGTTCAGCTTGATCCTGGGTTGCGCCAGTCGCGAGCGTCAGTTCGATCTCCACTTTTTCAGCCGTGAAGTCGCTGATCTCACGAACAGGCACCTTCTTGCGTTTAATAGCCTCTTCAATGTCATTAATCAAAGACTCGGTCGTTTTGCCCCACGGCAAGGCGGTAATGACCAGTTTATTATGGTGCCGTTTTTCTATAACCGCTCGGATCTTGATCTTTCCTATTCCGTCCGCATACTCCTTGATATCAATGACACCGCCGGTCACAAAATCAGGATAGAGCTTGCGGGGATTTTTACCTTGGATGATCGTGATCTGCGCCTTCAGTAGCTCGACAAAGTTGTGTGGGAAAATGGTTGTCGCTAAACCGACGGCTATACCTTCCGCGCCTAGCATGAGGAGGAGGGGAAGTTTGGACGGCAATAGAATAGGCTCTTTGTTTCGCCCGTCATAGCTGGGGATATAGGAGGTCAGTTTAGGATTGAAGAGCTCAGCACGAGCAAGCTCTGTCAGGCGGCATTCAATATAACGCGCAGCAGCGGCAGGATCGCCCGTATAAATATTTCCGTAATTTCCTTGGCCCTCAATAAGATAGCGCTTGTTGGTCAGATTGACGATTGCATCTCCGATGGAGGCATCGCCATGCGGATGGTATTGCATCGTGTGACCGACGACATTTGCGACCTTGATGAAGCGTCCATCATCCTTCTCCCACAGCGAGTGCATAATCCGGCGCTGAACAGGTTTAAGGCCGTCTTCAACTGTCGGGATTGCGCGATTGCAAATGGTGTAGGAGGCGAACATCAGAAAATTCTCGTTCATGAGTTCGCGCAGGGGGCCTGAACCGCCATGTAGCGAATGAGCAGGTGCATGCTGTTCGAGGTCTGTATCCTCGCTACCAGCAGTGACAGAGGCAGTCGTTGTCGGCACGGCATTAAAAATATCCAGGTTGTCGAACAAGCTTGGCGGTTCATTGCTGGGTTCAGGCGGTTTTTTCGTTTTCTTGGCCATCGTGAAAAATCCTTGCTTCAAATTTGAGGGGATAGGGGCTTCTTAGGACAGTGCATCTTCTGTGATGACGAGATGGTTCATGATGTACTGCCGGCGTTCAGGTGTATTGCGTCCCATGTAAAAATCAACAGTCTCTGTTATTCCATGATCCAGCGTGCAATCGACAGGCGTCAGACGCATGGTTTTGCCAATGAATTCCTTAAACTCTTTTGCATCAATTTCGCCGAGTCCTTTGAATCGAGTAATTTCAGGATTTTTTCCGCAAGAGTCCATGGCCTTAATACGATCATCTTCTGTATAACAATAGTGTGTCTCTTTCTTGTTGCGCACACGGAAGAGAGGTGTTTCGAGAATGTAGAGATGGCCTTCCTTGATGACGCGGTCGAAGAAACGTACAAAAAGGGTGATCATTAGGTTGCGAATATGAAGGCCATCAACATCGGCGTCGGTTGCGAGAATAACCTTCTGGTAACGCAAGTTGTCGACGGTCTCTTCGATGTCGAGGCTTTGCATCAGATTATAAATCTCCACGTTCTTGTAGAGGGCATCACGTTTGAGGTCGCAGACATTGAGAGGCTTGCCTTTGAGCGTAAAAATAGCCTGCGAATTGACATCACGTGAACTGACAATTGAACCTGCTGCGGATTGGCCTTCGGTGATGAACAGCATGGAATCAAAACCGGTTCCCTTCTGTTTGTTCAAGTGATGCTTGCAGTCTTTCAGTTGCGGGACACGAACAGATATCGATCGGGATCGCTCGCGAGCCAGCTTCTTTACATTGTTAAGTTCAGCGCGAAGCTTACTAGTCTCTTCAATCTTTCCAATCAGTTTATTGGCTTCAGCAGGGTCGCGGTGGAACATCTCTTCGATGACACGCTTAATTTCAGCGACCAGGTCAGAACGGATTTCCGTGTTGCCCAGCTTATTCTTGGTCTGGGATTCAAAGATCGGATCCTTCAGCCGGATCGCAATTGCGCCGATAATGCCTTCGCGCACGTCATCACCATCGAACTTCTTTTTGCTAAATTCATTAACCGCTTTGAGAAGACCCTCCTTGAACGCGGACAGGTGTGTGCCCCCATCATTGGTAAACTGTCCATTGACGAAGGAATAGTAGTCTTCACTAAAGCGGTTGGTGTGCGTGAAGACGAGTTCAAGTGTTTTTGCTCGATAATGGAAGGGCTGATAGAGCTTCTCGAATTGCGCTTCATCATGGATAAGGTCAAGCAACCCATTACTCGAAATAATAGGTTTTCCATTGATATTTAAGGTCAGTCCGGCATTTAAGTAAGCGTACATTTTGAGTCTGCGCTCAACATGCTCTTCGCGGAACTGAAACTTCTTGAAAATGGCTTGATCTGGAGTGAAACGAAGGTATGTGCCGTTTTTCTCAGGCTCTTTACATTTGCCCCGTTTTTGCGAAACGAGTTCACCCTTGCTAAAAAACGCCTCCGAAAATTCTCCGTCGCGGAATGCTCGAACTTCAAACTCAGTTGAAAGCGCATTAACAGCCTTTGTGCCCACGCCGTTCATGCCGACTGAGAATTGAAATGCTTCGTCGTTAAATTTGCCGCCTGTATTAATGATCGAGACACAATCGACAACTTTGCCTAAAGGAATGCCACGTCCATAGTCGCGGACAGTTACTCTTCCAGAATTATAATCGAGTGCGATGTCGATCTTCTTCCCGAAGCCCATGATATATTCATCGACAGAGTTGTCGATGACTTCTTTTAACAAGACATAAATTCCATCTTCGTACTGTGTCCCGTCACTCGTCCGCCCGATATACATTCCTGTTCGGGCTCGTATGTGTTCAAGAGATGATAATGTCTGAATATTATGATCGCCGTAGGATTCTGCCATAATAATAATTAAAATAGGATAAAACTTTGAAAAAAAGAATTCACTCCATCAGAACTGACGGAGCCGACCGGACTCATAAAGCATGCTGTTTATTCTTTGCGGCGGATGGACTTAATAATGACAGGCTCGACAGGCACATTTTGGTGACGCCCGGAACCGCTTGCTTCGACCTTTGCGATTTTGTCAACGACATCCATCCCGTCTGTGACCTTGCCAAACACGCAGTAACCCCACCCCATATCCGTCTTAGACTTGAAGTCCAGATTCCGGGCATTCTCGTCAACAAGGTTAATAAAGAACTGGCAGGTCGCGCTGTCAACGATCATGGTTCGAGCCATGGCCAGTGTTCCGCGGGTATTGCTCAGGCCATTGTCCGCTTCATTCTTAACTGGCGCTTTGGTTGTCTTTTGCTGCATGTCTTTTGTGAAACCGCCACCCTGGATCATGAATCCGTTGATGACACGATGAAAAATGGTGTTGTCGTAAAACTTCTCATCTACATACGCGAGTATGTTCGACACCGTTAATGGAGCCTTTTCTTGATAGAGTTCAGCCGTGATTGTTCCCAGACTTGTTTCGATTGTGATGTTCATAGTCTTTTTTTGTTCCTTTGAAATGCAACTGGTTAAAGGGATCATGGCAGAGATGAAAAGCAACGTAAGTAGACCTTTTTTCATTTGAGCCTCGTTGGGGTTATTAATTAGCCAAAATTATACACATTCAGCTTTTGCAAATCCAGTACGAATTATGACGAAAAAAACGCGGGTGCTGAATACAATGACTCAGCACCCGCGTTGGGTCGTTTTATATTTTGATAGTACATTATCATAAGGGTGGCCTTTGGACAACAATTTTCTATTATTCAAGCGAATATTTTTTTTGAGCTACCTGTAATGGTGGCGTTATTTCATGTATAACTTTTTGATTGAAAAGAAGATGTATATTATTTGCCAGAAAACTCTTTTATCAGTTTAGTATAGGTTTTTTCTCCGATACAGAGTAGAAGATCGTCATGTCCAGCCTCTGGGACCCAGTGATATTGCTTCATCCCGCCAGATAGTTCGTACATTTTCTTTCCATGCCAGAAGGGGATGACTGAATCGTGAGTGCCATGTATGAAGAGTTTGCGGCATGAAATATTCGTAATTCGTTCAACATTTGGAAAGGTATCCATTGGCAGGAGACGGATTCGTGTGACCACCCGCTGTGCGCTCAGAAAGCCGGATTCGACGATGAGACCGCTAACCGGGTACTTTTCAGCCAAATAGCAGGCTGGACCGCTTCCGAGGGAACGCCCCAGAATAATAATATTTTCAGGTTTGATCTTCTTTTGGGTGGTTAAAAACGAGTAAGCTTTTTCAGCAGTCTCATAGCAATTTTTTTCGCTCGGCCTTCCCCCGCTAAAGCCATAGCCAGGATAATCATAAGCTAAGACAGAGATGCCAGCCTGAGCAATCGCGTTAAATAGTTCAGTCAGGTCTCCGATGTCCTCTGCGTTTCCATGGCTATAGAGCAGGGCGACTGTCGCGTTGGTCTGTGGTTGCCAGTACGCGGCAATGGGCGTGCTGGCATCGCCGATGTTGATGATATGGGGTGTCTGCCACGTGTAATCAGGTGGATGCGGGTGGAACAAGATGGTGTTCATTAGAAACATGCAGAATAGTATGCCAATCACATATTGCGCCACACAAATGATCACGCAATTAATGACAATACGTTTAACCCACTTCTTAATGGTCTCTCTTGTCATTGCGCGATTGCCCTCCGCGGCATCGTTCGATTAGTCCTGCTTCCCCTCTATGGCGCACAGGAGAACCGCGGCAGCAATGCCCAGTCTGCGATCCAAGAGATTATTGATGTCCATCGAAAAATCGAGGGTGATCTTGGTGACAAAGGGATTGAAGTTTTGTTTGAAGTGGCAGACCTTCTGTCCGTTGATCGTCCCGTCAAAGGACTGTGGGACCAGATTGGACAGGAAGCGGCGAATAAGTGCCAGCATCATGCTGTCCTCCTGGATTAGGCCGATCTGATTTTCATTCGCATCCATGATGATCCATTCATCTTTAAGAATGGACTTCATCCCTTTGCGCTTGAGTACGCCGACTTTTGTTTGGGTGGCGGGATCGAACACGTCATACGCAGAAGAAAAGTCAATAATGTTGCGGGCCTTTATCGTTAAGACTTCGTTCTGCATGTCTTCGCCGGTGTAAACGCGGATGTCCTCCTTCAACTTAAAGGCTTTTTGCTTGGAATAAAAGGCAAGATTTCCATTGGGGTCATAAATATGAAAGGCTGCTCCGAGCAGTTTAAAAATTTGCCGACGAACAGTATACGTTGGATGCGTGAAGATGCTTGCGGGCATGTGAGACTCCTTTGTTAATGGTTAGAAGAAAATTTTGACGAAACGCAAGATGCCTTGCTTCCAGGGAACACGGTGCGAGATCCCTGATGCATTTTTGAAGGCATGAAGGTTTGCGACATACCAGTCGAAGTTGCGTACAAGAGCATCTTTGTTTGAAAACTTCGGAGCGTATCCAAGGATGCGTTCAGCCTTCTCGATGCTGACAAACGAATCTTCGCACGCTGTCTCATACACCCACTTGTAAAGAGGGGAGAGATGCAGGAGCTCAAGGAATCGCAGGGTCCAGATCATGGGCGTAGCAGGGAACCCGCTGATTTTCTTGCCAAAACCGGCCTTGTCAAGCACGGCCTGATAATCCTCGCGCATGGTTGTAAAAAGTTTGGCGCCAATATTGAATGTGTCGTTGACGATCGACTTGTCATGGGTCAGGGTCAGCCAAATGGCTCCGCACAGATCTTCAACATCCAGAAGTTGATAACGATTCTTGCCGCTACCTATCATGGGGAACCCATGACCGGTATGAGCCCAGTCATAAAAGAGGGCGAATACTCCAAGGCGTTCTGGACCAATAAAGGATTTTGGACGGATGACGGGCACACACATGCCCTTCTTGCGAAATTCTAAGCAGACCTCCTCAGCCATGATTTTCGCCTTGCCATAAGGACCCACACCGACCATCTTATCGGTTTCAATGAGCGGATGATGGTCGGGAATCCCATAGACAGCCGTGGAAGAGATCATCACTATGCGTTCGACTCCGAAATCCATTGCGGCTTCCAGAACGTTCCGCGTGCCGTCCACGTCCGTGGTCATGATGTCCTGTTCAGAATAGAGGGGGAGGGCTGCTGCGGTATGAATGACCCAGTTTGCACCCTTCATGGCTGCGCGGAGCGTAGGCACGTCACGGATGTCACCGACGATGGCTTTGATATCATTCTTTTCCGGGTAGTCAAAGGGGACAAGGTCAATGGATGTAATGTCTGTAATTCCCTTGCTTCGTAAAAAGCGAATGAGGTTAATGCCTAAAAACCCACTTCCCCCCGTTACAAACACTTTTTGCATCTCTAAACTCCTTTGATTTTTGATAATATAGCGGTCTTGCGGTTAAAAGGCAAGTAAGCTATAATTAACGGCCAAAATTACACCGCCGAAATGAATCATGATTACTCCGATCTCCTCAACAAGTATTTCGACTGCCACAGGCATATTGAATGCCGGCGGTGTGGTTGTCATCCCAACGGATACGGTGTACGGCATTGCGGCTCATCCGGGGCAGAAAGACGCGGTTGCGCGTATCTGCACCATCAAGGGCAGGCCGACAGGTAAGCCTATTGCATTACTCGCATCAGATAGTGCGGCGGTTGAACGTTTTGGTGCCAACTTCCCGTGTGTTGCCAAACGTCTAGTGGCCATGTATTGGCCTGGCGCTCTCACATTGGTGTTGCCATGCGGTGATGGATTTGAAGGTTTTCGAGTTCCTGCGCATGATGGCGCTCGTGAACTGATCGCTGCATGTGGAGGCGTATTGCGCGTGACGAGCGCAAATTTAAGTGGCGAAATGCCTGCGACGTGTGCGGTTACTGCTCTAAAGGATGTGGGATTGGAGGCTGATCTGGTTTTGGATGGTGGTGTTTCACCGGGTGGTGTGGCAAGTACCGTTGTCAAGGTTTCACCGGATGGCAAACTAACTGTGATTCGTGAGGGCGCTATTCGAGCTGAAGACATTCTAAAGTTTGAGGAGCAACACTAAATGCTGGAAACAATTGAAAAACGTCTGAAACTGAAGTTGATTGCCTGCAATGTTTTTCAACGTGAAGCTTGCTGGTGTTTAGCTAAAACCCCTCATTTGGTCGATCCCGTATTTGTTGAGCTCGGACTTCATGTCAACCCAGCGTATCTGCGGGAGCGGTTGCAATCCTTGATTGATGCCGAAGATGCACAGGATATCCGCCATGATGCGATTCTCTTACTGTATGGGTTGTGCGGAAATGCAGCGGTCGGACTTCAGGCACGAAGGACACCCCTAATCATTCCGAGGGCTCATGATTGCGCTACGGTGTTGCTGGGGAGCGGGGCGCGCTATCAAGCCGTTTTTGGCGACAATCCAAGCCGTCCATTTTCATCCATAGGTTATCTGGAGCGTGGCAGTGAAACCTATCGCACGGAGGGAGGTTATACGGGGTCGATTGGGAATACGTATGAGGCTTATGTGGCGCAATATGGTGAGGACAATGCGAAATACCTGTGGCAGACTCTGCATCCTGAAAGGGAAGATGAGCCAGCGTTATTTATTGATGTCCCCGAAACCTCCAATCCAGATGCGCTGGTCCGTGCCCGCACTCGGTTAGAGTCGGATGGTGCTGGACGTGTCTGGAAGGTGGAAGCTGGAAATATACGGATGATCCAACAACTCATCAATGGTGTCTGGTCTGAAAAAGAGTTTCTGACCGTACCGCCATGTCATGTCACTCAGGGTATTTATGATCTGGAAAACGTTATTGCCGCCGCGATAGCACCGTAAGTTAACCATGTTTGAACTGTTGACAAATTTTTTGAAAGCATTACCTGAAGAGGATGTGTTTCGTATACTGAAACTGACCTTTCTGGTCTTCTTTGGGATCGTTGCGCTCGTCATTCTCTTCGCACCATCCCCCTCCCCGGGAAAGATGACTTATCGTATGCTCCGTACAGCCATTGTATTGCTTTTTCTGGCTGTGCTTGTCTACCAGATGACATGGCAGATCGGCGGTTACTACAGACGCGACTTTCTGCGGTTCGTGCACCGTTATGATAAGCGACCCAATGCTGCGACTCGCCAGATTATGCGCGGGCCAATTTTTGATTGCCGCGGACTCGTCATTGCGGCTCCAAGGTCCGGCGATATCTGGGGCCGTCGGTATCCTTTTGGGAATACCTTTGCCCATCCTGTTGGGTACTACCATCCGCGTTGTGGAATCACAGGAGTTGAACTCCTGTATGACTCGGTCTTAAATGGATATCTTCAGAAAGATGATCCACTTGAAAAGGCAAAAGATCTTTTTAGGGGTCGGGCGGAAGAGGGCCAGTCTGTCACGTTGACCATCGATTCCCGTTTGCAGGAAACAGCTTTTGATTTACTTAAAGGAAGACGCGGGGCGGTCATTGTCATGCGCCCAGTATCAGGGGCCATTCTAGCGATGGCCAGTTCTCCAGGTTTTAATCCGCATGATCCTGGGCCCGCCTCCATTGAGGAAAATATGCCTACATTCAACCGCGCAACACAGGGCCGTTATCCGCCTGGCTCCATCTTCAAGATTCTGATTGCGACAACAGCGCTCATAGAGAAGCGTTCGCCGACCTTTGCATGTCCAGGCATGGGCTATATTGCTGCGGCAAGTACCCCGCCCATTCGCGATAGCGAATACTATTCCTGTGAACGCCGGGGAGAGGTGTGGCCAGGGTGGGGAAATTTGAATATGAGGGAGGCGATGGTTCACTCCTCCAACGTCTATTTTGCGCAGTTAGGTGTCGCCTGTGGGCCGGACGCATTTAATTCAATGGTGAAGCGCATGCATATCAACGAGCCTTTAGTTTACATGAAATCGCTTGATGACGCACTTAAGACATCGCCAGGCAATGCGCCTGTTGTCGAGCATCGATCAACGTTGGCGATGCTATCCATCGGTCAGGGGGAAATTTTGATGACACCCTTGCATGTGGCCTGCATGACCGCTGCCATTGCCAATGATGGCGATTTCATGGCACCCCGCCTCGACATAACTGAGTCAGTGAAGAAACTGGAAACGCTTTGTCCGTCACCTGTGGCGATCCAAGTCCGCTCTATGTTGCGTCAGGTAGTGGTTAGCGGAACAGGGAAGGGCTGTAATCTTCCCGGACTTGAGGTCTGTGGCAAGACCGGCACGGCACAGGTACCGGGTGCAGAGGACCATGCATGGTTCACCTGCATGGCGCCACAGAAGAGTCCAAATATTGTTATGACTGTGCTGATTGAAAACGGCGGATTTGGATCCGCTGCTGCATTGCCTGTCGCCAAAGAAATGTTATTGGCAGCGGACAGACTGGGGTATGTGAGGAAACCAGAAGTGTTTAAAATGATGAAGTCAACGCCTCCTGTGCAAGGGAGGGCAAAATGAAGAAGGCAAATGCAGTTATCGGATCAGTCGCATCGGCAACTGGTGTTTTCCTGATCTCCCTGATGGCGTTGAGTTGTGCAGTCCTTTCCCTGTTAGGCATTGATGCTGCCCTGCGTCCATCAACGATCAACTGGCTGCCGTTGATTCCCCTTGCCGTGTATGCTATTGGCATTCCCGTTATACTGATATGGCTGGCGTTGATCCATTGGCGAGGAGATCCAGGCATTCTTGGGGCTGTTATTGTCCTGAGTGCGATGGGCCTCCTGATTCAATTCAGAATGGGTAGCTACAACCTGATGGATCTGAAAACCAATATTTTTCCAGTGCTCCCTTTTGCAATTGGCCTTGCCACCTTCCTTATTGGCGTGACGCTCACGAGTAAGGGGCGTGGCGGCTGGATGCAGGCATTGGGGTGGGGGGCCTATATTGCGGCCGTTGGGGTGTTGGTTGCCATGTTGCTACTCGGGCGCAGTTATCGAGGGGGCATTTATTTGTCGGGAAACATCAATCCGACGGAAGTTGTGAAGCCATTGCTTGTATTTTTCTTGGCGACACATTTAAGCCAGCGACAAAAGGAATTTTCTGAGACCATGAGCGGAATACCTGTGCCACCCTTCTTCTCCCTGCTCGGACTCGTTTTTTTGTGGGGTGTTCCAATGGCCTTGACGATTCTGCTCCGCGATCTCGGATTGGTTGTTCTGCTGAACACAATCTTGATCATTATGCTATTTGCCGTTGCAAAACGAATGGGCTATCTGGCGATTGGCCTTGCAGGGGTTGCCGCGGTTGGTTTCGGCATGCAGTTTCTCTCGTCACATGCACAAGCACGATTTGACGTCTGGCTGAATCCGTTTTTGGATCCAACGGGAAAGGGCTGGCAAATTCTGCAGGGCCTGACAGCGATGTATTCAGGGGGATGGTGGGGTGCTGGGCTAGGTACCGGCTCACCGGAGACCGTGCCGATCGTTACATCGGATTTTATCTATGCGGCGCTGGCTGAAGAGGTGGGATTGGTAGGTTGTGCGATCCTTCTCGTGATCTATGCGACGTTCTTCTCGCGTGGCTTCCGCGCGGCGGGGGCTTCTAGAACACCCTTTGAGCGTCTGCTCTGCGTGGGCTTGACAGCCTCGCTCGCCATGCAGACACTCCTGAATGTGGCGGGTGTCACGAAAGCCCTGCCCATGACAGGAATTACCTTGCCCTTTATCAGCCATGGGGGGAGCAGCCTGATTACATGCCTCTTGATTGCTGGACTCATCTGCGGACTTTCAGATAACGATTAAAAGGAGATTAGTGATGATTGCTTTTTTAAATGGAACATTGATTGAAAAGAGTCCTAGTGTGGCGTTGTTGGATGTCCATGGCATCGGATACGAGATCTTTATCTCCTTGAGTACGTATGACCGGTTGCCTGCGACAGGGGCTGCTTGTAAATTATTGACCTATCATCTTGTTCGAGAGGATGCGCATATTCTCTTTGGTTTCATGCAGGTTGAAGAGAAGCAGATGTTTGAACGGCTGATTAATGTTAATGGCATTGGCCCGAAGACCGCGCTCAGCGTACTGAGCGGGATGACGATTTCCGAACTGATCGCTGCGATCGCCGCGGGCGACATCAAACGGATCAGCGCCATTCATGGTATTGGCAAGAAAACAGCGGAACGCCTCATTGTTGAGTTGCGCGACAAGGTTAATCCGCTGGAGGCGCTGGCCGCATCAACCGCAGGCGGAGGTGATGCAAAGTCCGCCATGCTGCGTGATACAATTCTGGCCCTCACCCAACTCGGTTTTCCGCAGGACTCGGCATACAAAATGGCGCAAGCCGCCTTCGCCGCCAACCCTGACATCAAGGACGCTGAAACGCTTCTGCGCAAATCGCTTAGTAGTAAGTAAGTGATAATCCTGAAGTTTCATTTGCGGCACGGGACGGAATAAGGTAATATTTGACTTTTCAAGGAGTTATTATGGATACGCTTACAGCACTTTCACCGCTTGATGGACGGTATGCATCGAAATTAACGGAGCTCGCCCCGATCTTTTCGGAGTTCGGCCTGATCCAACGGCGTGTCGCTGTTGAAATCGCTTGGCTGGAGGCTCTATGCGATGCAAAAGATATTCCCGAAGCTAAGGACTTAACTGCGGACGATCGAATCGCTTTACGAGCCATTGCTACTGATTTTTCTGTTGATGACGCGCGGCGTGTCAAAACCATAGAGTCCACCACGAACCATGACGTGAAAGCCGTAGAATATTTTATCAAAGAGAAACTTGCAGGCACTTCCCTTGAAGATCGTGGCGAGTTTGTTCACTTTGCTTGCACGTCAGAAGACATCAACAATATGGCGCATGCCCTGATGTTGCGTGACGGACTGGTTGTGTTGCGAGCAGCACAAAAGAAGGTAACGGATGCATTGTCCGCCTTTGCTATTGAAACACGTGATGCATCCATGCTCGCACGCACCCATGGCCAGCCTGCTTCCCCGACAACATTGGGTAAAGAATTCGCCGTGTTTGTTGCGCGTCTGAATCGGCAAGCCGCCCAACTCGATGCTGTTGTGATGCCCGGCAAGATGAATGGTGCAGTCGGATGTTATAATGCCCACTTAGCAGCTTATCCCCTGGTTGACTGGGAAGCGCTTTCCCGCACCGTGATTGAAGGCTGTTTTGGATTGAAGCAGAATGTGCTCACCACGCAGATTGAATCCCATGACGGCATTGCGGAACTTTTTGATGCGCTCGCACGTTGGAATACTATTCTGATCGACCTTGATCGTGATATCTGGTCCTATATTTCACTCGGCTATATTGGACAAAAAACTATTAAAGGTGAAATTGGCTCATCAACCATGCCGCACAAGGTGAACCCGATTGATTTTGAAAACAGCGAAGGCAATCTCGGCTTAGCCAATGCTGTATTGGAGCACATGGCTCGCAAGTTGCCGATCTCTCGACTACAGCGCGATCTGACGGATTCAACCGTGTTACGCAATATGGGTGTAGGTTTTGGCTATTCGCTCGCTGCCTACCAGGCAACCATTAAAGGACTTGGCAAAATCAAGCTCAACACGGTACGGCTGGAAGAGGATCTTAACGACGCATGGGAAGTTTTAGCTGAACCCGTACAGACGGTGATGCGCAAACTTGGCAAGCCCAATCCGTATGAGCAACTGAAGGAGCTGACCCGTGGCAAGAAGATTACTGCCGAGTCGATGCATCAATTCATTGAAAGCCTTGATATCCCTGCAGAGGACAAAGCACGTTTGATTGAAATGACTCCTGCAAGTTATATAGGAATTGCCAGCAAGCTGGTTAGCCATATTCAGTAAGCATACGACCATTTAAAAGGACAGGGAATATCTGATGACAACACACACCATACGTTCTGCCAATTTAAAAGACGCTGAGCAAATATTTGATTTAATCCGTGAGCATAAGGAAGATCTGATCTCTCGTCCTATGGGCGATATAATTCAGAACATCGACCGCTTTTATGTGGCGGATGTGAATGGCAAGGTGGTTGGATGTGCTGCATATCAGATCCTTCCCGAAATTGGCGTGCCTGAGCGTGCCTCAGTTGAAATCCAGTCTGTCGCCGTCCACGCTGACTATCGGCGCCATCACATCGGCTCGCAGATTGTTAAACACATTCTGGAGCGTGTACGAGTCTTTGACCCTGCACAGGCAATCGTGCTGACGTTTGCTCCTGAGTTTTTCGGTTCGCTTGGTTTTAAGCGCATTGAAAAGACCCAGGTGATGCATAAACTGTATATGGGATGCATCAACTGTACCAAGCATGCCAATCCTTTCACCTGTCCAGAAATTGCGATGGCGCTAGATTTGCGCGGATAAGTATGCTTCAGATCCATAAACGGTTGCTGGCCTGGTATGATTCACGCACGCGCGAAATGCCATGGCGTGACCATCCCGACCCTTATGCGGTCTGGGTCAGTGAGATCATGCTTCAGCAGACGCAGGTTGAAACAGTCAAAGGTTACTTCATCCGTTTCATGAAATCATTTCCTACGGTTCAGGCTTTGGCTGACGCGCCTCAGCAAGCGGTCTTAAAAGCGTGGGAGGGCTTGGGCTACTATACCCGTGCTCGCAACCTCCAGAAAGCAGCTCAGAAGGTTATTGGGAAGAGGGGCGAACTCCCGTCAACATCAACGCAATGGGCGATGCTGCCAGGGATCGGACCTTACACGGCAGCTGCGATTTCTAGCATCAGTTTTGGTGAATATGTTCCTGTGGTGGACGGAAATGTTGCGCGTGTATTTTCGCGCTTTCTTGAATGGCGCGATGACTTCCAGAAATTGCCGGCACGCGAGAAGTTGGCAAACTGGTTACAGCCCTTTATTGAAAAGTCTAAACGTCCTGGCGATTTTAATCAGTCTATGATGGATTTAGGCGCTACCGTCTGCACTCCGCGTAACCCGAAATGTGCCATCTGTCCAATCCAAAAGGGCTGTATTGCGCATGCCAAAAATTTACAAGATGAACTCCCCGTTAAGCCTCCCAAAAAGAAATTGCCAGTGAGACGAGTGGTTGCTGTTGTCGTAAGAGATGGCGCAGGCCGTGTCCTCTTTTCCCAGCGTGTTGATGAGAGGCTTCTGGGGGGGTTATGGGAGCTTCCCTCATTAGAATGGAATGAAGATTCGACGCAAAAGCAAGCTTTACGCACGCTTCTCAAAAACATCCCCGTATCTGTATCGCAGGCAAAGTATGTCGGGGATATCGAGCATACATTCTCACACTTTAAATTGATCATGCAACTATATCGGGTTGAAAAATATGTGGAAAGCCTGTTGAGCGACACCCAAGAGACGCTCCGTTTTGAAAAGCCTAGCGCGCTTCCGTTAACAACCGCCACACGTCGTGCATTGGAGTTGTGATTTCGACGTGTCAATCTGTCGCGGTTAGGATGACAGCTTTGCGCATGGAAGACCACAGTTGGAACTTCTCAACTCTTTAATAATCAATCACATATCGTAAAAGTCTATTTTACCTTAGAGCCTTCACTCTGCGATTGCTTATGGCATGGAAACTGCTAAAATATCAAACACATTCGCTTTAATGAAAAAAAGAGGGATCCTTATGGACTTACAAAAGACAACGAATCAGATTGCTGCGCAGGCTGAAACACTTACGAAGATACGCCAAGAGGTAAACAAGGTTATTGTCGGACAGGAAAAGCTGATTGATCGGCTGATCATTGCCTTGATTACAGGAGGGCATATTCTGTTAGAGGGCGTACCCGGTTTGGCGAAGACGACAGCCGTTCGTACCTTGTCTGATGCTCTCGGCTTAATTTTCCATCGTATATCCTTTACACCCGACTTGTTGCCGGCGGATGTTGTCGGAACCATGATTTACAATCCAAAAGAGGGTTCCTTTTACCCTAAAAAGGGGCCAGTCTTTACAAACCTGCTCCTTGCAGACGAAATCAATCGTGCTCCCGCCAAGGTTCAATCTGCCTTGCTCGAAGCCATGCAGGAGCATCAAGTGACGATCGGCGACACCACTTACAAACTGCCGGAACCATTTCTGGTCATGGCTACCCAGAACCCGATTGAACAAGAAGGAACATATCCTCTGCCCGAAGCACAGGTCGACCGCTTCATGTTGAAATGTGTTATTACGCATCCCTCCCGTGATGATGAACGGCGCATCATGAACCGTTTTACGCAAAAGCAGACCATGACCGTTAATGCCGTCATTAGCGCAGAAGAGGTAAAGAGCCTGCGAGAAACACTTGAACAGGTCTATTGCGACGAGAAGGTTGGAGATTACATTCTCGACATTGTGTTTGCCACGCGTGATCCCAAGGCTCACAAGTTGGATTCCCTTGCAGGACAAATTCAAATGGGCGCTTCCCCTCGTGCGACACTCTGCTTGAATCTCGCAGCCCGCGCAAATGCCATGCTTCATGGTCGCGCCTACGCGACACCGCAGGACGTGAAGGAAATCGCCCATGACGTATTGCGTCATCGCATCATGCTCACCTACGAGGCCGAAGCTGAAGAATTAACGACAGACGCCGTCATCACGACAATTCTCAACACCATCCCAGTTCCGTGATCCTAACAGTAAGGAGGAAGTAGGAGGTAGGAAGTAGGAGGGATGACATCAATGCAAGAATCTGTTAATCAAAAGAAAAGCTACGCGTTTGCATTACGTATTATTAAATTGTTCCAATGGCTCACGGAGAACAAAAAGGAGCTTGTTTTATCGAAGCAACTCTTGCGCTGTGGTACGTCTATAGGTGCAAATATCGAAGAAGCAGCAGGTTCCTATTCGGAGAAAGAGTTTGCTTCTAAAATGCAAATTGCTTTTAAAGAGGCACTTGAAACCCGCTATTGGCTAACCTTGCTACATGATTCCAGCATAATTGATGGCCCTGGTTTTATCTCGCTTTTTGAAGATTGTGAAGAACTGATCCGCTTGCTATCAGCCACAACCAAGACGCTCCGTGAAAAACTTAATGACTTTTCAGTTCGAGAGGAATTTGTAATGTATTCAACTCCTCCTTCCTCCCTACTCTCTACTACCTCCCTATGATTAACACGACAGAGTTAATGAAGCAGGTGGGAAAGATTAAAATTCTCACCTCGCATTTGATTGACGACCAGCTCACCGGCGACTATCATTCGATGTTTAAGGGGCAGGGGGTCGAATTCGATGAAGTGCGTCCTTATGTGGCTGGCGATGATATTCGGTCGATCGACTGGAATGTAACTGCGCGAACAGGTTCGCCGCATGTTAAACGCTTTTCCGAAGAGCGCGAATTAACCGTTATCTTCCTTGTGGATGTCTCGGGCTCCCAGGTCTTTGGCTCTGGAACGCGTTCAAAGTCTGAACTTGCTGCTGAAATCACCTGCTTACTCGCTCTGACTGCGATTCGGAATCAAGATAAGATTGGGCTCATCCTCTTTAGTGATCGCATCTTGAAATCAATTCCTCCGCGCAAAGGACGTACATCGGTCATGCGCTTGGTGCGTGAGGTGTTGGCCGCGGATGAAACGCGTGAAGGCACGGATATCACAGCGGCACTGCGTTTCTTAAACAATGTGCAGAAACGTAAAGCTGTTGTATTTCTCGTTTCCGACTTTCAGGATTCAGGCTATGAAAAGGAGTTGCGTGTTACGGCGCGGCGTCACGATGTAATTGCTTGCCCGATATCAGATCCATGTGAATTCGAACTTCCGAATGTTGGGCTTGTGGAAATGCAAGATCCTGAATCTGGCGAATTATTGCTTGTGGATACTGGCTCGGCTGCTGTCCGGAAGGCTTTTGCAGAGCGTGCATCACAGGATAACGGACAGCTTATGAGATTCTTTAAACGAAACGGTATCGACTCCATTTCTCTTTCAACCGGGCGCCCCTATATTGACGATGTTCGTGCCCTGTTCCGAAGGAGGGCAAAGAAGTGAAGCGTACTCTCGATTTAAGTTGCAAGGCAATCCTGTTCGCTGTTGCGCTGCTATTAGCCTCTTCTGGTACAGCAGCGACGCATGAGCTTTTGAGCGGCGAGGTGAAGATCACACTTGAATCAACACCCGATAAGGTTGCGCCATCAGCTGACCTGATGTTGACTGTGACGATTGATTCGCCTTCGCATTTGAAGGTTGTGTTGCCTGACTTGCGGTCCCGTTTCTCCGGTTTTAGCCTTGCGGATGACTTCACATCTGACCCCGTCGAAGCTGGCGGCCGTAAGCGCCAAGCCTATCGCTGGCGACTCGTTCCTGAACCGGCAGCACTCAAGTATCGCTTGGCTCCATTTGCAGTGGAAGCGTTCGATCCGCGAGTCTCTCCGCCCCGCAGACAGACGTATGCGACAAAACCTGTTTTGTTTCCCGGCGAAGGCCCTCGCCCATCCGTGACAGGGGATCCTGAAGTCACGTTGAAGCCCGACTGGATACCGCCGACCGCAAAAACAGTGACCCTCTGGATTCTCTTTGCCCTTCTTGGCCTTGTCGCTTGTGCAGCCATTATTTATGGATTGATGCAGATATCACGTCGCGTGAAGGAGTACAAGATGTCCCCGGTCGAACGTGCAATGGTTGAACTCCAGCGATTGTTGAATCGCAACTTGCCAGCCAAGGGATTGTATAAAGACTTTTATATTGAGCTTACGATGGTCGTGCGTCGATATATTGAGCGAACGCATGGCATTCACGCTCCTGAACAGACGACACAAGAATTTCTGCTGGCTGCAGCAAAGTATCCTCAGTTTAAACATGAAGTCCTTGTTCAATTGCGCACATTCCTGGAGTCTGCTGACTTGGTGAAATTCGCGGGTCAGGAAGCAACGCCTGTAATGGCAGAAGATGCGACACAAAAAGCCAAGCGCTATATCGAGGATGATTCCCGGCATACGGACACTCCATCCAGTACTCCTTCACCCTGTTCGAATGGTTAGTTATTATGTTCAATGTTGCTACACCTCTAGCGTTTTTACTTCTTATACCTTGGGCGATTGCCGCATGGCGTCTCTATCGTACAGGTAAAAAGGCTGGCGTTTTATTTGCTCCTGCTGCGCGACTGCCTGCAAACACAGCAGGATGGCGTGTCATGGTTGCAAGACTGTTGCCGGCTATATTTTTACTTGCTGCCCTGCTACTGATTTTTGCCGTGGCGCGTCCGCGCACGACATTAGCGCGCGAACATCGGTCCGTTCATGCCATTGCCATCGAGATGATCGTTGATGTCTCCGGATCTATGGAGGCTCTTGACCTTTCACCTAACATGGACAAGACTCGTCTTGATGTGGTCAAGGAGATGTTCACCACCTTTATCAGTAAACGTCCCGACGATCTCATCGGCCTCGTGACCTTTGGCGGATACGCGTCAACCCGTTCACCCTTAACCGCAGATCATCGCGCGCTTGAGCATGTTTTAAAGGGTGTTGAAATTCCGAAATCCCGGCTCGACTCGCAAGGCCGCCCCGTTGATCAGGAAGAGACCATGACAGCTGTGGGCGATGGCCTTTCAACAGGGCTTGCCCGTCTGCAAGATGCCGAACCCAAGACGCGCATTGCCATTCTTCTTTCTGACGGAGAGTCCAATACAGGCATCATTCAGCCGGACCAGGCCGCTGACGCGGCAGCTAAACTGGGCGTACGCGTTTACACCATTGGCGTTGGAACTCAAAATGCGAAAACGCCTTTCCGTGCCCGTGATATGTTTGGCCGTCAGGGGATTGGCTATATGAACCTTAATTTCAACGAGCCCCAGCTCAAGTCGATTGCGGATAAATCAAAGGGCCGATATTTTAATGTCCGAGACGATGATGGCTTAAAGCGGGCTCTCGAAGAGATTGGCAAACTGGAAACAACCAAGATCGATCGCCAAGTTTATGAACGCTACAATGAACACTTTGTTGACTTTTTGCTGGCCGGGGCATCTTTGATTGCTCTTGCCTTGACGTTAAACATGGCGTTGACACGACGACTCATCTAAGATTAACTTATGAGCTTTGCCTATCCATATTTCTTATTATTGCTCTCTCTTATTCCGATTGTCGGAATAATTTGGGTGTGGTTATTTCGGCGCTCGCGCGCAAGTATGTCGCGTCTTATCGCGCCTGCGCTCCAAGGTAAACTGATGCCCATCCATACCCAAAGCTATTTTTATCTGCAGTTCGTACTCGTTATAATTGGATTAACTGCGCTTATTTTTGCGGCGGCCCGTCCGCAATGGGGACGCAAGGATGAAAAGGTCTTTACGCGTGGACGCAATCTCGTGATCGCACTTGATGTTTCGCGTTCCATGTTGGCTCAAGACGTGCATCCCAATCGCTTGGGTCGAGCCAAGGCGGACATCATGGACCTTATTGGAGAACTGAAGGGGGACCGGGCAGCCTTGCTTGCCTTCCGGAACAAAGGGGCACTGCTCTGTCCGCTCACAACCGACTATTCCTTTTTGCGCCAAGCATTGGATGGAACAGGCCCTGAATCTGCGCCCCGTGGCGAGACCGACCTTGGCGATGCCATACGTAAATCCTTGGAGGCGCTTGATCCCGCTCTTGATGAATACAATGCTATTCTGTTGATTTCGGATGGTGATGATCTTAAGGGAGACTCTCTTGAGGCAGCACGCGAGGCCGCAACACGAAATATCCCCATCTTCACGGTCGGTATCGGGGATACGTCCGGCGCGACAATTCCGGATGAGTCAAAAAAAGGCTCCGTCCAGTTTAAGGGAACAACCGTCACAACAAAACTGATGGATGCAACATTAGATGCCATTGCTAAAGCCTCCAACGGTCGATATATCCCCTTGGGAACGGCAGGAACCGCGCATACGACGCTGGGTTCGATTTACCGTAACCATCTCCGTCAAATCGCAGCCAAGGAACAACAGGAGATGATGCAGAACAGATTGCAGGACCGTTATCAATGGTTCCTCTTCCCGGCACTGATCGCCTTGCTGGTTGCGGCCTGGTTCAGTCGTGGACGACTCAGTGGCAGTGTCAGAAGAAAAAATCCCGTGATCGCTGTTGCAATGCTCCTGCTGTCCATCAACAGTGGTGCGTATGCCAAGCAGACGAACCAGATCGATCAGGTTGGTCAGTCTCCATCAACCAATGCGCCTCCCCCGATTGTTGTTGCGCCTGGACGTGAAGGCGCGCGCATTGCACAAACTTGGCTGAAGCAGGGCAAGTATCGCGAAGCTGCCGAAGGATTCCTCTCTGCTGCCCGGGGCGCTGACAAGGAAGAGGCTGACAGTTATCGTTTTAACGCCGCCTATGCATACTATCAGGCCAAGAATCCTGATAAGTGTGTAGAGACCTTGCGTCCGTTACTAACCTCCAAGAAGAATGCTGTCCGGGCCGGTGAATTGCTCGGAAAAATCCAAATGGAGCAGGCCAAGGCAAAAGGAGCTGAGGATCCTGCCGCCAAGTTTGAAGCACTCAAGGATGCAGCCACAGGTTTCCAGCTTGCCCTGAGGGAAAACAGTCAAGATGAACGCTGCGGCCGAAACTATACCCGCGCTGTCTGGCCTTTGCCAGAAGCCCGTGAGGCCGCGCATATCGCAAAAGTGTTAAAGGAACATGAGAAGACAGCTCCAGACCAATTGCTGGGCACCTTGCTGAAAGAACAGCGGGCCTTGATTGAGGAGTCATACAGCATTTTTACGAACGATGCGCCGGAATTGATTCGTCTTGCCGAATCACTAGCGACTCGCCAAGAGAAGCAGGCCGATCTCTGGATACCCTTAAAGCAACATGTCATGAAGTCAGTCACCAACCAACAACAGCAAGCGCAGGTCGTTCAGCAAGTTGAACTCACGCGCGATCTCATGAAAGGTTCAACAGAGGCGTTGCGTGATCTGCTCCCAGAATCGGTTAGTGAGGTGGCGCAGTCCGAGCCGTCTGTCTATGGATTCTGGAAAGCAGTTGCAGCACCACCCAACTTAATTGATGAAGATATTATCTGCCAAAGCAACGCCATTAAAAAACTGGAAATGCGTTATCTGATGAATCGCGAAACGCAACCCGAAGCCTTGCAGTTAACGAAGCTGTTCGCGCAACGTTTCCCTGAATGGGCCAAGCAATATGAAGAACAGGCAAAGGCCAATACCAATATGCCACCTTTTAAGGCTGAAGATCAGGCCAAGGTGAAGGAACTTGCCATACATACCGACAAATTGCAGGAAGAAATTCTGGACACGAAGACTAAAGAGATTGATCGTCCCGGTCTGAAACAACAAGCACTGAAAAATCTACTCGAAATTAGTGATCTCCTGCCTAAGAATCCTAGCGGGTCTCAAGGACAGCAGCAACAACAGGATCAGCAGCAACAACAGCAAGACCAGAAGCAACAGGAGCAGCAACAGCAGCAGCAGAACGAACAAAAACAGGAGCAGAAGCAGGAGCAGCAGGAGAAGAAAGAAGAAGCTCCGAAGGATGTTCAAGAACTGTTGCGTCGGGCGCTTGACCGTGAAAAAGAACGTGAAAACGAAAAGAAGGAACGAATGAACCGACTCCCGATGTCACCCTCTGAAAGGGATTGGTAAGCAATCGAATATGTGAAAAGTGAAACGTTAATAGTGAAATGTCTACATAGAGGTTCACGGTTTCTCCAGTTTTTTTTGGGAAAAATCGCGTGCCTGGCTTTCTTTTTATCCTTTCCGCTTAACGCGTTATTCGCAGCCGACATTACCCTTAACGTCGAAGCATCCCGACAGAAGATATTTTTAGGCGAGAGTTTCATTCTCGTCATCCTGGTGGATGGAGCTGACAGCGGAGTGCCGCTACCGAACCTCTCGGCTCTTTCAAAGATGGATGTGCAACTCTTGGAATCACGTAGCGCCTCCAGTTCCAATATATCGTTTATTAATGGCCGCATAACGCGTGCTTCTCACGAGAGAAGAAGGATTGTCTATCAACTCACGCCAAAAGAAAAAGGCCAGGTTATTGCAGGACCTCTTCAATTAACGATTGAAGGAAAGACCTATACGCATCCTGGCGTTGTTATTGAAGTAGTCGGGATTGAACAGCAAGTTTTTGTGATAGCCAAGGTTAGTGCATCTTCAACGTCAGTCCTTGTTGAGGAGCCTTTTACTGTTACCCTGTCCATCGCTGTTGCTGATTTGCCTGCCCCATTTGACAATGATAATGAACCCGTTTTTCCGAATGCACCGCCACACATCAGTGCTGATTTTCTCGAAATTAACCGTCAACAGGAACTAGGTCTTAAGGGCCCGGACTTAAATCAACTGCTGAACGGGATTGTGGATCAAAGTGGACGACTCTCCTGCTTTTCGATCAATAATTATCAGAGCCGCGACATGATGAGTATGGGGTCGTTTTTTGGAGATGACCCCTTTAAGCCTCGGCCCATTCGATTTCGCTTACCCGTAACACGAAAAAAGATTAAAGGAAAGTCGTATCGCGAATATGCACTGACGCTCAGCTATACGCCAACAAAAGAAGGCGATTTCACCTTCGGTCCGATCACCTTCAAGGGAAATATTATTGCGGGGGTGAACGAGGCACGCCAAGCTATCCCTCAGGAAGTTTATACCATAGGGCCGGCAGTCACTGTACGCGTCACGCCACCCCCGGATGACGGGCGTCCGGAATGCTTTATTGGTGCTGTCGGGCGTAATGTCGAAGCCAAAGCGACCTTGGATGCGACAACCTGCAAAGTGGGCGATCCGCTGACCTTGACCCTTGAAATTAAAGGCGGTGTCAGCATTTCAAATATGCGAACGCCTGTTTTGGGATTGCAACCCGAGTTGGTCAAGGATTTCCGTGTATATGATGACAATGTTAAATCAGAAACGCTTTCGAATGGAAAAAAGTTTACGTATCGCGTCCGGCCTTTGCGAGAAGGAACGCTCGAGTTCCCGTCCATCAAAATTGGTTATTATAACTCTGAACGACGAGCGTATGAGACGTTGAGAACCGCGCCTATCCCGATACAGGCCAAACCTACTACGCAAATTGCGACAGCGACGGAGCCAGGGAAAGCAGAAACGATATCAACTAAAGAAGATGATGACGTTTTGCCTTGCGGTATTACTGTGGTTCCGCTAGCAGTGAAAAATGACTCCTTGCTGCCCCCCCTGCAAACAATGCTCATTCTTTTAGTTTCAGGCCCCCTCGTGTGTATACTTGTGTTATTGGTGGCTCCGTTTGGACGGCTTATCCGAAACATACGTGAGTTTAATCGGACCTCTGGCGCACTGCGCCGTGCACGTTCGAGTTGCCGCAAGGCCAAAGATTCGACAACGCTTGCGAACATTGCCCGTCAATATCTTGCGGAGCGGCTAGGATTTGCGTCCGGTACTGCGATGACGCCGGGTGATGCCTATGCACTGCTTATATCGCAAGGGATTGCGGAGGACGTCGCGACAGAAGTACGGTCTCGCCTGGGGCAGCTGGATGAAGCTATGTATCGGCCCGACGCGCATATTTCAACACACGAGATGGCGTGTGCATTAGATGCGGCATTCACCAAAATTGATAAGGCGGTGGTGAAATGAAAGTCAACAAATCTACATGCCTTTTATTTTTTGTGGCCGTGAGCTGCTTTTCACGACCTCTTTTGGCTGAGTACTCGACGCGTCAATTTCTATGGGAACAAGCCAATGCTCAGGCTTCTTCAGCAGCAAAGCCAGAGGATTATGCAAAAGTTGCGGCCACCTATAACCGGTTACTGGCTGATGGCGTGGTAACGGCACCCTTGTTGATGAATCTCGGCAGTGCGCAGGTCATGGCGGGCGAAAGTGCAAAGGCCATTTCTGTCTTTTCACGAGCGGAACGCTATGTCGGGACAACCCCTGAGATTCGGCAAGGACTTTTAGCCTCCCTTTCCAAACAAACTGGACAAAAGCAAAAGGAACTGCCATGGATACGGACTGCTTTCTTCTGGCACTTCTCGCTCCCTTGTCAGATGCGTACACAGATTGCACTTGTTGGGTGGCTATTCTTTTGGGGAGGCCTTTTAGTGCGACTTCTTATGCGTCATCGAAAAATTCACGCACTTGAAAGTTTATCCGAGACCGGAATGTTTGTAGGGGGTGCTATAACCTTGATCTTTACCGCGTCTGTCATCACGACTGTGCTACAGGAGATGATATGATGAACTATTTATCAAAGATAGTATGCGCGATATTGTTCTTCTGCCCACTATTGATTTCCGCATCAGAAATCCGGACGGCTCGCTTTATAACGAAGCCGGAGCATATATTTGTCAATCAGTCATTTGATCTTTTTGTTGAGGTGGAACTGACTGTCGGATCCGAAGTCCAGAACTTGCAATTTACAGATTTCACGATGAATGCCGGACTTTTCACCCTGGGGAATTTCGAACCGCTAGCCAGAATTCAACGCAAGGTTGATGGAGGCAAAATGACCGTTGATGTCCTACGCTTTAAAACCGTTGGCCAAGCGACTGGTGTAGGCGAACACCCTGTGCGGACACGTTTGCAATGCCAGCTTGTCGAACGCACAGGGGGAGGTTTCTTTTCTTCGTTTGTCTCGCGCCAGGTACAATGCAACGTCGAGCCCTTTGTCTTTCGGATTCAGGCCGTGCCAGAGGCTGGCAAACCCGCTAACTTTAGCGGGGCCGTTGGAAAGTTTAACGTTTCTGCGAAACTCTCTTCCATGTCAGCTCAAGTAGGTGATATTTTGACGCTGGCAATATCTGTTGAAGGAGAAGGTGATTTGCGTCCGGCAACCGTGCCTGTTCCCCGAAAGCTCGACGGATTCAAGATATATCCGTTGAAAGAAACGACTCGAGAAATGTCGGTCCTTCGCACGGAACAAGTCATTATTCCTCAGTCGACAAATGCAACGGAAGTTGGTGAAATAGCCTTCTCGTACTTTAATCCTCAGACGCATACATTTGAAACGGCTAAAGCCGGTCCGTTCAAACTACGCTTTACAGATATACCTGCGAACCCTGTGGAAACCGCGGTTCGCGTGATTGATACAGCGACACCGGCTCGCTCTGACGTTGCACTCGGGCAGGGCGTTACGCTTGAGCAGGTTAACAAAGGTGTACATGACTATCTTCATCTTCTCATCCCTTTTAGTGCTCTCCTGATTGCATGCTTTATCTTTTTCCAATGTTATGGGGCACACACGCGCAGTGGGGTTGCTCTAGCGACTCTTCTGGTCGTGGCAGGGATTGCTCTTGGCTATCGCGTACGACATACAACAACTCAACGGGTGCTTGAGTTACACGTGCGCACGAATGTATTGTTTGCACCATCAGACCATGCGAAGACGCTCTTTGTGCTCCAGCCTGGCACAAAGGTTATCCCCTTAGAAACCGCCGGGGCTTGGAAGCGTATCGATGCTAATGGACATCGGGGCTGGATTCAATCAGAACCCCTTCATGTGAAATAATTGAATGCTTACATCTGACTTTAATTACGATTTACCGCAAGAATTGATAGCGCAGGAACCCCTTCCGATGCGTGGCATGTCCCGCATGATGGTCCTTCATCGTCAGAGCGGGTGCATTGAGCATCGCGTGGTGCGCGATCTGCCTGATTATCTGAAGGTAGACGATCTACTGGTGCTCAACGATACGAAAGTCTTTCCTGCAAGGCTGCTGGGGGTATGGGCTGATACCGGCGGTGCAGTTGAACTGCTTCTGACAGATTCATTGCCTTTGCCACAGACCGCACAGGGTGGACTGAATGACAAGGAAACGACCTGTTGGTCCTGTATTAGCGGATCGGGGCGTGCGGTACGCGCCGGTCTTGTGGCTCGATTTGCAAATGACGAGATTGAAGCACATATCATTGAACGTACCGGAGATGGTGTCTGCACAGTTCTTTTTCTTGCTAAGCGGCCCCTCATGGAGTTGCTGCATGAGTACGGTCACACACCCGTCCCCCCGTATATTCGGCGGAAGGGTGATCCGGAACATGAACGGTTTGATCGGGAGCGCTACCAGACGATCTACGCTCGAGAAGTGGGAGCCGTTGCTGCACCGACCGCAGGGCTTCACTTTAATGACGCCATTTTTTCTGCCCTTGATGCCAAAGGCGTTTCCCGCGCTTCGGTGACGCTGCATGTCGGCCCCGGTACGTTCAAGCCTGTTAAATGTAACACTGTGGAAGATCACAAGATGGATCCCGAACGCTACTCGGTGTCACGAGCGACGTCTGATGCCATTGACACATGTAAGCTCAACGGCGGCCGCGTGGTGGCCGTTGGCAGTACAACGGTCCGGACACTTGAGACTGTCGCAACCGCCAATAACGGCAAGGTTGTTCCTGCAACAGGTGCAAGTTCGATCTTTATATATCCGCCTTATAATTTCAAAGTTATAGATGTGATGCTAACTAATTTTCACCTGCCTCAATCAACACTCATCATGATGGTAAGCGCCCTAGCCGGACGTGACCTGATTCTGAAAGCGTACCGTGAAGCCGTTGAACACAAATATCGTTTCTTCAGTTATGGCGACTGTATGTTGATACTTTGATAATGTCAAAAGTATGTGATGGCATAACCTGTTGAAGAATCTGAAACTTGACGAGCACTGACTTTTATGAGATCGTTTTTCGCTAAGAACGCTATGAGGTGCTTGCACGGAAAGCCCCCGCGAGTGGCGGAATACCGCCGGGGCTTATCT